>JAFMEI010000149.1 GCA_017856815.1 Ilumatobacteraceae bacterium
ATGAACAATTGGTGCCGTGATGTCAGAAGGTTTCACTCCGGCTTTGGCCAACAACTGACGCACACCCGTGCGCACACCATCCAGTGGTGCACTCGGAGTGGTGAGAGTTTTGTCCACAACAACTCGGCCCGATTCACGGTCCATAAGAACCACGTCGGTAAAAGTGCCGCCAATGTCAACGGCTAAGCGCCAATCTGCAGAAGTCATTTTGTTTTCCTCACTCACTCTCAGACGTCGGTCCGCACTGGTGCGAAAACATCAAGAATCCAAACTTCGTCATATTCCTTATCGCCAACAAAAATGCTGTCGCCGTGCCAGATGGACTTCGGGGCGAGATATATCTCCCCTTCTCCGAGTACCACTCGCTCTTCTGACTCCTTGTCGCCGATACGAAAATCGAGCTGGCCGCGCATAATCACACCGAGCTGTTCGTTCTCAACGTGCTGGTGCATGTACGAGCCGCGGCTACCACCCTTTATGCGCCAAAACCACAGCTGAAGGTTGTCGCCGGTTACGACACGTCGACGGAAACCCGGGCGATCGGTTTCTTTAAATTCGGCTTCATCAAAGAAGTAGCAGTACTGATTTGTGAGGTTCATTTTCTTCCTTACTTGAGACGTTCCAGCATGCGCTGCTCCACATCCCATAAGTGGGCGGAGACAGCTGTTTCAGTCATCGCGCGATTTCCAGCGAGAATCGCAGCAGCAATGTTTAGATGGGCTTTGCTTGACGAAGCGATGATGTCAATCACTTCGTCCTTGTTGTTTTCGTCATATAGCAATGATGCGAACTCTTCTGATGAAAAGAGTGAAGCCAGGGCCTGCTCATAAACATCCAGCAAAACGGGGTTTTCGCATGCCGCCGCAATTGCTTGGTGGAACTCGCGGTCAATGAGACGAAACTCTTCGATTCCGCTTGCTTGACGATTGGCGATTTCTGAAATTTGGCGTCTCACACTTGCGCTCGCGCGCTCAGCAACGAGCCCGGCAAGAGCGGGTTCAATCACGCGGCGCACTTCAAACAAGTTGCTGATCGTTGCTTTGCGGGTGTCAATCGCGAGTTCCAGAGTTGGTGTGGCACTTGCAATCACTGCACGATTGCCCTTTCGCACTACGTAACCCGACGCAATGAGTCCTTGTATGGCCTCGCGCACCGAGGTACGGCCTACTCCAAACTCGTCACATAACACGCGTTCTGCAGGCAGGAGATCACCAACTTTGAGTTCATCTCTTCGGATTGCATCAATGATGCGCTCACGAACATCAGCCGCAATGGTCCGGCGCTCGACGTGTTCAAAGGTTGAGTTACTCACGAGAGTCCGTGTTTCGCGAAATATTTTCTGTCAGCTTCCAGATCCAGTGGGCGAATAATCGCCTGGTGAGCCATGTCTCCCCAATGCTCGGGTGGAACAAGCCACATAACTTCGAACTCATGGCCGTCGGGATCAAGCGAGTAGAGACTCTTGTTCACGCCGTGGTCACTTGCCCCGACCAGCGCGCCTGCTGCGGCAAGTTTCAATCGCATTTCCTCAAGCTCGGTCAGCGTGGCAACTTCCCAAGCAATGTGGTACATCCCAACTGTGCTCTTGCCAGCCGGACTCGGCCCAGCACCTGAGCCGATTGCAAAAAATGCGATGTCATGATGATTCTCAGAAAGCGGAGCGCGCATAAATAGGTAGTGCCCGCCTGGATCCTCGGACATGGTTTCGAAGTCGAGCACCTCGGTGTAGAACCGCTTAGTAACTGCGATGTCGCGTACGTAGAGCACCGCATGGTTCAAGCCTTTGATCGGCAACTTTTACCCCTCCGCTGGAATCAGGACCGTGCCTTTACAGCCGCTAGGGCTTTGGGGCTCGGTCTGATTGTCAGACCATAACACCGCGACCAAATGGTCGCAAATGGGAACACTGCGACCAAATGGTCGCAATTGGGTCTATTCGGCGGCCTCTTGGCGTCGCTCTCGCATCCTGTTCGCCACTTTGCCAAGACGCTCAACGTGCTTCAGCAATGACTCGCGGGCCTGTTCGGCGGCCGCGGACAAGCCCTGCACTTTGTCGACCGCCCACTGCTTCGTGACCAGCGGCTCAATGATGCGATCGTGGTGAACGCTGAGGTCATAGATGCCTTCATTGGCGATCTGTCGGGCATGTTCAGCAAATCCCGGGATGCCAGTACCTGGCATTGCGAAACTACGAATTTGATTCGAGAGCGACTCCATCGCACGACTCGGATTGAGCTTGAAAAGCGATGTCACGAGATCGCGATAGAACAAGTGGTGCTTGTTCTCATCAGCGGCGAGACGCATCATGACTTCATAACCCGCTGGATCCTCCAACGCGGCACCGGTGTTCCTATGCGATACGCGGGTAGCGAGTTCCTGCACGGCCACGTAGCACATTCCGTCAACTGCGTTCTCCGGCTCAGGCACCAAACCACTGCTGACCTGCGCCATGCGCGCCTGCTCCAACTCCGATGGATCCACCAATCCACTGATGGTGACGTAGTCACGCATGGCTATTGAATGGCGCCCTTCCTCGGCAGTCCACCTACGACCCCACTCACCCCATGCCGAGTCAGAACCAAAGATTCTTGAAAGCGTGCGTGAATACCAAGGAAGGTTGTCCTCGGTGAGGAGATTCACCATCAAAGCCGAGCGCACACCGGGCGCTACCGAATCACGGCGGTAGCCGAATCCCCGCTCGCGTAATTCATTCCCACGTTCCCACGGAACGACTTCATGTGGGAACCATTCAATGGCGCTCTCAAGGTGCCGCTCCAGCAGTTGCTCGGCGACTGGAGTCAACTCATGAAGTACTGCGGCATCCTGCATTGAGACAACCTAGGACAAATTTGCGCCAATACACAGTCAGAGGGACAGATCGTAAGGTGAGAAGTAGTGATATTTGATATTCAGATCAACCAAGGGGCGGCACCGTGGTCAGTTGTCCGTGCGGCGTTACATGATGCTGAGACCGCAGGCTTTGCAAATGTGTGGGTTCTTGACCACATTTCGTCGTTTGGTGACGCCGATATCTCAATGCTCGAGTGCTTCACCACGCTTGGTGCCATCGCTGAATCAACTTCAACAATTGGCATTGGCAGCCTCGTAGCTAATGCACAATTGCGCAATCCATCGCTCCTGGCTGCATGTGCCACTTCAGTACAAAACATCTCCGGCGGACGCTTCACACTCGGGATCGGCGCAGGTGCGGCATCAACCGGGCGGTGGAGCTCAGAGATGCAAGAGATGGGAATTGTCTCACCGACACGCATGGCCGAACGCCACGAACATCTTCGCCAAGTACTTGCGACATGCCGCTCACACTGGAGTGGTGAAAAACAAAATATGCCTAAGCCAATTACTCCGCCACCAGTGATTCTTGGTGTCAACTCAGTTGAGCTGGCCGAAATCGCGGTTGCTATTGCCAATGGCATGAACATTCGATCCAACCACCCCAAGCTTGAGGAAATTGTCAGTGGAGTGCGATCCAAAACTGAAGACCGACCAGATTGGTCCACTTCGGT
>JAFMEI010000039.1 GCA_017856815.1 Ilumatobacteraceae bacterium
GAGGCAAAGCCCATTGATCTCATCGGCACCGCTGGCGGGACGATGGCAAAGATGGTCGCTCCGATTGTTATCGGTGTGGCGGCAATTGTTGTCTTGGCAGTATTGATTTTTTAAACAATGTCAGCGCCCGACGACGAAGTTGTGGCTGCGCTCCTCGGCAGAAAGCCACAAGGTGCATACCAAGTAATTGTCCGTGACCCCGCTGGTACTCCCGTTGTGATCGAGAACAGCCCCCTACTCGATGACGGCACGCCTATGCCGACCACGTTCTGGCTCCTCTCTGGTGATATCCACTACAGAGTTAGCCAGCTCGAATCCGCAGGGGGTGTCGACCGTGCAGAAGAAGCAGTGGGGCTTAATGCCATCGCGATTGCACACGACACGTACCGTGTCGCACGCGAGGCCAAAATTCAACCGGGACACGAAGGATCGCTTCCAAGCGGTGGTGTTGGTGGAACTCGTACTGGCGTCAAGTGTCTTCACGCACATATGGCATGGTGGTTGGCCGGCGGTACAGATCCAGTCGGTGACTGGGTTGCTGCCGAGCTTGGAATCACTCGCCCAGTAAATGGGGTGACTCAATGACTCCACAATTCGCAGCCATAGATGTTGGCACCAATTCTGTGAATCTCTTGATCACTGATGCCGAAGGTAACGAAATTCTCCGTGAAGTGAATGTCGAGCGCCTTGGCGAGGGATTACAAGCAAGTGGCCAGTTGAGTAACGATGCCATGGCTCGCTCCTTAGATCGCATAAGTGCGTATAAAAAAACAATTGACTCTATGGGTGTTTCTCAATTTCGTGTGGTGATTACTGCACCTGGACGACTCGCATCGAACGCAGATGATTTTCTTGATCGGGTTCGATTACTGGTTGGGAACAATGTGCTCGTTGCCTCTGGAGAGCAAGAGGCTCTCTACTCGCATCGGGGCACAACTCAGGGGCGTAGTGCCACCGACTGCTGTTTAATCGATATCGGCGGTGGTTCAACCGAGTTCGCACGACGCGTCAATGAAGAACTTGTGACATTCAGCATCCCACTCGGCGCCGTAACGCTGACCTCTAAACATTTCACGACCGACCCACCAAGACCCGAAGATCTCACCAACGCAATCGGCGAAGTCACTGACCATCTAGATGATCTGATTCGTCTGCGACCCGAACTTGCAAGTAGCAACGAGTTTGCAGGGGTCGCTGGCACAATTGTCACTGTTGCAGCAGTAGAAATCGGTCTTATGCAATTTGATTCTTCGCGTCTACAGGACTTTGAATTAACACGCGAAGCAGTTGAAGATGTCTTTCGCACCCTGGCAACTGAAACTCTAAGTGAACGCAAATTGAACCCGGGCTTGCCATCGGCACGTGCCGACGTAATCGTCGGTGGATGCTGCATATTGGTGGCAATAATGAGGAGATTGAATCTTCCTGCCATAACGATTTCAGTGCGTAGTCTTCTTGATGGCGTAATCGACGAACTCCGCAGTGAACAATGACCATCTTGCACCCAACAAATAGCACTTCTCCACTACGCCTGTACGGCCGTCGTTTAATGCTGCGGCCATTAACTCCATCTGATTACGCATCATGGAGTGAACTTCGAATACGTAATGGTGATTGGCTAACAAAATGGGAGCCAACGCGACTACCAACCCATGCTGATCCTGTACGCGACCGAGATGCATTCACCGCCCGTTGCGCACAACGTGATCGAGAGCGCCAGTCAGGTACTGGCTATTCGTTCGGAATGTTTATGGGTCCAACCCTCGTGGGCGAAGTGAACCTCAACAATGTTGCACGTGGCTCACTCCAAGGTGGCTCAATCGGGTATTGGATTGACCAAAAGTTTGCTGGGCAAGGGCTCACTGCCGAGGCCGTTGTGGTGCTACTGCGTTATGCATTCACCGAGTTACGGCTCCACCGAATAGAAATTTGCATCATTCCACGCAACAAGAACAGCCATCGAGTTGTTGAAAAGATTGGGCTGCGCTCCGAAGGTATCGCGGTCAGTTTTCTGGAGATCAACGGGGTCTGGGAGGACCACGTACGGTATGCGATCACAGTCGATGAATGGCAGTCGCGCCGCCAAGAATTCATCGAACGCTTTCTCTAAGAGGCTTCGCGTAATTTCTCCCAAGCTTGTGCGCGCGCTCTGCGTACGGTGTTACGGCGCTTCCAAGCTTTTGACTTCCAATGCTTCAGGGCTTTTTCTGACTTGCGTGTCGCCTTTTCAACATCGTGATGATGCATAGGTTTCCACGCGGGACCCGGCTCAGAAACATCGTCGGCATCCACACCATTGCTCACAAGATCAGCAACATGATGCAACTCTGAATGCATTCTGTGCCGTTCGTTATGCCAATGCGCGCGTAACTCAACGCGCGGTGCCGGAAGTGAATCCTGGCTTCGGTGACGCTTACTCATCGGGACCTCCTCTACGGATTACCGAGTGTTGTGTTGACCACTCATAAGAGAAACTACACCCACTTCGCGAATTGTCAATGTCAAATTTGGGACGATTATGAGACAACTATTTGGCGCGTGATTGTGTAACCCGCGTCAGGGGGCCTGATACGGATCGCACAGATTCCAGGGGACAAACCAATGAGTTTGTAACCACCGGAATTGACGATCTCGCAGACGAGTCGAGACTCCTGGACAACTGTCACGTTTCGTGGATTGGGGATAGCGACAACCTCTTCGACCAACCGTGCATTACTTATTCCTGTGCGTAATGGCCCGACTTGCACCGTGCGGGAAAGCGGGCTGAAGCTGCCGACCCCGAGCGCGTTTTCAGTACGAACATTGAAGGCGTAATTGACACCATTGGCAAGGCCCGTGATTGTGACGGAGGTTCCATTACCTGCCACATACTCGGTGCGAACCGGTAAACCATTTCGATAAACACGAACAGTTGAGCCTGTGATTGCCGCGCCACCACTGCATGGCTTATCCCATCCAACGGTCGCAGCCCCACTAGCAGACGCCACAGGAATGACCCTCGTAACGCGACCAGGCGCTGTGCGCGCAGGTGGAACGCTGAGGTTCAATTGTGCCACTCGGTTGGTGGTGTTTGGTTTCAGCGATGCAATGGCAAACGAGGTTGAGGCTGATGCGACCAATGCATCACGCACTGAATCCGCACACCGCAGCGGATATTTCTGCGCGTAGAGTGCCGCTAACCCAGCAACAAATGGGGTTGCCATTGAGGTGCCGCGCAGAGTGAGTGTCCAGCCAGCCGGGTTGTAATTACCCCAGGTTGACCTGATTGAATTTCCAGGCGCAAGTAGATCGACGCAGGATCCGTAGTTTGAGTAGTCAGCCATGTACAACGACGGCCCGACGCTACCCAATGCCCCAACGGTCAGCGCTTCAGGCACGTTTGCGGGAGCGGTGTTGCACGCGTCAACCTCTTCGTTTCCAGCAGCAACAACGGGGATGAGATTGTCAGCCAGCAAATCACGAACCGCAAATTCCATCGCCTCGGTTGTGCGATCAGCCGGACCCCCAAAGCTCATGTTCACGATTCCAATTCGTGTCGCCTTGTGGTGGCGCTTAATCCAACCCATCGCAATTGCCGCCAGATCAGAATCACCATTACCGCAGTTATCAAGAATTCGTACATCAATGACCCGAACACCCTTTGCAACACCATATGTGCGCGAATTCACGATTCCAGCAACATGCGTACCATGGCCATCCCAATTCGTGTATGTGATGCCATCGAGACGGCATTGCGTGCTGGTGACATAGCTTTTGCCGGATATCGCCCGCCCCTCAAACTCAGGATGTGGTGTGTATACGCCACTATCCACGACGTAGACGTCAACACCGCGTCCGTCGGCGCCTTCGGGATAGTTATAAACACCATCGGCAACACCATCAAGCAGATCGAGACCCCAACCAGCTGCGAATTGGACGCCAAAAGGTAACGCAGATTTTGCTCCATCGGGCTCTTCAATCGGATCTACTCCGATTCCGCCAGCCACCTCGATGCCACGGTTTTGCGGCAATTGAGAAGATTCTCTCGATGCAAAGGCGGTCACAACGATTGCGAATGCACAGAGCAACCAAAATTGCTTGCCGATTCGTCTCATGCCTGCACTCTAACCAAGCACACGATAACGCGATTTGAATCGGTTACTTTTTACTGATCTTTGCTTGCAGAGCAGCGAGGCGCTCTGCGGCCCATGGTTGGTGCGCACTCCAGAGTTGCGGATCTAACTCTGCACGCACAGCTTCAACATGTGTACCGATGTTGGCCATTGACTTGATGGTTGCTTTTGTTTCAAGGATTAACTCACGTGGCGTTGATCCAGCTCGTGCCGCCATCTCTTGGGCTGTCGTGAGCAACTGATCATCATCTACACAACGCCAAACGAGTCCGACACGTTCTGCTTCTTTACCATCAAGTATTTCGCCAAAAACAACCGAAGCGAATGTGAACTGTGGGCCCGCTATGCGCTGAGACATCCATGTATGGCCGCCACCCGGGTGCAGACCAATCTGCATAAATCTCGTATCAAACTTCGCACGTGTTGCTGCAATGCGCACATCACAACCAAGTGCCATATTCATTCCGGCCCCCACCGCAGCTCCGTTCACGGCCGCGATGGTTGGCAATTTTGAATTAGCAACACGAAGAAAGCCCTCATAGATAGCGCCAAGGCTCTCAGCCGTTGCCTCCATCAGATTTCCAAGATTCGCTCCCGCACAGAAGGCTGGTGCTGCCCCCGTAACCACGAGAGCGCAGACCGATGGGTCCGATTCAATTTCATCCATTGCCGCCACAATCGCATCGACCATCGGTAGGGTCAGCGAATTTCGCTCCGCGGGATTGTTCAACGTGAGAGTCGCTACGCCTTCGCTTTTGTCTACAAGTACTAGTGCCATGCCGTTCGAGTCTGCCACAGGTCACCACTAATCTCAGAAGTGATGCTTGACCATGTCTTCACCGATGCAATTGGCGCACTACGCGATGCCTTTGAAGGCGCATTCCTTGAACGCCAGGCTTTTGAAGAGCATTTCCAAAACGACGTGCTGCTTGGCGACTTGGTATGGGAAACCAGTTACGGTCTGCCCGGCGAAGGTAACCCACCGCATGTTGTTGCCCACATCACATTTGAATGGCCGAGCTGGAGCCAAACTACCTACCGCCGTTGGTATGTCGAGGAAGTGTTAGATCAACTGCCCGCGATCGAAATGGAGATCGTATTTCGAGTGCAGCGAATGCGCGAGCAACCTGCACCTTCATTAATCGCAGGTGTCCTCCCTGAGCGGGGGCCATTAATCGGTGGGGAGCGCCTTGAACGCGCCGCAGTCACAGTGGAAATTGGCTACGAGAGTGACTCACTTGATTCCCCTGAGTTCGCAATGGAAATCACCTATGAAGGCCTCTACACCCTCGCGGAGGAATCGCTAGTCGATGGATCAAGCGAAATTTTGGATGCCCATTTCGGCGAGCTGGGGGCGTGGATCGCAACCAACCTCGTGAAGCTCGGAGATCTAAACGTGCAGTTCTTGCCCACAGACATTGGTTGAACATTGTCGCGCATACGTGGCGCCCTGCAAAGATTGCATCATGAATACGGATGGCACCCATGAATGAAGAAGTAGTACTGCTTGACGTGAGTGAGCGCATCGCCACTATCACTCTCAATCGCCCCGCTGCCCGTAACGCACTTTCAACCGCTGTGTTAAAGCGATTACCTCAATTGATGATTGAGGCTGACTCGCGCGACGACGTTGATGTTCTAATCCTCACAGGCGCCGACCCCGCCTTTTGTGCAGGACTCGATCTTCGCGAGTTGGGCGGCGGTGGAATCATCAACGACAAAGATGAAACTGGTGCCGGAGGCGGTCTGAATGCATACGGTGTCCATGGACCCTTTCCTCCAGTTTCAAAGCCATTGATTGGTGCGATTAACGGCGTGGCTGTCACAGGAGGATTTGAGCTCGCACTCAACTGCGACTTTCTCATTGCCAGTGAACACGCCAAGTTCGGTGACACACACGCACGAGTTGGCGTAATGCCAGGATGGGGCTTGACCGTTCATCTCTCCCGCACGATCGGAGTGAGACGCGCACGGGAAATGAGTTTCACTGGAAATTTCCTATCGGCTGAAGAGGCTTTACATTTTGGTCTTGTCAATCACGTCGTTGCTCACGAGGATCTGATTCCCTTCACCCGCCAGATTGCGCGCGATATCTCCGGCATTGACCCACGAGCTGTTCAGCACATACGCAGCACCTACCGAGATATCAATGCCGATGAACCTGCTTGGGCGATTGAGTCACGAGACTCAAAACGCTGGCGGAGTGAGTCCTACGATGCGAGCAAGGTTGAATCCAGTCGCCAAGGGATTATCGATCGCGGCCGCAACCAGTAATCAAGCAGAACGCGAAGCGGTGGCCTGAACTTCAATACCGCCGCGCGGACGCTGCGTAATGGTCACTGTGACCTGTTTCGGCTTGCACACAGTCATAACTTCGTCAGCAATTTCTGCTGCAAGCGCTTCACAAAAAACAGGGCGATCGCGGAACTTCCAGAGATAAAGCTTCAAGCTTTTGGATTCGATGCACCATTGAGCAGGTGAGTATTCAATTACAACATGTGAAAGGTCGGGCTGCTGAGTTACCGGACACACACTTGCCAGTTCATCAGAAGTGAACCGAACGTTTGTGACATGTGAAGGGGCTGGAAATACTTCGACATGCTCCACTGCGTGACGCACTGTCTGGCCAAGAATCGTCAGGGTCTTTGTCTGGTCTTCCGTCATGATTCAAGCGTAGGGGCTAAGCAATCAAGTTTTTGAGTTGAGTTAGTGGCCGCGGGCCCATGTGCGAAATGACCTCTGCTGCTGCAATTGCACCGATCTCAGCACAGCGCGACAACTCCATGCCACGGGTGAAACCAAACAAAAAACCTGCTGCAAACAAGTCACCCGCACCCGTTGTATCGACCACCTTTGCAACGCGCGTAGCTGGCACCTCGAGAACTTCACCGTGAGTTACAACTACCGAGCCTTTTTCACTGCGCGTGATTACTGCGAATTCACAGTGTTGCCTCAGGTTCGAAACCGCCACATCAAAGTCACGGGTTTCATAAAGCGCTTCCAGTTCAGCCTCGTTACCAAACAAGATGTCCACTTCATCGGCAATCAGGGCGTGGAAATCTTCTCGGTGCCGCTGCACGCAGAATGAGTCGGACAATGTAAGGCTCACTTTTCTACTGGCTCCATGTGCACAATTCGCTGCCTCGCGAAACGCTGCCTTAGCTGCGGGCTGGTCGTATAGATATCCCTCGAGGTAGACAACTTTTCCGGACTCAATTGCCGCGGTGTTGATGTCTGCCGGGGTCAGTAGCGAAGAGACTCCGAGGAAAGTATTTAGTGTGCGCTGCGCATCGGGGGTGACTGCGATTACACAACGCCCCGTCGGCATCCCTTCAACAGACGCCCCGCGGACGAACTCAACACCAATGGAGCTGATCTCGCGGGCGAATTCATCCCCCAACGCATCGTTGGAAACCTTGCCAATGAAAAGCGCGCTTCCACCAAGTGAAGCAATTCCACTCATCGTGTTAGCTGCTGACCCACCGCTGGTCTGCACGGTTTCTCCAAGCGATTCTTGGATTTGCAATGCGCGCTCAGCATCAATCAGCGACATGGTCCCCTTCTCCATACCGTGCGCCTCTAGAAACGAATCTGGGACCTGGGCGAGTATGTCCACTAGGGCATTACCTACTGCAACCACGTCATGGGTGGTGTCCTTGAATGACATGGATACTCACGCTAGTTGGCAGCGATAACCTCGTGCCGTGTCCCATCTGAATGATCCCTTTCGTCTCCCCCGTAACGTTCTGCCATATCGCTACGAAGTTCGGCTGAAGCCTGACCTTGAAAAAGCAACTTTCAGTGGTGAGGTGGTGATCCACTGCCATGCCGACGACGCGAGTGAGATCGTGATGAACGCCAAGCAGTTGGAAATTCTTGATGTGAAAGTCAATGGTTCGCCGACCAAGTGGGAGTTGCATGACCCAACCGAACGAATCATTCTCTCTGCTCCGGCCAGTGGCGAAACATCGATATCCATTCGGTTTAACGGCACACTGAACGATCGACTTCGTGGCTTTTACCGGTCAACATTCACCGACGCCGAGGGAAACCAACGTGTGATTGCCACTAGTCAGATGCAGTCCACTGACTGCCGAGCAGCATTTCCGTGTTTTGATGAACCAGACTTCAAGGCAGTCTTTGCCGTCACGCTCGTTGCCCCAAATGATTGCCTCGCGATTTCAAACGGTGAAGAAATTGCCAAGCAGGACCTTGGTGATGGCACCTATGAGATTCGTTTTTCAGACACGATGCCGATGAGCACATATCTCGTGGCATTTGTGGTCGGTCCACTGGAAATTACGGCGCCAAAAGTTGTCAATGGAGTACCTGTCCGTGTCGTGCATGTGCCAGGAAAAGCCAACCTCGCTGACTTCGGTGTAGAAGCTGGAGCTTTCTGCCTCAATTGGTTCCACAATTACTACGGCATCCCCTACCCCGCCGAAAAGGTGGACATGGTGGCGCTACCCGACTTTGCTGCTGGCGCGATGGAAAACGTTGGCTGCATCACTTACCGTGAAGTGTTGTTGCTAGTTGATCCCGAAACAGCAACTGCAGCCGACCGAGAGCATGTTGCGGATGTGATCGCACATGAACTCGCGCACATGTGGTTTGGCGACTTGGTCACGATGAAATGGTGGAATGGGATCTGGCTGAACGAAGCATTCGCCACTTTCATGGGTGTTGCCGCATGTGATGCGTTCTTGCCCGAACTCAAACGCTGGACCACATTTGGACTCGAGCGCAGTGCAGCATTTGAAGTCGACTCGCTTGAATCAACACGACCAGTTGAGTTTGAAGTTAAGTCACCAGAGGACTCCGAAGGCATGTTCGACCTCCTCACGTACGAAAAGGGTGGCTCACTGCTCCGCATGCTTGAGATGTACTTGGGGCAGGAGAGATTCCGGATAGGTGTGAGTCACTATCTGAAAAAGCACGCCTATGGAAACACCGAGACCAACGATCTCTGGGATGCGATTGAGGAAATTGTTACCGCAGATGGTGGTGAAAAGGTGCCGGTGCGCAAACTCATGGACTCGTGGATTTGGCAAAAGGGATACCCACTGGTTTCGGCAGATGTCCAGGGTGACTCACTTGTGTTGAAACAACAGAGATTCAGCTTCCAAGCAGATGCGGATACATCGACTCTGTGGGTTGTTCCAATCCATGTGAGCAATGCTGGCAATGAGTCTCGTTTATTGCTTGACCAGCGCGAATTGCGAGTTCCCCTTGATTCCCCTGAACTTCCCGTCGTTGTGAACGCAGGTGGTCATGGTTTCTACCGTGTCAATTACTCGCCAGAGCTGCTAAGTCGTCTGACTGGCGCCACTCTCGCTGCGCTCTCCACACTTGAGCGTTACCAGCTCGTCGACGATTCGTGGAGTGCGGTAAAAGCGGGGCGCCTAGAAGTCCGAGAATTCTTGGCTTTCCTGGATGGCTACAAGGGAGAAAGTGATCTTGCGGTCTGGCAGACCATTGGTACGGCGCTCAATCTCTGCGCGCGTGTAATTCCGCCCACAGAGTTGGGGTGGTTTGCGCAACGCGTTAGTGATCTCACGAACCAAGTGCGAAGTGATCTTGGATGGGAACCAAAACCCGATGAGCCAGCCACCGTGCGACAACTCAGGGGCTACCTGGTCACATTGGCTGGAAATCTCGGCAACGACCAAGCCGTGATTTCTCGGTGCCGTGAGCTTTGGCGCAGCATCCAGGATTCTGGTGCGTCAGTAGACCCAGAGTTGATGGCTGCAGTTGTTGGCGTGGTCGCATTCAATGGTGACGCTGTCACGTACGACGAAATACGCGGGCTCTACCTGTCAGCCCAAACGCCGCAAGATGAGATTCGTTATCTGTACGCTTTGGGCGCATTCAACGATGCTTCACTCATTGCTCGGACCTGCGAATTTGCCTTCACCGATGATGTGCGTGCACAAGATGCACCATTTCTGTTGAACCGCACAATGAATAACCGTTTGCACGGCCACATTGCGTGGACAACAATACGCGCGCGTTGGGAAGAGGCGAATCAGAAGTTCCCAATTAACTCAATTATCCGCATGGTCTCACCAGTCAGCTCACTTACGGATCCAGAATTGGTTGACGACGTGCAGCAATTCTTTACCGAGCACGACATCCCACAAGCCACACTCACGTTGCGCCAAACACTAGAAATGCAACGGGTCAACGCAGCTTTGCGCGCCCGCACTGTGAAGAGCTGGTGAGCGAAAATTCTTAGCGTGAAGTGACAGCAAGTTTGCCGTCAACAACCCACTGCTGGAGTTCACGCTTCAGGAATTTGCCCGCTGCGTTGCGCGGCAGTGGTTCATTCATGACCGCAACTTTGGATGGCACCTTGAAGGCAGCAATTTTGCCAGCAAGGAATTCCCAAAGCTCTTCAGCCGAAATTGACATTCCATCATTGGGCTTAATCGCTACGGCTACCTCTTCGCCCATACGCTCATGTGGCACACCAAAAACGGCGGCTTCGTGCACTGCGGGGTGCTCGTAAATAGCACCCTCGACTTCAGCGGAGTAGACGTTTTCGCCAGCACGCAGAATCATGTCCTTGACACGGTCTTCGATGTACAGGAAGCCCTCGTCGTCAAGTCGGCCAACATCTCCCGAACGAAGCCAGCCGTCAACGATGGTTTCGGCTGTTGCTTCTGGCTTGTTCCAATACCCGCGAATCAACATCGGCCCAAAGAACCAGACTTCACCACGCTCGCCGGTTGGCACTTCGCGCAAGTTCTCGTCACGAATTTGAATGGTCATTGGAGGCAAAGTGCGGCCCGTGCTGGTTGGACGATCGGTGTAGTCCTTGCCGTTGTTGCCTGGGCCGAAAGCGTTGGTTTCGGTCATTCCATAACCCAGTTGTGGACCACCGTTCTTAACTGACTTTGCAACCTTGTCCACCAAAGCCGCGGGAGCAGGAGCGCCACCACCACCGACTGCGCGCAGGCTTGAGGTATCGAACTTGGCAAAATCGGGGTGGTTCACGAGATCCCAACTCTGCGTAGGAACTCCAACGAAGTTAGTGATTCCTTCTTCTTGAATAATCGGCAATGCCTTGCCTGCATCCCACTTGTACATGATGACCAACTTGGCTCCTGTTAAGAAGCAGCCAAGCATGACCGGAACACAACCAGTCACATGGAACAGTGGCACGATGAGAATAAACGCAGTAGCAGGAGCATTCGGATCGGGTGGCGTATCTTTGCGCAGGCCATCGATGGTGCCGCGAGCCGCAAAGGTCATGAGCGCGGAGATGATCGCTCGATGCGTGCTCACCGCACCCTTTGGGCGGCCCGTGGTGCCTGAGGTGTAGAGAATTGTTGCGTCAGAATCGGTGTCGATCTCTGGGCGCGGATGTGAAGCACCAACTTTCACGACATCTGACCAATGAACGGAGTCACCACTAAGAGCTCCTGATGCACGCACCACTATTTGTTTAATCCCTAAGCGTTCACACGTTGGAGTTGCAAGGGCGTGACGCTCAATATCGGTAATCAGAATTGATGAACCTGAATCCTCTAAGGCGTAGTCAATCTCGTCGGCACTCCACCAAGAGTTCATCGACACCGAGATTGCGCCAATCGAAGTGATCGCAGCAAACGACATGACCCATTCCGGGTAGTTACGCATGGCAATTGCTACGCGGTCACCCTGCTTGACCTTGTATCCGTTAACTAATAGGTCCGCTACCGCATCTACACGGGCCATCACATCAGCGAAACTGATGCGCTCGCCTTCATAGACCAAGAAAGTCTTGTCGCCGTGGGCACGTGCGATGTCAAACACTTGGCCGAGATGCTGCGGTGCATTCTTGAAAACCCGCATGTCCACTCCGCGCACATTGGCATCAACTAACTCAAGCGGTGAGCCCGCTCCGAAGACGGCCCCAATTGATTGTTCCCATGTCATTGCCATTGTCCACCCCCGTACACATTTACTTTTGTGGAGCTGAGGGGAATTGAACCCCTGGCCTCAACAGTGCGATTGTTGCGCTCTGCCAACTGAGCTACAGCCCCTCAGTGGGCTACAGCCTACGCAACGGTATTGGTCTTGTCGCCCCCCAAAATCAGGCGGCGTCGTACCAAGAACGGTGTGGTCGGCGCACAAACTCTGCGCGTCGAATCTGCACGAGGATGTAGCAGTAAGCGACAAGAACGAGAGCCGAAATTACAAACACCGTGATCATCACCTGATTAGCGGTGGTAAAGGCGAGAAACATCGAGACACCGACAATGCCCACGAGCCAAGTCAAAACATTCTGGCGGCGGCGACGGATGTGCTCGCGACGCGGAATGCCTGCGGTCGGTTCGGGGGTGTACGTGCGCGACATTGCCTGGCGATGCTGGGGTTGGATGATCGGACGGTGCGGAACTCGGCTCGGCGCAAGTGATCGTGACATGGCTCGCATCTGGGCTCCACCGCGGGGTGGCAACGAGCGCTGCAGGCTGTTCAGCTGGTTGCGAAAGTCAGCAACCGACGAAGTCGGGCGATTCTCGGTCCGGGACCGCAGGAAGGGTGGGAGCAAAACTGCGACCCACATCGCTGCCACGATCAGCAGTACAACCATGCTCATAACTGTTTTGACTCTATTACCAAGACCATGGTGTTTTGTGGGCTAACACGGGCCCAACTAGCTCAAGCCCTTTAATTATAAGGGTTTCGTTGTTCCTCAGGGATTTGACCATATTGCTGAATCGGCGCACAGAACTACCGAATTCAGGCTCTCGACCAGTCCCCTGACTTGCCCCCTGCTTTGTGCACCAGTTGCGTACTTGAAATTGTCATCCCGCGGTCAATGGCTTTGCACATGTCGTAGATCGTCAGCGCAGCCACGCTGACCGCCGTTAGCGCTTCCATCTCAACACCGGTTGGGCCCACAGTTTCCACCGTGGCCGTGATTTCCAGATCAGACTCCGAGAGCGCAAACTCCACCTTGACTGCACTGAGCGCCAGAGGATGACACAACGGGATCAACTCGCTGGTCTTCTTGGCCGCTTGGATGCCTGCGACACGGGCAACCGCGAGCACATCGCCTTTGCCTAGTGACTGGTCAGCGATAGCTGCGGCGGTCGCGGGCTCCATTTGCACCATGGACCGCGCAACCGCAGTGCGCTTGGTGGCGGACTTGCCAGAAACATCAACCATGCGCGCGGCACCTGTTTCGTCGAGATGGGTGAATCCGTGTTCGGACATGGCGCCAGCGTACAGGCGGAGCAATTCACCCATTGCCCCCGTTCGTGACGTGGATGTATCGTGCGCATGGTGATAAATATTGACCTAGTTATCGCCAATGGCCGAGGGGGAATCTGATGAGTGTTACCGAAAATGGGCGTGTGTTGCCCTCTGGAGAAGTGTGCCCGTTCACTCGTTATGAAGATGTGAACATTGCCGAGAGTGCACCAGGCGAGCATCAAGAGATCCACGACCGGATGCGTGAAGGTGCCCGTGTTTACTACGGCGTTGCCGGCGCCGAGAGCAACCCTTTCTGGCAGTTCACCGAAATGGAGGACATCAGGGCCGCGTACCAAAACGCAAAAGTTTTTGCTAACGAATCGGTACAGCCAACCATGCCCAATCCTCCGTTCAAGTGGATTCCCGAGATGCTCGACGGCCAGATTCATACTCGGTGGCGCCAACTCCTAAGCCCGTTGTTCGCGCCCGCTGCGATTGATCGACTGCGCCCAAAGGTCATTCAGCGCTTCGATGACATCATGAATGAAATAGTCGCCAAGGGTGAGTGCGACTACGTGGCCGATGTTGCTCTGCGCTTCCCGAACGAGATCTTCATGGATCTCTTTGGCATGCCTACATCAGATGCCGAGCAGTTCCAAGTTTGGGAAACCGCCATCCTGCACGGCGCAGGCACCTCAGGTGACACTGCGTTTCAGGCCATGATGTCAGTGAACGGTTACTTTGCGGAGTTAATTGCGCTCAAACGCCGTCAGCCCGGTGAGGACATCATTTCCTATGCGCTCACTTGGGAGATCGACGGCGAAAAGATTTCCGACGAGGATTTGTTGGCATTTTGTTTGTTGATGTTCATGGCAGGACTCGACACCGTGGCCATGCAGTTGTCGTATTCGATGTATCACCTTGCGATTAACCCGGACGATCGGGCAAAAATTCTCGCCGATCCAGATCGAGTGTGGCCATTGGCAGTTGAAGAGTTTTTGCGTTATTACGCATTTGTCACACCGGGTCGCAAGATCATGGCTGATGTTGACTTCAATGGTTGCCCGATGAAAAAGGGCGAGATGCTTTGGTTGCCAATTTGCTCAGCAAACCGTGACCCAAAGGCGTTTGACAACGCCGATCGCGTAATCGTTGATCGTGAAGTTAACCCGCACATTGCTTTCGGTGCCGGCCCGCATCGTTGTGTGGGCTCGTACTTGGCACGACAAGAGCTGTTGATTGGTCTGCGTGGCTGGCACGAGCGGATTCCCAACTACAGGCTTGAACCTGGCACCAAAGTGATCGAGCACGGCGGGCAAATGGGTCTTACTAATCTGCCGTTGATTTGGGACAAGAAGTAACAGCGGCCTAGCCGCCGATTTGGGACACGAGGCGGCCTAGCCGCCGATTTGGGACAC
>JAFMEI010000040.1 GCA_017856815.1 Ilumatobacteraceae bacterium
GAGGCGGTGGGTCTTTTCCACGCCACGGATCGACGAATCAACGGCCGATACATCGGCCCCGTGCTCAGCCATCCACACCGAATTGCGACCCTCACCTTCGGCAAGTGAAAAGGCGCGGCCAATCGTGCGCCCGGACAAACACTCAACGAGAAAATCATTCGGCGCTGTTCCATAAACATAATCAGCACTCTCGTATCGCTCGTCCCACATGTTCTTTTCGTTCATGCCGTCATTCTATGCGTTGAAACCTGATACCCCAGTGGGTATCCTTGAATCCGACGAGGAGACACCATGCAGCTGCCAGAAGAAACCGTTGAAGATCTGTTGAAGCGCTTAAAGCGCATTGAGGGCCAGGTTCGTGGCATTCAATCGATGCTCTCTGAAGAGCGGGATTGCCGCGACGTTGTCACGCAAGTCTCGGCGGCTACCAAAGCACTTGAGCAAGTGGGGTTTTCGATCGTGGCCGCGGGCCTCACGTGGTGCATCGCAAATCCAAAGCAGTCAGCCGACGAGGGCTACGCAATTGAAGATGTCAAAAAGATGTTCCTGAAGCTCGCTTAAGCGGGCCTTTATGAACGGCGCAGATCAAACGTGTTGTAATCCTTCGCCGCACCGGAATCAGACAACCCCCACAATCGGCAGTAATAAAGATTGCTGGTAAGTGATGTGACCACAATCTTGCCTGAGCGACCACTTGCCGAAGCGATCAGCTTTTCGCTGTAACCGCAGTAGAGCGCAACTGTGTCACCCGAGTAGTAGGTGTTGAAAGGCACTACTGCGGTGTATCGATAGCCGTCTTTGTAAACATAAATATCACCTTCATCCACACGCGGTGGCGAAGGTGGATCAACACGAATTGACGCCGAAGTGCTTGCACTTCTACCCCGGTAGTCAGATACCTTCACCGTGTAGGTGACCGTGCCGTACGAAGTGGCGCGATCTTCATCGATGTAACTGACCGATGATGAATACTTAGTGACCAAACGCGAATAGCCACGGCTGATCTCGACTTTTTGGTAGGAGCCATAACGTTCAACACTGGACACATCAACAACTACATCGCGGCCATTAATGCTCAACTCCACGCGCGGTGGAGCCAACTCTTCTGGCACGGTGGTGGTTGGCCGCCATGGTGGCGCAGTGGTTGTGGTGGTTTGATCGGGTGGCGGTGAACTTGGTGACGGAGCATCAGGATTGGTGATCGCCAAAGTTGAAACCAATACATTCGGTGAGCCATTCGCATTGCGAACAACATTGCGTGACGATCCCTCAACTAACGCATCGCGGACTTCACTCGGAGTGGCATCGGGATTCACCCCCAAATACAAAGCAGCCACACCTGCCACATGCGGTGACGCCATAGATGTGCCACTAAGGGTTTGGTATGAATCATTGCCGTTATTGGTTGCCGAGACGATGTCAGATCCTGGGCCGAAGAGGTCAAGGCACGGGCCGAAATTTGAATAGGAAGCACGTGTATCAAAAATCGTGGTGGCGCCAACGGTGATTGCGGTTGGCTCACTGGCCGGCGACGTATTGCAAGCATCTTCATCGGAGTTGCCGGCCGCTACAACCACGCTGATTCCTGCACGGACTGCTGCCTTGACTGCATCGTTCAGTGCTTGGGACATTCCCGCGCCGAGACTCAGATTGGCAACAGCTGGCTCACCTTCTTTGTGATGGCGAATCATCCAGTTGAGACCCTCGATCACACCTTCGATCGTGCCTGAGCCATTGCAATCGAGGACTCTCACTGGCACGAGGTTCACTGCGGTGGCGACGCCAATTGAATCGCCACCGATTGTGCCCGCCACATGTGTGCCGTGGCCATTGCAATCCGCGGTGGAACCAAAGACGCTGTAACCGCTTCGGACTCGCCCACTGAACTCGTTGTGACCCGCAGCAATTCCGGTATCCACCACGTATGCGGTAACGCCTTCACCCGTAATGCCACGCTCAATGCGCGAATTCAACGGCAGTGTGCGCTGATCAATGCGGTCAATTCCCCACGATGACTCAGTGATCTTTATCTTGCGGGATTTTTCGAGGTACACAACTCGACCATTGGATCGCAATCGCGTGACCTGATCGGATGACAAATCAACTGCCACACCACGCACGGCGAGTTTGTACTTGCGAACCACCTTGAGCCCGTCGGACGCAAGCTCGGTAGCAAGCGCATCCACATCGCGCTGACCTTTAACGACCACGATGTATCGGCCCGCAACCGGTGTGCTGGTGCCATATAGAGCGGCAACGGATCGAACAGAAATAACAAAATCGGCAACGGTAACAACTGAAAATGCGAGCGCTGCGGCGAGAAATACTCGGCAAATACGGCGCGGGCTCATCACTTCAATCTAAAGAACAGGTGTCACGCTCAGGGTGGCGGAGTTGTCCCAGGGGGCCGTCGGCGCTAAAGTTGACCAAACTAGTAGGGATTTAAGAACCCCGCCCACAACGGGCCTTTAGAAGGAGACAAGAAATGGCTGTTCGCCTAGGAGACACCGCCCCCGATTTCACAGCCGAAACCACCCAAGGAACCATCAAGTTCCATGAGTGGCTCGGTGATTCTTGGGGCATCCTCTTTAGCCACCCGAAGGATTTCACGCCGGTGTGCACCACCGAGCTTGGTTATGTGGCCAAGATCAAGGGCGAGTTCGACAAGCGCAACACCAAGGTCATCGGCCTCTCCGTTGATCCTGTGGATTCGCATGTGAAATGGGAAGCCGATATCGCTGAAACCCAAGGCACGCCAGTGAATTTCCCAATGATCGGTGATGCCGACCGCAAAGTGAGCGATCTCTACGACATGATCCATCCAAATGCGAATGACACCCTCACCGTTCGCTCGGTTTACATCGTCGGGCCAGACAAGAAAGTGAAACTCACCCTCACCTACCCCGCATCAACTGGGCGTAACTTTGACGAAATTCTCCGAGTTCTTGACTCGCTACAACTGACCGCACAATTCAAAGTGGCAACACCTGCGAATTGGAAGGACGGCCAAGACGTGATCATTGGCGCATCGGTGAGTGATGACGAAGCGAAGCAGCTTTTCCCGCAAGGCTGGAACACGGTAAAGCCGTACCTGCGCGTTCTGCCACAGCCCAACAAGAAATAGGGCGTTAGCCTGACAGGGTGACAAATCTCCAAACCCCCCCACTGGATGTTGCTGCGCGCGCCGAAGGTGCTCGCAAAACATACGGTAAAGGTGAAAACACGGTTCATGCGCTGGACGGTGTGACGGTCGACTTCAAGGTCGGTGAATTCGCAGCGATCATGGGCCCAAGTGGCTCTGGCAAAAGCACACTTATGCATTGCCTCGCGGGCCTTGACAGCCTTACCGAAGGGCGCGTGATCATCGATGGCACAGACCTCACGGGTTTGTCCGACAAATCACTCACCACTTTGCGTCGTGATGAAATCGGATTCATCTTTCAGGCATACAACCTGGTGCCGACACTCACAGCCGAAGAAAACATTCGGCTCCCATTACTGCTCGCAAACCGCAAAGGTGACGAAGCATGGATCAACAGAGTGATCGACGCGGTTGGTCTTCGCGATCGGCTCCATCACAAGCCAAGCGAGCTTTCTGGTGGACAACAACAACGCGTAGCCGTGGCACGAGCACTTGCCTCGCAACCAAAAATCATCTTTGCGGACGAGCCAACGGGCAACCTTGACTCGCGTTCGGGCTCTGAAGTTTTGCGATTCATGCGCAAAGTTGTCGATGAGCTCGATCAGACCATCGTGATGGTTACCCACGATCCGGTTGCGGCAGCGATCGCCGACCGAATTGTTTTTCTTGCTGACGGCAAGATCGTTGATGAAATGCGGAGTCCAACCGCGGAAAAGGTGCTGGACCGCATGAAGCAGTTCGGAAACTGACCACATGTGGAAGGTTGCCCTAAAGGGGATCGTTGCGCGCAAGGGACGCCTGTTCCTGACCTCACTTGCCGTAATTCTCGGCACTTCATTTTTGTCGGGCACGCAGATTTTCTCCGACACATTAAACAGAACATTTGACACACTCTTTGCTGAAGTATTCGCCGACGTGAATGCATATGTGCGCTCATCAAATGTGATTGAAACTGACTTCGGTGCAGAAGAACGCACTCTGCTACCAGCCTCAATCGCCGAAGACGTCGCCAAGGTTGAAGGTGTGCAGTCAGCGATACCGCAAGTGCAGGCTTATGCGCGCATCATCGGCAAAGACGGTGAAGCAATCGGCAGTGAAGGCAATGGCCCGCCAACATTTGGCGCGGTAATGACCGAGAACGATGTCTTTTGGGAACTGCTTGATGGACGCGCACCCGCAAATGACACAGAAGTGGCTCTCGACGAGAGTTCTGCCGATGCTGCTAATTATGTGGTTGGCGATACCGTGCGTATCAGCGCTAAAGCAGGCACACGAGATTTCAAGCTCGTCGGTATAGCCAAATATGGAGGGGTCTCTTCCCCGGGCGGGGCAACTTTTGCACTGTTTGATTTGCAGACAGCAACCGAGTTTCTTGGGACTCCAGGATTTATTGATGCAGTACTCGTGGTCGGAGACGGATCGCTCAGTGATCGCGAACTTGCCGACAAGATCACTGCCTCACTCTCCAGTTACAAGGAAATTGAAACCCTCACTGGTGATGAAATAACCAAGGAAACTCAGGATCAAATTGGTGCGGTGCTCGACTTCTTCTCGATCTTCTTGCGCATCTTTGCTTTCATCGCACTCGGAGTAGCCACGTTCGTTATCTACAACGTGTTCTCGATAACTGCAGCGCAACGCATGCGGGAAAGTGCTCTGTTGCGTGCAATCGGTGCGAGTCGCAAACAAGTTACGCGCGCACTGCTCATTGAATCAGCAGCCGTTGGCTTGATTGGTTCAGCTTTTGGCATCGTGGCCGGAATCGGCTTGTCACGTGGACTCAAAGCAATGTTGCAGGCATTCGGGGTCGATCTTCCATCGAGGGGTCTCGTAATCACAGGTTCAGCGATCGTCACCACTTTGGTCGTAGGCATGATCGTCACACTCATTGCTGGAGTCTTCCCGGCCCGCTCGGCTGGCAAAGTGCCACCTATCGCGGCAATGCGTGATTCGGTCAGCGAAGTGGTCACATCACGTAAAAGCCGATTTGTTTTCACAGTGCTTTGCTTTGTGATCGGTGGAGCTTCCGTAATCGCAGTGTTTGCTGGTGCCGCCGCAGGAATTCTTGGTCTCGGTGTTGTAGCAATCTTCATGGGCGTGCTGGCAATTGGTCCTGTCACAGCGCGCCCACTTGCAATGCTGATTGGCGCCCCAATACAGCGCCTTCGTGGTGTGACTGGAACGATGGCTCGCGAGAATGCAGCGCGAAATCCAAAGCGCACTGCACGCACGGCTGCCCCAGTACTGATCGGTGTGGCTTTGGTAACTGCAGTCACTGTGCTTGCGGCTTCGCTACGCACCGAGATACGCAATCTCATCGGTGAGCAATTCAAGGGTGACTATGCAATCAGTGTGCAGACTCAGGGTTTTGGTGGCCTCAGCCCAACCCTCGTAGATGAAGTTGCCAAACTCAGCTCAGTTGAGCAAGCCACTTCGATTGGTTTTGCCACTGTGAAGATTGCTGACAAGGGACGCTTCGCCAGTGTGATCAATCCAGTGACTGCAGCCGGCTTAATTGATCTCGAGATGATTAAGGGAGCTCAAGCAGATCTTGATGCTGATGGTGTGCTTGTAAGCGAAGGCCAATCAGAAAAACTCGCAGTGGACATCGGCGACACTGTTGAAGCAATGCTTACGGACGGATCCGAACTCGAGCTCACCGTTCGTGGCATCTTTGACAACGGCACATTCACCACCGGCGGTTTTGTGGTGAACCGTGAACTCTTTGCTGATCGACCAACCTCACAATTCGACTTCGCCATCTACATTGTGAAGAAAGATGGCGTCTCTGATGAATCGGCGCGTGCCGAACTCGGTGCGCTAGTTGAACAATCTGGTGTTGGCAAACTCGCGAGTCGCTCTGAGTACATTGATGATCAAGCCGGGCAGGTAAATCAGTTGCTTGGTCTTGTCTACGGCCTTCTTGCCCTCTCGGTGATCATTGCCGTGGTTGGCATTGTGATTACCTTGCTGCTGTCAGTGTTCGAACGACGCCGCGAGCTCGGTTTGCTACGGGCAGTGGGAATGAGCCGATCACAGGTGCGCTCATCTATCCGTTGGGAAAGCGTGATCACTTCACTGATCGGTGCAGTTAGTGGGGTCATACTCGGCATCGCGCTTGGTTGGGTGATCGTTCGTGCTCTCGACGATGAAGGGCTCAAGTCCTACACACTGCCCATCGGCGGCACGATTGGAATTCTCATTTTGTCGTTCATGATTGGTGTGATTGCTGCCATCTACCCAGCACGTCGCGCCACACGAATGAACGTGCTCGAATCGTTATCAGCCAGCTAATTCATCGGGGTCAATAACTGCCCCGTCATGATCCAGAGTCAATGGCCTGTACTGAGCAAGGTCACGAAGAAAATCACTGGCAACTGGATGCGAGTCAATCATCCTGACAATTGGATCAGAATCATCGGCACGAGGCCTTGGAACGTGTCGCTTTTGGCACTGCGGGCACCAATACAGGATTCGAGCATGCTCGCCATCGCGGCGTACCTGCACCACGCCCTTGCATCGCAGGCATGACTTTCCATTACGACCATAAACCGCAACCCCACCTGGCACGCCAGGTACGGTCACTCGGCCGGCATTCTTCAAATTCGCACGCAATAGTCGCGCTGCTGTCTCAACAATTTCAATCGCAGTTGATTCAGCCAGACTTCCTACTCGCGCACGCGGGCTAACTTCAGTTGCCCACAAAATTTCACAACGGAACACATTGCCAATGCCACACATCACCCGCTGATCGAGCAACACTTCTGCAATCGTGGCTTCGGGGTCGTGATAAGCGAGTACGCGTCGTGCACATTCATGGAGATTCGTGCGCGGATCACACAGATCAGGTCCGAGTTGTCCAGCGAATGGGTGTCGACGCCAGCCATCATCGCGATACGTGTCAACCACCGGTGCGGAAAAACAAACAGCCACCCAATCTTCGGTCTCAATTACGAATCGAGCTTTGTTCTCCGCTTTGCGCCATTTTTCACCGGGTCGATATAAATGCCAAGAGCCGGTCATGCGCATGTGAGTGTGGAGCGCAACTCCATCGTCCCAAACGATCTCGATGTGTTTGCCTTTGTTGCGCACTTCTTCAACTGCGCAACCATCACCGGGAAGAATGTCGCAATTCCACGGCGCAAGAGTGACACTGGAGGGCTTACCGACAAGCGCGGTGCGAAGAGCTGCCGCGGTCTTATAGATGGTGTCTCCCTCTGGCATCCATCAAATCGTATGCGCCGCTAGGGTCTTTTACATGCCATCCGAGCAATCTCCGCAGCGCAAGAAGCGCGGTCTTGGTTCGACCATGATTGCGAGTGGATTGATTGCAATCGAGAACATGCTGCGTGGCAAAACGCGCGAGGAAGTCGCCGAAATCCGAGAAGCCGCAGGTACCCCTGGCAACATCGACCGCCATGGGATCACCGTGGAACTCGACGAGGGCACTACTGCACACAGTCCCGCTCCGATGGCGCGCGGTGGCGCAAAGCGATTAGTAGTGCGCCGGCGAACGCGTCAGGGCAACTGACCCACGGAAGCAAGAGCAAGACGAATTAAACGATCCTGCCCGCCGGTCATATCACGACGGACTCGCTCAGATACCGCTTCAGCGGGCGTGAACCACGCGAGGTCAAGGGCCTTCTGCGTGGGATGACACTCACCCGAAACAGGAACTACATATGCAAGCGCAACCGCATGCTGGCGCGGATCGTGAAACCCTGTGATCTCTGGATCACGAAAATACTCAGCCACGGTAAATGGCGCCGGCTCAGGTGGCAGTTTGGGTAGCGCCAACGGGCCCAGGTCTTTCTCGAGATTGCGCATCAAAGCCTGGCGGATGGTTTCATTCAGCATCACTCGGCCCGAAACAACCATTCGGCTAATGCTCCCATCGGCGGCTTGCCTAAGAAGCAAACCAACATGGGTGACGATTCCGTCAGCATCGGCCCGCACCGGCACAGCATCGACATAGAGCAGGGGTACACGGTCACGAACATCCGCAATTACCTCAGGCTGTAGCCACGAGTTGCGCGTGTCAATCTGATCACTCATCTCGGCTCCCTGTTTCGCGTTTCAGCACCAATTGTCGCAAAGCTTGGCGCGATGAGCGTGGATATCAGTGAAAGCGTTCCTTGGTGAAAACACGGTCATCAAAGCACGAGATGAGGAGCAACTTCGTGGCACTGATCTCGAAAATCGCATCCTGGTCATAAGACGCTCCAAGCCTCCGTGCATCTTCGTAGGTCGAACCCCAGACTGCGAATCCTGGCTCACCATCGTGATCCTCCATGCCGACCCCGTAGGTGCGCACGAAATGGAGTCCCAAAGCGAGGAGGTCACCAGCAAGGAGTTGGTTCGCGATTTCATTTTCCTTGGTTGAACGATGGACACCTTGGGGATCCCAAGCTGTGATCACATGAACCGGGCCCTCAAATGGCCACTCCTTCACCGCATCTCGGCCATTGAGTGCGACGTATTTTCCTGGTTGCACTTCAGCCATTACAACCGTGTCAATGTAAGACTCCCACCGAACATCCTCGGCCGCAGAAGACTCGCCGCCGAAACGGAGTTGCAACATCGGCACCAATTTTTCTGCCGCACTCGTGATGCGCTCCACAGCAGTTTTCAACTCCCCAGCAGTCATTGACTCAGCCACTAAATCGACGACCGCCCACACTTGCCCTTCCATGTGCGTAACACGGACATATCCAAGTGCAACGTTGTAGTCATTCATTTCTTCGTAAAGCTCAGGCGTAGCTTCAATCTCATCGAGAAGCACTGCGAACACCTGCAGGCGAGTTGGATAGCTGTCAATTAGGCGACCAAAAACCGGGGTTCCGCGGCGCACGAGACGGTAATCATCATCGTGGTCGCGATATAGCGCGATTTTTCCGTAGGCGCTGATGATTGCATCTTCAACATGTGGGCGAGCCTGCTCACGAACACTCATTATCGGTGTGAGCATTCCCGCGGCATCGTCAGATTTCAGATAGAGCAGATCACCATCAACGACGGGGATATGGAGGCACACCTCAGTTGGATGAAATCTAACCAGGCTGTGCAATGCGCTGAGTTCAACTTGCACCGACCCGTGACCAACCGAATTACCGTCCAACTGACACTTGGTAGTGCCGAGGTCTGGTATGTCAGCGCTTATCGTCAAGACTCCATCGTCGACATCAAGATGCCCATAAAGATCGCCTCCACCACTCTGGGTGGAGATAATCGCGTGCAAAGCGTTCGCGAGAATCGCCGAATCAACGGTGATTCCTGCGGGAGTTTGACGGCGCTTTGTAATTAGCGAAAAGTAATCCTTGGGATGTGCAGGGGGTGGAGCCACTTCAAAGCGACCTGCACGACCAATTACCGACATTGACAACACTTGGTCATTCGCATCGTATTGAATGACAAGGCTCACAGTGCCGGATTCACTTGCGGCGAATTGCACAAGACGCCGTGAAATTGGCACCAAGCACTCAATGTCTGTAGTAGATCCATTGATGATTGCGATTGAATGCGGTGTTCCGACGGCCCAGCGGCGGAGTCCGTTCTCGCACTTGAGCAGCAACCAACCAAAGCCATTGCTTTCATTGGTATCAGTCATTCCGGCGAGGTCGAGAACTGAGAGCCACTCGTCTTCTGGAATTTCAATGGTCAGAGTCTTCAGCACCGCTCCCTAAATGCGAGTCGGTTGGAGAGGCTATATGAAGAAATAACTAGTGACCTATTTAGCCTTAATACGAGAGAGTATTCAGCGTCTTGAGGCGGCGTGCTTCAGATGGAAGAGACCGCCCATGCTGGCGCAATCAGATCCCCACTCAGCGTTATCGCCAAAGCGTGATAGCCGGGGAACTGTTCCACCCACGCCACGCCGTCTAAGCCCTTCACATACGCAACGGTGGCAAATGCGTCCGCCCAACGAAGTTCGGGCCCGACAACGGTCATCGACCCAAGAGCCTCAACGGGTCTACCTTTCGCATCCCAAAGATGAAGACCGCGCGCACCGGTACCGCTGGTCGCAACAGCTTGGTCAATTACATCCAATGAAAACCGCAGTTCATCTGAATTATGCGGATTTGAGATACCCACTGACCACGGCTGGTTATCAGCGTTTAACCCAGCTGTCTGAATGTCGCCCCCGATATTTATTAGCCAATTATCCAATCCGAATTCAGCCAAATACTTACTCGCTCGCTGGCCCGCCCAACCTTTAACGAACCCAGCTGGGTCAAGGCCCCCATTCGGACGACGCGCCACGAAGGCCCCGTCACTTACATGCTCAAGCCAGGTGCATGCATCCATTACTTCGATCACCTCTGGGGAAGCATCAAGGAGACTGAGTTCTCCGCTGTTGATGCGTGAAATCTCACTCGTCTTAATGAAAGTTGAAAAAAGTGCCTCGAGTCGGTGCAGTTCGCCGAATACTCGACCCACTGCTGTAACAACCTGTGAATGGACCCGGTCTGCGACAACATGCACACTGGCCACGGTGCCCATCACGGGTTCGGCAAATTTGAGAATGGGCTTCATCATGAGTTGTCCAGTGCGAACTGCAGCGAGGCCATGTAAGCGCGTGAGGTCAGCGTGGCTCCACTCACGGCCTGCACATTTGCATTCTTGGCAACAACAACGGCGTCACGCAGGATCGGTAATGCGAAATTGTTTATTGCGAGACTGCGACGATCAGCGTCGGGAAATTGCAACACTTCAACTTCGCAAAGTTCACCTTCCCCATCCAGTAGCGCCTCCACTTGCACGATTCCCCACTTGAATTCAACTTGTGCACCTGTAGAGCGAGCAGCGCCACAAGTCAGCTCCTGCGTCGACGTTGATCCAGTCGGGTTCGAGGTGCTCGATGAACTCGAACTCACTGAGCCTGTTGTGCTTGAGGAGTTCAAAATGATCATGTTTTCGGGCCCATCCACCAGTGCCAGGAACACCACTCCACCACTGGCAAGTAGGACCGCTGGGGCAAGCCGTCTTACAAGGGGAAACTGATCATCTGCTGATTTGTTCCGAGTCATCTCACCACCACGGCCTTTCAAAATGAATGTCTAGAGCATCAATCCCCGCTGCACGAAGTCCTTTGTACGCAGCGAATAGGAGTGATTCTGGGCCTGCTACTACAACTTCACGATCTTGCAGATCGGGCACTGATGTGAGCAAAACAGCAGTAGAAAATGGGTCTTTTACAGCCAACGAGGAAGTCGGGCCAACGATTGTCTGCACGCGACCATTCACTCTGATCGCCAACTCGGTTAACTCCTCCACGTGCACCAAATCCTTCTCGCTGCGTGCTCGGTAGAGAATCACGGGTTCCGTTTCGGGTCCGACGCGTTCCAATAATGATCGAATCGGGCCAATTCCAACACCTCCCGCAATCATGAGCAACTTGTTGCCAGCGAGCACCTCTGGCGTGCACGTACCGTATGGGCCTTCAACCGCTACGCGTGTTCCGAGAGACAGACCTCCAAGCGTCTGACTCGCATCGCCACGATCCTTAATCGTGAAGCGAAGACCATCAGTGCTTGGAGCGGCGGACATTGAGTACGGATTTGATTTCCACCATGAGCTGCGCACTAACGGACGCAAGTAGCAAAATTGACCCGCGTCACCACGAAGATTCTCCAGTGCAGGACCGCCGAGGGTGACCACCACTGTGTTTACACCGGTGCTCTCAAGATTTGTGATGTGTAGTGGTTTCAAAACACTTCGCACCACGCGACCCCATCTACCAATCACCAACCAGACGGCAAGGCCGATGTGAACGACAATCCACATCCATCGGGCGATTGGATCCTCGTTGAAGTCACCACCCAGCACGATCGTGTGGGAGAAGGCCAGTGCGAAACCTGCGTATGACAACAAGTGCATGAAGTACCAGGTCTCGTACGACATTCGGCGTCGCACGGCACGCAGTGATGTGAACGCCACTACGAGAATGAAAAAAGCACCGACTGTTGCCATCGCCATATATGGCTCACGGCCGGTGAGATCGCGGATGGCACTCCAGACCGAGGCTTCGACACTCCAAGACATCACACCACTCCAGATGTGAACGACCAATGCAATAGCCATCGTTTCACCAAGAATGCGATGCCAGTTGTACATGGTGTCCAGGCCGAACTTGCGCTCGACCTGGGTGGAACGAATGGACAATGCAACGCCAACCAAACCCGTAAAGGATGCAAAGAGCCCTGATAGCCGCGAGATTGAAGTCCAGCGATCGAGGGCCGAGCCCGCCAGCATGTCAACGCCGCCGTGGCGCAACCACACCCCCATGACCACCATGGTTGCCACAGCCGTGAGGGCCACGACATCAATGTCGAGCAACGCGCTGCGTATGGGTCTCCTTAATGGCTTGGTCATGGAGATATCACTATTCCCCAATTCGGGCGAACGTGCCAGAGGTGGGTAGTTTTAGAGGGCACCAAAGAGCCAGTTGGAGGGGCAAAATGGCAAATCAAGTACCTCTCGTCGACTACCTAGTACTCGGCGACAAACCACATCTCGTAGCAAACGAATGCACCAAGTGCGGAGCACGGTTCTTTGACCGTCGCAGCGCATGTGCAAGCTGCTCGAACACAGATTTCAAGAAGGTAGACGTTGCCACCGAAGGCACGCTCCAGACCTTCAGCATTGTGCACATGGCGGCTCCTGGCCTGCCCGTGCCGTTTGTGTCAGCGATCATCAACTGCGGCGGCACAAGCGTCCGCACCAATGTGATCAATATCGAAGCCAAGCCTGAGAACATCCAGCTCGGCATGAAGGTGCGTCTCGCTACCTATTCAATGGGCGCAGATTCAGCAGGCACAGAAGCAATCGCATTCGGCTTTGAGCCAGCGAAGTAATCGAATAGGGAAAAGGAACTAAGGGGAAAGAAATGGCAAGCAACGACGTATACATCCTCGGCATTTACATGACGAAGTTCGGCAAGCACTCCGATCGTGACGTGCTCGACCTCGGCTCTGAGGCAATTCTCAATGCACTCAAAGATGCTGGCGTATCCATGAAAGACATGGGCGTAATGGCAGCTGGACAGTTGATGGGTGGCGTAGGTATCGCACAGCAACTCCAAAAGCAGATCGGCCAGACGGGCATCCCGGCATACAACGTGACCAACGCATGCGCCACCGGTGCAACTGCAATGCGTGTTGTTTACATGAGCATCGCTTCAGGTGAATGCGACTACGGTCTCGCCGTTGGTGTTGAGAAGCTGGCAGGTGCTGGTCTTCTCGCTGGCGGTTCACGCGCCGACAGCGGTGACACATGGAAGCCACAAGGTCGCCAGGGCGCGATTGTCCCAACCGACGGTCTTATTGGCACCGACACAATGCCAGGCACTTTCGCTCAGATTGGTCTTGAGTACGGTCATCGCTACGGCGGGGTCACCTTTGAGGATTTTGCAAAGATCTCTGAGAAGAACCACGCCAACTCGGCACTCAACCCACTGGCTGCGTACCAAAAAGTGTTCACCCTTGAAGAGATCATGAACGACATCATGATCTCGTACCCGAACACCCGCCCGATGTGCTCGGCCAACTGTGACGGTGCTGCTGCTGCAGTGCTCGTGAGTGGTGCAAAGTTGAAGACCCTTTCACGCGAGCAACAGCGCCGTGCGGTCAAGGTATCGGCATCGATTCTCACAACTGACCCGTACGAAGAGGCCTGCCAAGTGCTGCCGAACGTGAACACTCTCACCAAGCTTGCAGCCAAGCAGGGTTACGAGAAGGCCGGTATTGGACCAGAGGATCTCAACCTCGTTGAGCTTCACGACTGCTTCGCCACCGCTGAACTCGTGCACTACGACAACCTGGGTCTTTGCCCTGAAGGTGGTGCGGTTGACTTCCTCCGCGCTGGTCATCCGTACCGCACTGGCAAGACTCCAGTGAATGTTTCAGGCGGCCTTCAGTCCAAGGGTCACCCGATCGCTGCAACCGGCATCGCCAACATCTGGGAGATCTGCCACCACCTCCGTGGTGAAGCTGGTCCGCGGCAGATTGAAGGCGCCAAGGTCGGCCTCGCGCACGTGATCGGTCTTGGAAACGCATGTGGCGTTCACATCCTGGAGAAGTCGGCGCTCTAACAAAGTCGCAAAAGGACGTCGTTCGTGTCGGCTTTCGCTCTTGACTCAATTCGAAATCGGGTTCGTGGCCTGCATTCGCTTTGGGTTGAGGCAGCCGACACGATGGACACCGAGCACGTCAATCACTACGAGCGCCCCGGTGTGTTGCCGATCGCGTTTACGGTGCATCATGCAATCAACATTGAGGACTCCTCAGTCAACTTTTTGATGCGTGGACAACTACCGATTTGGCATCGAGATGGCTGGGCGTCACGTACCGCGGTTGCAATTGATAATCACGGCAAAGAACTCACTGTCACTGAGATGGAAAGCCAACGCATTGGCAATTGGGATGCGTACAAGGAATACATGC
>JAFMEI010000041.1 GCA_017856815.1 Ilumatobacteraceae bacterium
TTCGATAAAACCGAATACTCAGTGGCAGCCGGGGAGATCGCGGTTGCTTACCAAAACGATTCCCCAATCCGCCACACGCTAATTGTGATTGAAGACGGGGAAAAGGTGCCCGACTTCAAACTGGTGGTCAACAAGAAGGGTGATGTCGATACTGGCTCGATCACACTTCCCGCTGGCACCTACACGCTCTTCTGCGATGTGCCGGGCCACACCAACATGAAGGCCACCCTCACGGTTGAGTGAAATCTGATTTAGAAATCAAAAAAGGGCCGACCCGTATGGGTCGGCCCTTTTTGTTTCGTACTCAGCCGAGCAGGATCTCAGAGAGAATCCAAAGCACTGCCCACAAAGCGACTGCGGTATAAATCGCGTTCTTTTGCGACTCATAAGGCCACAGCAACTTGTTCGTGGTGGCGGTGCCACCAAACTTGCCGAGAGCGTTCAATTGCAACAAGGCAATTAAAACGCACGCGATGATAAAGAAGGTCCAAGCGTTACCACTTGTTGCCGTCTCGCTAAAGACGTAATAGAAGTGACCCGCACCGACCATGAAAAAGAGCATTGACAACGAGAAGATGAAGTTCTGACGCGATGCAAGAGTTGCCTTGCGGCCCGCGGCTGCTGCTGCAGGATCAGCCTCACGGCCCTCAATGATGCCGACTGCATTGGCAAGCACCACTCGCTGGTTCTTCCAGATGATCATCCACACATTGGCGGCCATCAAGATGCCGAGCACCATGCCGACTGAGATCGCAGCATTGTGACCAACACCAGCAAGCGAGTCCTCACTCATGAAGTTCTCGAAGTAGTTCTCGGTGATGCCAGTGATCAGGATGCCAGTCACAAGGGTCCAGATTGCAGCCCAACGGAACCACCAAAGCGCACGACGCGCAATGAGGTTGATGGTCTTTTGCCGAGCCATGTTGTCATCGCCATACCCAGGTAGCGATGGCACCTGGACGAGGTTGAAGTAGTACAGCAGGCCAATCCAGCAAATACCACCGAGCACATGCAGCCAGCGGAATCCGAACTCAAAGCCAGTACGTGTGAGTAGTTCCATTAATAACTCCCCTAGTCGGCGCACTTCGTGCGACAGATAGGCAAAAATTACCACCGAATCGGGCAACGCGGGCGGATTGGACCTAGCCTTGGCGCGTTATGGCGCACGAATTCATCTACACCTGCTACAAACTCGGACGTTTCTACCCACCGGACCGCACGGTGTTAGAAAACATTTCACTGTCGTTTTACCCAGGGGCCAAGATCGGCGTGATCGGCTCCAACGGCTCGGGAAAATCGAGCCTGCTAAGGATCATGGCTGGCCTCGACGACGGTTACTCAGGTGAAGCCAGACTCACTCCCGGCTTCACCGTTGGCCTGTTGGAGCAAGAACCCCAACTCGACCCCGCCAAGGATGTACTCGGCAACGTGATGGATGGCGTGGCGCCAATTCGCGACCTGCTTGAGAAGTACAACGAAGTCATGGCTATGTGGGGTGACCCAGATGCTGACTACGAAAAAGTTGGCGCCTTGCAGGCCGACCTAGAAGCAAAGATCGAAGCTGCCGACGCATGGAGTCTCGACCGCAATGTTGAGATTGCGATGGACGCACTGCGCTGTCCGCCGAATGACTCAGACGTGTCGAAGTTATCCGGCGGTGAAAAGCGCCGCGTCGCACTGTGTCGCTTGTTGCTGTCACGACCCGACTTGTTGTTGCTTGATGAGCCCACAAACCACCTCGACGCCGAGAGCGTTGATTGGCTCGAACGTTTTCTCAAGGACTACCCAGGCACAGTTGTAGCGATCACTCACGACCGATACTTCCTCGACAACGTTGCGAAGTGGATTCTTGAACTTGATCGTGGAAAGGGATTTCCATTCGAGGGCAACTACACGAGTTGGTTGGAACAAAAACAAGAACGACTTGCCAAAGAAGAAAAGAGCAGCGAAGCACGCCAGCGCACACTCCAGCGTGAGCTCGAGTGGGTGCGCATGTCACCAAAGGCACGCCAGTCAAAGGGCAAAGCGCGACTCGCTGCGTACGAAAAGCTGCACGCCGAAGCCGAAAGCGCCGAACGCGGCCCCGACAAATTGGAGATCGCAATCCCACCTGGTCCGCGCCTTGGTGACACTGTGATTACGGTCGACGGGCTATCAAAAGGTTTCGGTGACCGACTCCTCATTGACAACTTGAGCTTCTCGTTGCCACCTGCTGGCATCGTGGGCATCATTGGACCAAACGGTGCAGGTAAAACAACCCTGTTCCGAATGCTCACCGGCCAAGAAGCACCTGACGCGGGCAAGATCACAGTGGGTAACACTGTGGTTCTTTCATACGTTGATCAATCTCGTGACGATCTCGACCCGGACAAGACCGTCTACGAAGAAATCACCGATGGAGTTGATCATTTGAAGGTTGGAGCACGCGAGATCAACGGTCGCGCCTATGTCGCCAGTTTCAACTTCAAAGGCAGTGACCAGCAAAAACGTGTCGGCGACCTTTCGGGTGGTGAACGCAATCGTGTTCATCTTGCGAAATTGCTAAAGCGCAATGGCAATGTGCTGTTACTCGACGAACCCACCAACGATCTCGATGTTGACACCCTGCGTGCATTGGAAGATGCCCTCGAGAACTTTCCAGGCTGTGCCGTGGTGATCAGCCACGACCGCTGGTTCCTCGACCGCATAGCCACGCACGTGCTCGCGTTCGAAGGCGACAGCCAAGTCCGCTGGTTTGAAGGTAACTTCTCCGAGTACGAATCGTGGCGCCGCAAGGAGCTCGGTTCTGTTGCGGACCAACCGCACCGAATCAAATACAAGCCACTCACCCGCTAACGCCACCATGGATCGTTCGATCAGTAACTTCTTCGTTGACAACAGGCCGGAGTGGCTTGGTCATTTAGCGAAGTTCGTCTCCTATCTCGGACAATTTCCCATCCACATCGTGATCCTGATTGGTCTCGGTGTAATTCTGAAGAAACGCTCTGACTTAATTTTTGTGGCTGTCGTTTCTGCCGTTTTTGCCTATGGCCTGAACACAATTTTGAAACGTCTATTCGACCGAGCACGCCCTCCGAAGTCTGACTGGTTCAACGGTTATGACGCACACGGCTTCTCTTTGCCGTCAGGCCACGCTGTGAATGCAGCCGTGCTCGGTGTATTCATTTATCTGTGGCTGCCTGCCCGCTGGCGTTGGGTCGGCCCCGTAGTAGCCGTTGCAGTTATGTGGTCAAGGGTTCAACTAGGCGTACATTGGCCAAGCGACGTAATCTTCGGCGCAGCAATCGGAGGCGCTATCGCCTTCGGGGGCACACGAATCCTCGACAAGCGCACGGCAGAAACCATATGAACTCAACCAAACTGATTCGCATTGCGTGTGCTGGCACATTCGTAGGTGGCCTTGCAGGAATCATTGCGTCGTCTGCTGCGGGCAATAACGAGGGATTTGTTCTCACTTTTGGCATCATCACAGCTATCGCCGCTGTCGTTCTCATCGTTGTCTCAGCGGTCACTAACCGGGAACGCATAGATGTTTTTGAAGATGCCATCGCCGAGAAACTCGAGGCTCAGATCGATGACCTTGTAGCGGGAGGCGCTGACGAAGCCAAGCTCCGCGCACTCATTCGTGATGCGCTGAGAGCTGGGTCAAAATCATGAGTGAACCTGCACTTATGAATGATGCGGAACTCGCGAGCTTTCTTGCAATCGAAGCCGGCGTGATGCTGGTCCAGCTACGCGAACGCCTTGCGCTTGAGGGCGCCCCGCAATGGCGAATCAAAGATGCAGGAGATGTGCTTTCCCATGATTTCTTGATGGAAGCACTGAGCCAACACCGACCCCATGACGCGGTGCTTTCCGAAGAAGGTGCAGAGGATCCACGGCGACGCAATGCTGAGCGTGTCTGGATTGTCGATCCGTTAGATGGCACAAACGAATACAGCGAATACGGACGCCACGACTGGGCCGTACACATCGCGCTTTGGGAGCAGGGACACTTGACCGCTGGAGCTGTCTCGCTGCCCGCACTATCTGCAGTCTTTGCTACCGACCCCGCACCACAACTCCCAGCACAGACACGCACACGTCCACGCATGATCACTTCGCGCACACGCGCGCCTTATGCAGCCATGCTTGTTGGTGAAGCCCTCAATGCCGATGCAGTTCGGCTCGGTTCGGCAGGCGCCAAAACGATGGCGGTGATTCTGGGCGAAGCAGACATCTATCTTCATGACGGCGGCATGTACCAGTGGGACTCCGCAGCACCAGCAGCGGTTGCCGCCGCAGCAGGGTTGCACGTGAGTCGAATTTCTGGCGCACCACTCGTTTACAACGATTCCGATCCGTGGTTGCCGGACCTTCTCGTGTGCCGTCAGGAATGGAAAGAGCCTGTACTGAACGCTTTGTGGGGCGATCAGTGGCGAATGCACGAACACTGAGTAACAACACGTACAAATCACGTGATTGTTTCGCTAGTTTCTACGCGTGCGTTTGGTTATTGCTCGTTGCAGTGTGGTGTACGAGGGACGGCTCGATGCTTCGTTGCCCGAAGCTTTGCGGCTGATCATGCGAAAAGCGGATGGTTGTGTAGCGATCCATGCTGATGGAGGTGCCTACAAGCCGCTCAACTGGATGAATGCGCCGAATTCAGTCGCAGAACTAGATGACCGCTGGGTGATAACAAATCCAAAAGGCGAGACGCTCACAATTCATCTCCACGAAGTGATATCTGACTTTGAGCACGAGCTTGGAAAAGATCCCGGTCTTACAAAAGACGGCGTCGAAGCCCATCTTCAAGAACTCCTTGCGGATAATCCTGAGGAAATTGAACTTGGGTTGCAGTTGATCAGACGCGAATACCCGACCTCCATTGGCCCAGTGGATTTACTTTGCAAGGACTCAGCTGGCCGTACCGTGGCCATCGAAATCAAGCGCCGTGGCGAAATTGACGGGGTTGAACAGCTGACCCGCTATCTGGACCGCCTGGCGCTCGACTCAAGCCTTGGCGACCTACGCGGGATTTTCGTGGCACAAGTCATCAAGCCACAAGCAAAAACCCTCGCCGAAAGTCGCGGAATCATCTGCCGCGAGATTGACTATGACTTACTGCGTGGCAAGCGCAGCGAACAGCCAACTCTCTTTTAAGGCGATATGTCCCCCACGAAAAAAGTTCTTGTAATTGGTTGTGGTCCAGCCGGATCCGCTGCAGCAATTACCGCGCGCAAACACGGCGTCGAAGTGACCATCGTCGACAAAGCCGTGTTTCCCCGTGACAAGTGCTGTGGAGATGGTCTTACAACTTCCGCTTTGCGACTACTTCAACAACTTGACGTACGACCAAGTTCCATGCCTTCGTGGCGCGAGATAGATAGTGCACAACTGCGGGCCCCCGATGGGCGCAACATCACGATGCCGTTTCCAGAAGGTATCGGTCTTTTTGCTGCCGTCGTACCCCGAACGGAACTAGATATTGCAATGCGAGACCGTGCGATCGCCGAAGGCGCAAAAGTAATCGAGGGTTTGAGCATCACAGGTGTTGATCAATCCGAAGATGGTGTAGTTGCCACCTTGAGTGACGGCTCGCAACTCAACGCTGATTACCTCATTGCCGCAGACGGAATGTGGTCTCCGACACGAAAAATCGTTTGCGGAGAAAGTGCCTCACCGTACCTCGGCGAGTGGCACGCGTTCCGCCAATACCTCGACGCGGTTTCGGGACCCGCACGTGACCAACTCTTCGTTTGGTTTGAACCAGACCTGCTACCCGGTTATGTGTGGTCGTTTCCAGTTGGTGATGGCAAAGTCAACTTTGGCTACGGGATCTTGCGTGGCGGGAAAATTGCAGTCGGTGACATGGGTGCGATCTGGACCGACCTCTTTCAGCGGCCCCACATCAGTTCGGCACTTGGATCTGGATACACGCCACTCGATCGGCGAACCGCATGGCCAATTCCCGCAATGATCGACAAGGTTGAACTCACCAAGGGGCGAGTGCTCTTTGTAGGTGATGCAGCATGTGCAACCGATCCAATGACCGGCGAAGGCATTGGACAGGCAATTCTCACGGGAATGCTCGCAGCTGAAGCAGTAGCCGAACACGTAGACGCCGCTAGTTCATATGCCAAGTCAGTTCGTGCAGAACTCGTGGCCGACCACAAGATGTCGGTTTTTCTTGGGCGTATCCTTGGCCGCGTGCGAGGTACAAACCTTGCCCTTCGGATTGTCGACCTGAACTCGTGGACCCGGCGCAATTTTCTGCGCTGGATGTTCGAAGATGAGCCACGGGCAATCGTGCTGACTCCCCGCCGCTGGCACCGCAACTTCCTCAAACGACCGGGAGCGCATCTGGGCAAGTAGTTTTGGTCAATGCGCACTCGCCTGACTGAAATGCTTGAAATTGAACACCCCGTAATGCTTGCTGGCATGGGCGGGGTCTCCTACCACGAACTCGTTGCAGCCGTCAGCAATGCCGGCGGCATTGGGACACTTGGTGCCTCCACGATGAGCATCGCCCAGCTTCGCGAAGAAATCGCTTTGACCAACAGTCTCACTTCGATGCCATTTGGTGTTGACTTGCTCACTGCACTGCCTGATCAAGTTGAAAGCGGTGTTCAGGCAATCATCGAAGGTGGTGCCAGAATTTTTGTTGCTGGCCTCGGTGTTCCTCGCGAAGTGATTGAGCTTCTGCACGCCAAGAACATTCTCGTGGGTTCAATGTGCGGCAAAGTACGTCATGCGATTTCAGCCGTAGCCAGTGGATGCGACTTTGTTGTTGCACAAGGCACCGAAGGTGGTGGCCACACTGGAACTGTTGCGACCATGGCATTGATACCCCAAGTAGTTGATGCTGTGGGTGACAAAGTGCCAGTTGTCGCCGCTGGCGGTCTGTTTGATGGTCGAGGATTGGTTGCATCACTGGCACTTGGTGCCGAAGGGGTTTGGGTTGGCACCAGGTTCATCGCCACACCGGAAGCACGTGCAGTGATCGGCTACAAAGACGTTTTGCTGGCCACGCCAGAAGATGGCACCGTGATCAGCCGCAGTTACACAGGCAAGACATGCCGCGTAGTGCGTAACACTTGGACTGATCGCTTTGAAAAAGCACCTAGTGAAATCAAGCCATTCCCCCAACAGGTTGTCTATTCAACCCAAGAAGGAGCCAACCACCTCGGGGCGCCATCAGACACAGTGGTTGACACTTCAATTGAATTCATGCCCGCTGGCCAAGGTGTCGGCGCGATTAGATCTCTTACCCCAGCGGGAGACATTGTGCGTTCAATGGTGGCCGAAGCTGAAGCAATCATTGATTCGATGAGCCGCTTCAAGAACTGAAATCAGAATGCTTCAGTTGCTGCGGAGCAACCGCGACATCCGCATCGTTTTCTTTGCCCAGATCGTCTCGTATCTAGGTGATTGGTTCACCTTTGTAGCAATTTCCGCCGCGGTGTACGACTACACCAATTCAAAGTTTCTGGTGTCTTTGGTGATGGTCTGCGAATCCATTCCAGCATTCCTTCTCTCACCAGTAGGTGGTCCTGTCGCCGACCGATTCGATCGGCGCAAAGTACTCGTGATTGTGTCATCAGCCCAGGCCATCGCGGCTCTTGGCTTTTTACTAATAAGCCGCGAAACGGTATGGATGGGGTTTGTTTCGCTTTCCCTCGTTGCGGGTCTTGCGGCATTTGTGAATCCTGCAGTGGGTGCATCGGTGCCAAACCTCGCCCGCAACGAAGATGAACTACAAAAGGCCAGTCAACTCTTTGGCTCTACTTGGGGAATCATGATGACGGTTGGTGCGTCACTTGGTGGTGTCTTTGCAGCACTGCTCGGTCGCCGCGCGGCATACATCGCTGACGTGATTACGTTTATCATCGCGGCGATCCTCTTCTCGATGGTGAAGACCCGGATGCAACAGCACGATACGTCGAGTTCACAAAGAGTGCATCCGATTGCCGACATGCGAGAGGCGGTACACGTCGCACGCGAAGACCGGGTTATTGGAAGCCTCATGATGTCAAAGACCGTATGGGCAATTGGTGCGGGGCTGGTAAGCCAGCTCGCGGTGCTCTCGACCGATGTTTTCGGAACTGGCGACGCTGGGATTGGTGCAATGGTTGCAGCGCGCGGTGTCGGATCGGCCGTGGCACCGATAATTGCCATCCGCATGACACGTGGCGACTTGTCAAAAATTCTTTTTCTTTGCGGTGCCGGAACAATGGTGTTTGGCCCGTTGTATATCGGCGCCGCATGGATCCCATGGTTTGTCCCTGCCCTGTTGCTCATCACATTGGCTTCAATAGGCAGCGGAAGCCAGTGGGTTGCCTCGACCTATGGACTCCAAATCCGAACACCCGACCACATTCGTGGACGCGTGATCGCCGGCGACTTTGCATTGGTCACTTTGATTCTTGGAGCAACGAGTGCACTAGCAGGAGTCGTTGCTAACCATCTGGGCGTGCAGTGGACCATTACCGCGTTTGCTGGCGTGTCTTTATTCTGCGCACTCGCCTATTCGGCGATCATCTATCCGATCAGCAAAGAACTGAAGACGCAATACCCACCGATTTGATTGCAAGCGATTTAGCTGCAGGGTCGACCTGACTTATCAGGCTTCGTCCACCAACTCACGCAGAGTTTCAATGGTCTTGACTCCATCACCCACCGCGTTGACTTGCAGTGTTGTTACACCTGCAGCTTTATAAGCGGCAATGCGTTCCTTCACGTAACTACGTGGGCCAACAAGGTTGGACAACTCAAGCAACTCGCTTGGGACTTCGGCGGCCGCTTCTTTTTTCTTACCGTCGAGATAGAGGTCCTGAATGAGCTTCGCCTCACGTTCGTAGCCGTAGGAAACTGCAATGTCGTTGTAGAAGTTCTTTCCGCGTGCACCCATGCCGCCCACATACAAGGCGACTGAATCGCGGGCGAAGTCAAGGAGTCCCTTTTGCGCATCACCGGTGAGTTTTTCATCGATTGCGGTCATTCCACCTGCGGTTATTTCTAGCGGTCCAAGGCTTGGATCACGCTTGGCGAGTCCGCGACGAAGGTCGGCACCCCAAACCGTTTCGTATTTTTCTGGCATGAAAAAGATTGGAATCCAACCGTTTGCATAAGCAGCAGTGGCTTCGACACTTTTCTCTTTGAGCGCGGCCCACCAAATTGGAATGTCCTTGCGAATCTCCTGGCCTGGCTTGATTATCTTCAGCGGCTTGCCGAGCCCAGTGCCTTCGCCCGCAGGCAGCGGCACATCAACTGTTTGTCCGTGGTAGTCAAGCGGCTGTTCGCGAGCCCAAACCATGCGGCAGATGTCGATGTATTCCTTAATGCGTTGCATCGGCTTTTCGTACGGCACACCATGGAAGCCTTCGACAACTTGTGGTCCCGAAGCACCAAGACCAAGCACGAAGCGACCATCACTCACATAGTCGCAGCCCACCGCAGTCATCGCCATCAATGCCGCCGTGCGTGAGTAGACATTCACGATTCCGGTGCCGATTTGAATCTTGTCGGTCACCGCAGCGAGGTAACCCACCTGCGAAATCGCGTCAGCACTGTAAGCCTCTGCAACCCAGACAAGATCAAGGCCGACCTTCTCCAACTCAACAACCTTCTTGGCGGTCTCTTTGAAACCACCTGCATAGTTGACATTCATCGCCAGTTTCATTGGGTGTTCCCTCTCAGTCGGCTCAATCTGAATTAAGACACTAAATCTTGAAAAGCGCGTCCAGACAATCCCCCGTGAGAGCCACTGGTTTCAACCTTACTAAGGCTCCCTGAACGGAAACCTGCGAGGTCAAGAACGACTCGTTCGTAGCCAAGGATTCGCAGCCCTTCAATGATTGCAAGGCGATTTTTTTCGACGTGCTCAAATTGTTCGGGGTCAACTTCAATGCAGGCAATGCCATCAAAATGTCGGACCCGAACATTGCCCGCTGTTCCAACTTCGCGCAGCAACGCTTCTGCGCGCTCCACCTTCGACAGGACTTGCACCGTTACAGGAGTGCCATTCGGAATTCGACTCGCCAGACACGCCATTGCCGGTTTGTCCCAGGTTGAAACACCAAGCTCGCGAGAATATTCACGAATGTCGTCTTTGGTGAGTTCGGATGTAACCATTGGAAACTTTGCTCCTCGCTCCTGCGCTGCCGCCTGACCTGGGCGCTCGTCTCCAAGATCATTGATATTCACGCCGAGCAGTACGACACCCGCAAACTCATTTGCGAGAGGAACAACTGCATCCATCAACGCCGACTTGCAGTGGAAGCACCGATCACGGTCATTACGGCGGTACGCGGCGCGCTCCATCTCGTCAGTATCTACACACTTCCAGTTGAGTCCGAGTTCAACTGCAAGCGCCGAGCAGTGCTCTAGTTCGGCCGAAGCAAGCGAAGGCGACACGGCCGTGACACAAAGTGTGTTTTCAGCTCCGAGAACTCGAGTGGCGACAGTGGCGAGAAATGTGGAATCCACTCCCCCTGAGAACGCCACAACGACCCGCCCCATGCCAAGCAATTGCTCCTCAAGCCTGCGGAGTTTGGTTTGCTCGGGCGCCACATCAACAATCGTGCCACAGGATGCGGAAAAGTGCCCCGCTGGTGCGAAGATCAAAGCGTGAAATCAATCCACAAAGTTGCCATCAGTACAGGCATCTCACTACGGGTAGTTGAGTTCTCGAGTGCTGCCGCCAGTGGAAGGGACATCCTGCTTCTGCATGGGCTTGCATCGAACGCTCTCCTTTGGGCACCAGCAGGGGAACTTCTCGGTGCGCGCGGGCATCGCGTCGTCGCTGCGGACCTTCGTGGGCACGGACTCTCCGACAAGCCCAACGACGGGTACTCAATGGATCAGGTAGTAGCTGATGTTGCAGCACTCATTGATGAGTTGGAATTACAGAATCCAATTGTCATCGGGCAGTCGTGGGGCGGCAACGTGGTTGTTGAGGTTGCAAAAAGCCACGGCGAGATGATTGCCGGAATAGTTGCCGTCGATGGCGGCGGAATCAATCTCCGCGAGACCTTCAGCACTTGGGAAGAATGCGTAGCGGCACTTCATCCTCCACACCTCGAAGGCACTCCCGCCGGCAAACTCCGCGCTGCCATTAGGGCAATGAGACCTCGCTGGTCCGAAAGCGCAATTGATGGGACCATGGCCAACATGGAGGTGCTTGAAAACGGAACCGTGCGGCCCTGGCTCTCACACGAGCGTCACGTTGCAATACTCCGGGGGCTTTGGGGTCATAATCCATTTGAGGCATTAAATTTTGGCGCTGTGCCAACCCTTTTTGTTCCAGCTTTGCCATCAGGCGAGACCCAAGATGCATGGTCGAAACAGAAAATGGCCGCCCACGATCGCATCGCGGCGTTGGCGCACGTGAAGGTGATCCCGTTTTGGGATGCCGACCACGACTTGCATGCAGAGCAACCTGAGGCGTTCACTGACGCGGTGCACACAACGATTCAAGAAGGCTTTTTCGGATGACGCAACTGCCGCGAATTCTTACCATCATGGGCTCGGGCGAGACAGCACCAACCATGACCAAAACGCATCGAGAGCTTTTTTCCCTGTTGCCCGCTAATTCCCATGGCTTATTGCTCGACACGCCATATGGGTTTCAGGAGAATGCTGCCGAACTCGCAACACGAGCCGTTGAATATTTCAAAACGAGTATCAACGCTGACCTTCGGGTTGCCGGTCTTCAAAACCTCGACGACATTGATCCGTTAGTACTTGAACGTGCACTTAATGCGATTGACGATTGTCAGTACATCTTTGCTGGCCCTGGATCACCGACTTATGCATTGCGTCAATGGAGTGGCACTGATGTCGCCACCCGAATTAGGGCCAAGTTGAATCACGGTGGGTGCGTAACTTTCGCCTCCGCTGCAGCGCTAACTCTTGGGCGTCATACGGTGCCGGTTTATGAGATCTACAAAGCTGGCCATGACCCGTATTGGCTTGATGGGCTCGACATCTTGTCGGTTATTGACCTACCTGTAGTCGTGATTCCCCACTACGACAACGCCGAAGGGGGTCATCACGACACGCGGTTTTGCTACCTAGGCGAGCGCCGGCTCACCGCCATGGAAGAGCATCTATCTGATGACGTGTTTGTGCTCGGCGTTGACGAACACACCGCTTTAGTAATCGACCTCGAATCGGACTCGGCGCGAGTCACTGGCAAGGGAACGGTGACCATTAGACGTCGCGGGGATAGCCGTGTATACGAATCGGGTTCCGAAGTTGCCCTGGACGAAATTCGACACGGACACGCCATTGCCCCGCGTCGCCAAGAGCGAGTCGTTGCACAGGCAAGTGTGACTCAAGTGGACACTCATTCGCTCGGTGACTTGACCGACCAATGTGAAGTGGAGTTCCAAAAAGCACTCACTGATCGTGACGCCAATGCCGCCACTAGAGCAATCCTGAAACTGGAAAGTGGCATCAAAGAATGGTCCGCTGACACTCTTCAGAGCGACGAAACTGAACGCGCTCAGGCAACACTGCGAAGAATGATCAGCAAACTTGGCGAGTTCGCAACCGATGGACTCCGAGATCCATACGAAGTCTTCGCACCGTTAATGAAAGTCGTGATGGAATTGCGCGCCAAGATCCGTGCGGCAAAGCAGTATGACCTTGCAGACTTGCTGCGCGATGAGCTCGGTCGCATCGGAATTGAAATCCGTGACACCCGGGATGGTCAAGAGTGGGTGCTCAACGATTCTGCCGATTAAACGTGCAGGTGCCCGATACGTGATCGGCTGCGAATTCCACCCACGGCATAAACAACTGCGAATGCAACTACGCCTACGGCGATGATGGTTCCGCTGGCCGATGTATCCCAGTGATACGCCAGGTTCATGCCGACAAATGAACTCACCGCACCGACTATCGGCGCGATCGTGAGCATGCGAGCAAAAGAATTGGTCATCAAGCGAGTGGTGGCCGCCGGCACAACCAGCAATGCTGAGATCAGCAATGTGCCGATGACTCTCATGGTGACAATGATCGTGCACGAGAGCATTGCCATCAACAACACCTCTACTGCGCCGACACGAACGCCTGAGATACGGGCAACTTCTGGATCAAATGTTGCGTACAACAACCGCCGATAACCCAACACAATGATTGCAAGCACACCGATCGCCACTGCAGAGACTGCCACGATGTCTGCGGTCTGGACTCCAAGGACACTGCCAAAGAGCACCGCTTCAATGGAGCGTTTGGCTTGGCCATACCTGTTCAGCAGCATGAGTCCAACAGCGAATGATCCAGTGGTCACAACACCGATGGCTGCATCGGCACCAATCACCCGTTTGCGGGAGATTCTTCCAATCAACACTCCCGAGACGATGCCCCAGATTCCTGCACCGAGGAAATAGTTCACCTTCATCACGGCACTTGCCGCCGCTCCGCCAAACACCGCGTGAGAGAGCCCGTGGCCGATATAACTCATGCCTCGCAGCACCACAAACACTCCGAGCAGACCACAGAGCGCCCCTGCAATAACGGCAACGAGTAAACCGTTGCGAAAGAACTCATACTTGTACGGCTCGAGAAGATCAATAGCGATCATTGTCCACTGCCCCTCAGGCGATGCGAAATCGTGTGCTCCAACTGATCGACAACGATTGGCATTCCACCGTGTTCAAGAACTTGCATCGGCGCACCGTAAGTGCGCTCCAGTACTTCAGGAGTAATTACAGCAAGTGGCGGACCATCAGCGATCACACCTTTGTTGACACAAATGATTCGCGGTAGATGCGAGGCGAGCCCATTTAGGTCATGCGTACTCAGCACGATGGCAACTCCAGACTCGTGGAGATCCACCAAAAGGTGAAGGATCTCATGCCGAGTAGAAACATCGACTCCCGATGTGGGTTCGTCAAGCACCAGAAGATCAGGCTTGTGAAACAAAGCCCGCGCAATAAACACTCGCTGTTGTTGGCCACCTGACAATTCACGAATGTGGCGCTCGCCTAGACCTTCGAGTCCAAGTTGGCAAAGAACCGTCTCTATCTCACTGCGTTCCGTATCGGTTGTGCGTGGCCACCAGCGGCCAGCACTTCGGGTCATGCCAACAACTTCTGCCACCGTTACGGGGAAATTCCAGTCAACAGACTCAACTTGTGGCACATAGCCCAGCCTCAATCCAGATTTGCGTGTGACTTTGCCTTGCGAGGCGTGCATCACGCCAAGTAGCACTCTTAGCAAAGTTGTCTTACCCGAGCCCGATGGGCCGACAATGCCCACGAAGCCGTTTGCAGGCAGGTCAAGGCTCACATTTTCGAGAGCAAGAATCCGACCATAGGTTGCTGACACGCC
>JAFMEI010000042.1 GCA_017856815.1 Ilumatobacteraceae bacterium
CTGCGCCATTGCGACCTACAAGCCCAACTTTGTCACGTGGCATTACCGAAAAAGTGGCTTGGCCAACGACTTTCTTGCCACCGACTTCCACGGCGACATCTTTAACCTGCAACATCAGCCAGCCGTGGTTGTTGAAGTGGTTGAAGTTGTAGTGGTTGAGCTAGAAGATGTCGAAGTTGGAGTCGAGGTAGTCGAAGTGTCTGGATTGTCGCCAAGAGTTGTTGTGGTGGCCGGTGATGGCATCACATCGGGCAACACCGCCGAATCATCCGCATAGTCGCTATCGAGACAATCACCAGGTGTCATAGGTGCTGTGCCGAGTGCCTTTGCCAATGAAGTTGCCAGCACAATTCGGCCCTCATCGGTTGGATGGATTCCATCACTGCGCAGCATTCCCTCCGCGGATGAGAGTTTGGACCAGTCAAGAATCGACACATTTTCGTATTCGCTAGCAAGATCCCGAATCACGGCATTGGCATCGTCAATCTCTTCTTTGTAACGCGAGATGGTCAAAAGAAGTACTGGTCGATCCCCTATGAGGTCCAATATTTCGGTGTAGTAGTCACGAAAAACCTTTTCATCTTCGCCGTAATTGGTGCCGATGAAGATTCCGACCGCATCCCAACCAGCGTCAATGCGTTCCTCAACTACCTTCAGTGCGAAATCAATGAAGCGGCCAGCCTCAGCATTTAATTCCACTTGCCAACCAAGGGGAACGAGTTGAGCACACGTCTCTCCCCCATAGCGACGAGCCGTACCGGCAAGAACTGAGTCACCAATCAGCATCACTCGGTTCCCCGATACTTGTGGGCCAATTATTTTCCCTTCAATTGCCGGAAAGTTAACCGACAATCCATCGGGAAGTGTTGCTGAGCCGATTATTCCGCTGCCCGGAATCTTTCCAACACCACCCACGGTGTTGGGACCCGCATTCGAGTCCCCGTCGTCAAACAATCCGCACGATGTCAACCCGAGACATGAAACAAATATCGACGCCCAGAGGCGCGCGGCTCGCGATCGCATTGTTCAGGATTCGTTCTGCTTGCGAAGTTCATCACGAATTTCGGCAAGTAGATCATTGGTTGTTGGGGCGGGGCTTGAATTGCGAAATCGGTTGTAAAGCTTGATCAAGGCGAACAAAACAAACGCGACAAGAACAAAGTTCAGAGCCGATGTGATGAAAGAGCCGACAGGGATAAAACTCCCATTAAGTGTGACGCCTTTGTCGTTGAAGTTCGCCTGTTGTCCACCAGTCACGGCACCAAGAATTCCCCCGAGGATTCCCGAATTTGACTTGCCATCACCGGAGAAAGCGTCAATCACGGTTTTGAAGGCGACACCCATGACAAAAGCAACCGCAGTGTCAACCACGTTTCCGCGGTTGATGAACGAGCGGAATTCATTGGCAAATCCTTTGAGTTTCTTGTCTTCAGCCATCAACTAAAGCCTAGTTGTCAAAGGAGTTTTGATGCCGTCAAACCTGTGTCTCTATGTCTTCAAAACGATTGATCCGTCGGAGCACAGGAAATGCAAACCAAAACACTCCTACCACGGCAATCGTGGCTACTCCACCACCAATCACGGTGAATGGCACACCAGCTGCTTGTGATACCGCGCCGGATTCAAAAGCCCCCAGCTCGTTTGACGCTCCGATGAAGACATTCTCAACTGCATTTACGCGTCCACGGGCTTCATCGGGTGTAACTAGTGGCACCAGAGAAGCGCGAATGAAAACACTGACCATGTCCGCTGCACTCAGGACAATCACCGCAAGGAATGCAACTGCATAACTACGCGTTACGCCAAGAACGATCGTGGCGATACCGAACACGGCGACTGCAATGTACAGAGTTCTGCCCACATTTCGTTTCACCGGCAACACAATCAAGATGAGTCCCATCATCAACGCCCCGATACCAGCAGAGGCTCGTAACCATCCATATGCAACATCACCGACGCCGAGACGCTCTTCGGCTATCACTGGCAAAAGTGCGATCGCGCCACCGAACAAGACCGCGAACAGATCAAGAGAAATCGCAGCAAACAAGATTGGGGTACGGCGTATAAATCGCAGACCTTCCATTGCTTTGGCGATGCTGGGTCGTTCTTCTGCCACGCTCTGGTCTTGCGCGCGCCTGAACTGAACCGAGCCCAACAGCAAAAGTGCGAGACCCATAATCAGCATGGCTGCAAAATATGGCCACTGCGATCCAATCGAATAGAAAATTCCTGAAAGCGCCGGGCCAAAGATCAGAGCAAAGTTCCATGTGGCTGAGTGAAGAGCCACCACACGTGGCAATCCGTTTTCGGGTGCGAGCAATGGTGGAATCGCACGTGTTGCAGGCGCCATGAACGCACGCGCAACTCCGAATCCGAAAGCGATGAAAAAGATCGGCACTACTGATGTTTGTTCGTGCCGACCGTAGAGAAATAAAGCGCCCGCGCAGAGAATCTCAGCCGAAAGTGCAAACATGGCGACTGTGCGGCGGTTGAACCGATCCGCAACATAACCAGCCACAAGAACCAACAACGCGGCTGGAGCAAACTCAAGCAATCCAACGATGCCGATATCAAGTTCGCGTCCAGTTATGTCATAAACCTGTTTGCCTAACGCCGCGGCCTGCATGAAGGTTCCTGCCGAAATGCAAAATGACGCCACTAGATAAAGGGTGACGGAAGGAGCCCTCAGTACCTCGCGTAGAACCGGCGCATTCTGCGCCGAATTTGGCTGAGACATAGGTTTTCGATGCTAGTGCTGCGGGATCAGCGGGCCGTCCATCCTCCGTCAACCACAATTGACTGCCCCGTGATGAATGTTCCTGCATCCGACGCGAGTAATAGAAGCGCACCATCCAATTCGCGTTCAAGTCCAAGTCGCGGAATCGGCGAGTTACTTCTCAGGTATTCCATCGTTCGATCATCACCTTCCATTGTGGACGTCATTTCTGATGGAAAAAATCCCGGACAGATCGCGTTGACTCGAACTCCTTTGCGGCCCCACTGGACGGCAAGTTCGCGCGTCAAATTCACCACTGCACCTTTCGAAGCGGTGTAATTAGCCTGCTTCATCGGCGCCGAGGCAACATGGCCGAGAATTGAAGCGATGTTGATCACGCTTCCTCCACCTTGGGCAACCATGTGTGTACCAGCAAGTTTGCTCAAGTGCCATACGGCAGTTGTGTTGACTTCCATCGTGCGGCGAAACAATTCAAGCGATTCATCTTCAATGCCGACCTGCGTGCCAATGCCTGCGTTATTCACAAGAACGTCAACTCGACCAAACTTTTGGATCGTTTGTTCAATTAGAGAAATACGGTCATCTTCATCGGCAATATCAGTGCGTACAGCGAGCGAGCCTGGTAGCTCGGCAGCCAGTGATTCCAAGCGATCAATACGCCGAGCAGCAAGGACGACATTCGCGCCTGCTGCATGAAGCACTCTGGCAAACCGAAGACCCAAGCCCGAAGAAGCACCCGTCACAATTGCAACACGACTATCTAATCGAAACATATTGCTGATGTTGATCTCACTCATTTACTTGCACCTTTGTCACCGAACAATCATGCACCGTGCGCTGCCCAAGCACATACCCGGGCCATTGAGAGATCCAACAAACAGCGTCTCCCCTCAGACAATGCGCGAAGTACGGCAAAAGCGCCTGCAAGACCTGTCAAGGGATCCCCCGACGCGTCACCAGTAAACGCGAGAGCCTCGCGGTCGCACAGCCCTCCGGCGGCCGCGGCATCGTCACCGAATGCAACTCGCGCAGAGTGGCGCCCATACCCAGTTACCGACAACCAGATGGCTCCGTGACCAGACTTGAGCATCTCGCGTGGATCAATTCCCAGCTGTGCGAGCGCCCGTGGTCGTGACCCTTCAATCACAACATCACTTGAACTAATTAATTGACGCAAATGTGAAGCGGCATCGCGAGCATTGAATTCAAGCGGCACTATCTCCTTGCCTGCGTTTAGATATTCAAAGAATTCTGGAGATCCCACTCGCGTGCCGTCAGGGCGCGATGGTGACTCAACTTTGACTACGGCAGCACCAGCGGCGCCGAGAATCTTCCCGGCTAACGGCCCAGCCCACATCGGCGCGAGTTCAAGAACTCGAAGATTGGAAAGAGAAGGTTCCACAAAGGGACTAAAGAACTCGGGAATGATCGCAGGTGCCGTTACCGACGGCATTGCAGTTTCTCCCACAATGGCCAACGGCATTCCAAGCAACTCTGTGCGTTCACGAAGAGTGTTCGTGCTCCTCGTTTGTATCAGTCGTTCAACCCACTCCCATCGCCTCTTTACGTCACTCAACACACCAGTCGGTGCCTCTTCTTCGAATAATGCTGGCAACATTTCAATGTCGGTGTCCCGTGCCAGGGGAAGGGCGACGACTCCATCAGCACAAGTCATGAGTTTGGTTGCCCCACCAAAACTGAACCCGTCGGCTCGCACCCCAAGACCCATGATCTCCATCCGGGCCGTCAGATTTTCACGACCAAAGCCGAGCGTCTTGCTTGTGGTCTCGTTAATCCAATTTCCAATCTGTATCGCCGCATTTTCAGCCAGTGAGCCAGCGACTATCTGACCTTTTGAGCAGGCGCCAGCGAGCACTTCACCAACGAGCGCACGCGGGTCTAAGTTCATCCCATTGATCTTTCCATGATCCCCGCAGAAGAATTCATTGAGGTGGTTGGCTCGGGCCTGGCCCACCTTCGCTTCGGTGTGGGCGTAGGTACCGGGGCCGTTGTGCTCACAGGCAAAACGGCCACAATTGACCACGCCTTCCGCGACACATTGAGCGCGATGCCTTTCGTGATTGTTGGGACTGAAACAGAACATGCCGACATTTGTGATGTTCTCATCGAGAACGACCTAGATCTTGACGAAATTCGTGCATCCCTCGCCGTATCTCCCCTCGCGTGCATCACGCTCGCATCGCTGCTACGTGGGGCCGAATCCAGAAGCGTAGAAGAGAGCCTGGTAGCAGAGTCAGCTGCTTATTCAGTATTGCAAGGTGGACCAGAATTTCAGGATTGGAGGGAACGCACACCGAAAAAACAAGCGGACGATTCCACCGACTCGCCGGTAATGGTGACTAACGATGGCGACCTACTGCATATTTCTTTCAATCGGCCTCAGCGACACAATGCATTCAACACCGACTTGCAGGCTGCATTTGTAAACGCGTTAACAATCGCCACATCAGACGAATCGCTCCGAGTGTTAGTCGATGGAAACGGGCCATCGTTTTGCAGTGGCGGTGACCTCGATGAATTTGGTGACCGACCAGACACCGCCACAGCACATGTTGTGCGACTTACCCGCAGTGCGGGGCGCTTACTTTGTCAGCTAGGTGATCGCGTTGAGTTCAACATCCATGGGGCTTGCATGGGAGCCGGAATTGAATTGCCTGCCTTTGCGCCGTCGGTATCCGCAAGAGATGACATTCGTATCGCTCTACCCGAGATCCGCTTAGGACTCATTCCTGGCGCTGGCGGCACCGCGAGCATGCCACGTCGCATTGGGCGACACCGCACAGCGTTACTCGGTTTGACCGCACGAACAATTGATGCATCAACGGCACTTTCGTGGGGATTGATCGACCGTATCGTCTAGTTTGCAAACATGCGTTTGCGAATTTTCACTGAGCCACAACAGGGCGCAACCTACGATGATCTACTTCGTGTTGCCCAAGCTGCCGAGAGGCTTGGATTCGATGCCTTTTTTCGCTCCGATCATTGGTTGAGCATGGGCGGTGTCGAAGGGAGACCGGGCCCATCAGATGCTTGGATCACATTGGCAGGTATCGCCCGCGAAACCAGCACAATTCGACTCGGCACACTCGTCAACTCCGCAACCTTTCGGATTCCTGGACCACTCGCAATCGCCGTGGCAAATGTTGACCAAATGTCCAACGGTCGAGTTGAGTTGGGTCTTGGTGCTGGCTGGTACGACGACGAACACAAGGCCTACGGAATTCCATTTCCCGCAGTCAAGGAACGCTTTGACATTCTTGAGGAACAGCTTGAGATAATCGATGGACTCTGGCGCACACCAGACGGCGAGAAGTTCAACTTCGTGGGAAGCCATTACACAGTCACTGACTCGCCGGCTTGGCCAAAGCCAATCCAGTCACCGCCACCGATCATCATCGGTGGATACGGACCGCACCGCACCCCACGGCTTGCTGCGCGTTTCGCTGCCGAATTCAACATGCCATTTCCACTAATGGATATGTACACCGCGCAGGTTGAACGCGTTAAAGCCGCCTGTGTTGCAATTGACCGTGACCCGCGCACGATGAAATTCACGGTCGCACAGATTGTCGTATGTGGGGCAAATGAATCTGAAATTGCTCGGCGCGCAAAAGCCGTGAATCGAGAGCCCGATGAGCTTCGCAAAAACGGATTGTGCGGCACGCCCAGCGAGGTCGCCGCAAGACTCGTCGAGTGGCACAACGCGGGCGCAGAAACTTGCTACCTGCAGATTCTCGATCTGAACGATATTGAACATCTCGAGCTCATCGCAGCCGAGGTAATGCCTTATCTCTGATGCCAATGAGACCCTTGAGATTCATACGCCGTGGGGCTGGGGGGTTCGCGCTACTGCTTGGGCAGCTGTGTGCACTGATTTTGTGGATTGGCTATGCGATCACGTGGACAAATTGGATCGGCTTTTTTGGATTTCTGATTGGAATTTCGACAGCACCCGGGCTGGTTATATTCCCGCTTCTTTATTGGATCGTCGAAAACGAATTCCCAACTGGCTACGCCGTCGTGTGGCTAATCGGGCTGGTCTTGTTTACTGCGTCCGCGGTGCTGATTGAGGACTAACTACTTAACGCGCTTAAGCGTGTTGTGATCAGTGTGCGGAAAGATCTCTGGGAATTGATCCATCTTCAGACTCGAGTCCTCGCTGTAACTCCACGAATCGGGGCCGTTGACTGTGATTGTTACTGAGTAGGCCACGGTGCTTGCGTGTTTCTCTAAGTAAGAGTTCTCACCAATTGACCATGTCTTTGAGTTCTTCTCAGCAGTCAAAGTGAATTCGTGGGCATCGTGAGCCGAGAATCCACCAGCCAGCACCACAATTCCACGTGGCACCACAAAGCCCCGCAGAATTTCCCCAGTTGCGCCGTCCCAAAGCCAGTAACCGACTTCCGTGTGAAACGGATTCTCTTCGTTGCCTCGCCACATCGCTGTTTTGTAGTCGAGACCGTAGAGAAACTGCTTGCCGTTCTGGACAGGACCAAACGGCTTCATGGTCACTTTCTCAAGGTACGGAGTCTTTAAGACTTTGCCTTCAGCGTGCGAATACGAGGAATCAAGGCCGCCCTCGCCTTCCCATTCACCAATCAAGTGTCGCAGCGGTCCCCATTCATTTGTCATCACATTCTCCTTGTCCTTGTTCACCAACATTCTTACTTGCTCAGAAGGTGAAATCTTCCAAATGGGACAAGTAGTAACTTGACCTTTATGAAGAGATTTCTAATCGGTTCAGCAATACTGATCTCATTGCTAGGAATGCCGGCGCAGAACGCGCTTGGTGATGCCAATGAGATTGCAACACCGTCCATCAATGCTGGATTTCAGGCATCAATTTCTGCTGGTGCGTATCACACTTGCGCCGTACTGGGTAATGGCGCAGTCAAGTGTTGGGGGCGCAATGACGTCGGACAACTTGGAAATAGATCTAATGTTTCCCGTTCTTACCCGGTTCAAGTTGCGGGTCTGACTGCGGGTGTGATTGGAATTTCGGCAGGACGGACACACACATGTGCTGTCACGATTAGTGGAGCAGCTAAATGCTGGGGAGATAATCAGAGCGGTCAATTGGGCAACGGTAGCAATATCGACTCAAATCGCCCCGTCGCAGTAAGAGGCTTGAACAATGGCGTTGCCTCAATATCTGCGGGTTCTGATCACACGTGCGCAGTTTTAATAGCGGGTGGCGTCAAGTGCTGGGGTGCCGGCGGATATGGGCGACTTGGCGATGGATCCAATGCGTCATCGAACGTTCCGTTAAATGTTGTCGACTTGGGGACACAAGTTAAATCGATTGCAGCGGGCGGCTTCCATACATGTGCGCTCTTAGTAGATGGTGTCGTTAAGTGCTGGGGATGGTCCGTGAATGGCCAGTTGGGTAACGGCTCAACGTTTACTGCTGAAGGGCCCGTAACTGTTATCGACCTCGATGAAGCTGTTGCCATATCAACTGGGTCTCTGCACACGTGCGCGCTTACTACGGCAGGAGAACTGAAATGCTGGGGATCAAACGGGCAAAAACAGCTAGGTCGTAGTCGCATCCAACAATCGGCTTCGCCACTAGTTGTTTCAGGCCTAGGTGACGACATCACGACAATTTCTTCGAGTGGATCGAGTAGCTGCGCGATGTCGTCCGCCGGGATAGCCAAGTGCTGGGGATGGAACCAGTTCGGTGGGCTCGGTGATGGCACAACTATTTCAAGGCATCAACCCGTTCAAGTCATTGGGCTAACCAACTTGAAGGCAATCACTGTGGGTTCGTCCCATACGTGTGCCGTCACCGCTCTGCGGCGCATGCGGTGCTGGGGGTACAACCAAGATGGCGAAGTTGGCAATCTTGGCAATGCACCAACCGTTCTAGAGCCCACCCTTGTTGTCGCCGATCGCGGAGGACTCCCCATCAACAACATTGGGGTAATACTGCCAGCCTGACAAAATACCGATTGGCAGCCCCAACGGGATTCGAACCCGTGCCGCCACCTTGAGAGGGTGGTGTCCTAGGCCACTAGACGATGGGGCCAAGTAGCGGAAATAGAGGGTATCAGCGTGAGTTTGCAGCTTGCCACTCTGGCCCAGAGAAGGCGTCGATCATGGCGTATACATCACCCAGTGGATAGAGGATCGGGCAAGTCGCGCCGTTCTTCATGTATTCCGCAGCACGCTTGCGCGCTTCGTCTGGAGTGCCGGACGCTGTGAGCATCTGCACGATCTCATCAGGCACGAGTTTGGACGCAGCCACCACTTGTTCATGTGTCGCTGGCCACGTGAGCACTTCACCGACTTTGTCAAGCAGTGACTGCGGCACACCACTTGCCTTCATAATGTGAGGCTGTTGACCGAGATACTGAGTGACCATCAATCGCGCCATGTCAAGCGCGGTCTTTCGATCTTCGTGCACTGAACACACAACTAGTTGCGGGCGGTCAAGATCATCAACAGAACGATTCGCCTTTGCCGCGCCGTTACCAAGTGCTTCCATCGCTTGCGCGTTGTAATCGGGAGATACCAGATAATTCAGCACTACCCCATCGGCAATTTCACCGGTGAGCTCCATCATCTTGAGGCCAGTGGCGCCGATATAGATCGGCACATCTTTGGGGCGGCGCTCTTGATAGACGTAATCGAGCTCAACATCATCAAGATGCACATACTCACCATCAAAACTCACGCGCTCGTTGTTAAGCAGTGCTCGCACAACTGTGACGATCTCACGCATTACCCGAAGCGGTTTGTCACGCTTGATGCCGACCTTTGCTGCAAGTGGATCCCACCACGCGCCAATACCCAGAATTGTGCGACCAGGGGCAAGGTCATCCAAAGTTGAAAACATTGCAGCCAGTCGCGCTGGGTTACGGCTCCAACAGTCAACAACTCCAGAACCAATCTTGATGGTGTCAGTGACTGCGGCGAACGCAGCCATTGGAATCATGCAGTCGCGAACGAGCCTGCTGTCCGCCTGCCAAACCGCATCAAAACCTTTGCGCTCTGCGTATTGAGCGATCTCCATGCCTTCACGAATCAGATGGGCATCTTGTAGGTACAGCGCTGCTGGAACTGTCATCGCAAACTCTTTCTCTGAAGTGTTTTGAGCCTAACATTTTGTAAAAGCACTACCATTCGTGAATACCCGCCAGCACAAAGGACGCTCAATTATGAGACTCGCAAAAACCGCTATCGCAATCGGCCTCGGAATTGGTTTCATGTTGCCAAGTACAGCAGTGTTCGCTGGCGTAGGGAGTACAAGCATGGTCATCACAATTGAGGAGACCACAGTCGAAGTCGACGCAATTGTAACAATCAACGTGGCGCTTCAAGCTGCTTCAGTAGGTTCTTGCGAAATGGAAGGTGACCTCGAGCTCATCGTGGACGGCGTGACGGTGCAAGGTGCTGAGTTGCTTGACACCTCTACAACCAGCGTCAATGACCACGACTTTTTAGTTCAGTTCTCAACGCTCGGCGATCACTCAATCAACGCCACCTACACACCTCGCGATATTGCCGCACCAACCGTCTTAACTTGCCCCGCTCCTGGTCTACAACTCAACCAGATCATCACTGTCGTTCCAGCGGATACAACCACAAGCATTGAGGATGAATCAACTACGACTTCAGACGAAGTTCCCGAATCAGTCGAGGACAGCGTTGCCGCGACTCTCGTAAAAGCCGGTGCTTCGAACGGCAATTCCCTCGCCGTTGCTGCAGTGATCCTCATCATTGCAGGAGCTGGTTTCGCCCTCATTCGTCGCCGCACTTAATCAGTACATCTTCCCCGAGTGCTGGGCCAACTGTCGGCTTAGGTTGACAGGCGTGAAGAAAACTCTTGCGATAACAACATTCATTCTCGCGTCCTTTGGACTCATCAGTTCCGTCAACGCTGGTTCTGCTGCCACAGTGCAAGTGGATTTGCCAGACGAGGTGGTCATTGGCGAACCCTTGATAATTGATGTGATTTTCCAGGCATATGACTCATGCAGTGCCGCGGGAACCGTGGATCTGATTGTCGATGGCGAAATCGTCAGCACAGTTCCAGCATCAGATGACGACGTTGATGGTGTTGCTGAGATTGGTGTTCCGTATGAATTTGATGACACAGGCGACCACAAGATTGAGGCAATCTGGCGATCAATTAATGGCTGCCTTGACGGCGCACCTGTTCAGTCTGGTGAAATGCAGACAATCTCAGTTGTTGAATCAGAAGATTCGGCGCTGGCTGCGACAGGACTGAAATTGAGCAATCAATTAGTTGCAATATCGCTGTTGGGCTTGCTAGCCGGGTTCGTAATCCGCCGCTCAGTTGCGCACTGAAAATTTTCGCTTGTAAAAGCTGGGGAGAGAGGAATCGAACCCCTAATAACAGAACCAGAATCTGCTGTGTTGCCAGTTACACCACTCCCCAAGGAGCCTCTCGATTATAGGGTTCACCCAGTAATTGATAGAAGTCGGCGAAAACCAAGTATGCGACCCGCACTGACACCCAGCATCTCTTTTAAGTGTTTGGAAACAGAGGTCCATCCACGCACCGGGCTTGAATCCGTAGCTGATGGATATGCAGTGATGTCGAGTTGGTCAAGTATGAGGACACACCTGAGTTCATGAAATGGATCGGTCACGACCACAGCAGTCTTAAGGCCTGCTGCTTTCATCATTTGGCTCACGGTCCGCAACGAGTCATAAGTGTTAGTGCCAGCATCTTCAAGAAGCAAAGCCTCAATGGGCACTCCGTTGTCTCGTAAATACTCCGCGGATGTGCTGGCTTCGGTGAACCGGTCACCTGGCCGATTGCCTCCTGTAACGATGATGCGTGGGGCAATTCCGTCGGCCCAAAGACCCAACACATGGTCAAGCCTGGCTTCTAACTGTGGCGACGGTTTTCCGTCATACTGGGCCGCACCGAGCACCACGATTGCATCAACTTCACGCGCCGAATCGACTGCACCCGCCCACCAAACATGGCAAAGATTTACAGCAAGATAGGAAACTGTCACGAGCATTGCTGCCCAGATAAACAACGGCCAAGTGCGGCGTTGTTTAATCAAGAATCGCCTTCAATCGAGCCAAAGTCTTATCGCGTCCGAGCAACTCAAGCGACTCAAACAACGGAGGGCCAACGCTTCTTCCGGTGACCGCAACTCGAACAGGTGCTTGCGCTTTACCGAGTTTCACCCCGTGGCTCTCGCCAATTTTTTCCAGTTCAGTCTTTAGAACATCGTGCTGCCAATCACAGGCCGCAAACACCCCGACAACGTCACGTAAGAGTTGTGATGCCCATTCTGGCTTCATCGCTTTCGCTAAGGCATCGGCATCAATCAGTGGTTGATCGAGGAACAAAAAGTCCACCATTGACGGGACTTCCGACAAATATCCAACTCGTGTCTGAACTAGAGGCGCGATCGCCGAGAAGATCCGTGCATCAAAATCGCCCCGCGACCAAGGCACTGAATCGTTGGTGACCCAAGGTGAACACGCCGTTACGAATTGTTCGGTGGTAAGCATTCGCAGATAATCGCCATTGAATGAAGCGAGTTTCTTTTCATCGAAAAAAGCTGGCGAATGATTGACATCTTCTAGACGAAACTCATTAACGATTTTCTCCCACGGAACTATTTCGGCATCCCCCGCCGGAGCCCAACCCAGGGTCATCAGATAATTGATCATCGCTGGAGCAATGACTCCCTCATCGCGATATTGCTCAAGAGCAACCTTGTCACGCCTCTTGGAGAGCTTTTTTCGTTGCTCGTTCACCAACACGGGTACATGCGCCCACACCGGTGGTGCGTATCCAAGCGCGCTCCAGATCAACTGTTGTTTTGGCGTATTAGGGAGATGCTCTTCGGCGCGCACCACATGCGTTATTGACATCAAGATGTCATCAACCACGTTCGCCAACAGGAACATCGGAGTTCCATTTCCGCGCAACAACACGAAATCCTCAATCGTGCCATTATCGAATTCAACGCGACCGCGTACTAGGTCATCAACGACCGTTACGCCTTCAGGAACTCGGAACCGCAATACGTGGCCCGGCCCGGGGCCGAGCCCGCGATCTCTGGAGAAGCCGTCATATCCGGGTTTGCCGTTTACTTTGGCGCGCTCTTGGATCTGCTCGGATGTCAGGTCGCAGTAATAGGCATGCCCCGCCTCGTATAGGCGATGAGCAGCCGCAACGTGTTCCTCTGAATTCTGTGACTGAAAATAGGGCCCTTCGAAATGAGGGTCGCCCGTACCAATTCCTATCCAAGCGAGTGCATCAATGATGCCTGCAGTCCACTCGGGTTTGTTGCGAGCTTCGTCTGTGTCTTCGATTCGCAGGACGAAGGTGGCGTCCTGCTTTAAGGCGAGAGCCCAGTTGTAGAGAGCGGTTCGAGCACCACCAACGTGAAAAAAACCTGTAGGTGAAGGGGCAAATCTGTACCGAAATTTACCGTTGGTTGCTGGCGGCATTGAATTCATCGCAATCCCAAGGTTAGTTGGGCTTGATGTCGCTACCGTGGGCAGATGGCTTCTCAACAAAAGAACGTTTACGGACGCGAGATCGAATCATGCTGCACAAACCCAATGACTGGCTATTACCGCAATGGTTGTTGTGAAACCGGTGGTGATGATTTTGGTGTTCACACGGTCTGTGCGGTGATGACCGACGAGTTTCTTGCATTTTCTAAGCAAGCTGGCAATGACCTATCAACACCGATGCCGCAATATGGCTTCGATGGTTTGAAAGCCGGTGACAAGTGGTGTCTATGTGCCTCACGGTGGGCTGAGGCATTGGAAGCTGGGCGCGCACCGAAGGTCTTACTGGAATCAACACATGCTGCAACACTTGAGTTTGTTTCTCTCGCTGATCTTGAGGCACATTCCGCCGAATGAAGCGCCTCTTCATCTTTTGTGCTCTGGCGGTCACGCTTAATGCGTGTGCACTCAAGTCGGCTGAGTCAACCGATACTTCGACGTCAACCACCGCAGAAGCGGTACCAACCACGTCAACACTGAGCACTATCGGCACTTCAACAACTCCTGTTGATCTGATCATGTATGGCGACTCAATAGGACGCGAGATTTACTCCTTAGTCGCGTCAAGAGTCCGAAACCAATCGGGTGGCGAAACCCTCTCGCGAGTCTTCAGTGGTTCCAGCCCATGCCAATGGATTGATACGGCAGAAGAAGATGCAGCGCGATACCAGCCGAAAAATGTCGTGATCTTGTTCGTGGGGAATCTATTCGCAGAGTGCATGAATGGTGCCAAAGGCGATCCACAACGAATGGCAGGAATGAGAAAGACCGTTCGTGATTCAGGAACAATCGCTGCAATGTTTCCAGAGTCAAAGATCTATTTCGTTGGATTCGCGCGTCTCATAATTGATGAGCTGCAGCTTGATGCAGGCATGGAGATCTCCGCGGCTGATTACCGCAACAAGCAACTTCGTGAACTCGCAGATTCAAAAATGAATTATCACTACAT
>JAFMEI010000150.1 GCA_017856815.1 Ilumatobacteraceae bacterium
ACAAATGGTGTGGCTTCGGGAACTGAAATTGTGCCTAATGGTTTGTCACGAGTTCGGGTGGTGGAAGAGTTTGCCGATTCGCTTGTGATTGCGGGCGTAAAAGGCGATAATCCTGCTCGCCTGTATTTGCAGCCGTTGGGTTCTTAGCGCTCGTCGCGCACGAAAGGTTGACCGAGTGCTTTAGGTGCACCGAGTACTGCGCGAGCGCGAGGTGTCGACATTGCAATCAGTGCTGCAAGGGTGACGAGGTAGGGGATCATCGGCAGTATTGCCGCGGGTATCACCTTGATCTGTTCGGCTTGCAGTGTGAATGGCAGCTGCAAGGTAAAACCAAAGAGCACAGCGCCAAAGACGAGTCGCAACGGACGCCAGGCGGCGAACACAACCAAGGCCAGCGCGATCCAGCCGATGCCATTGGTAGTTGCTTGTTGTTGCCAGGCTGCAGATCGAGCGAGCATGAACCAGCCACCGGCAAGACCCATGAGCGCGCCGCCCGCCATCGTGTAGCCAAAACGAATTGCAGCCACTGGCAAACCCTGCGAGTCCACAGTGGCTGGATCGTCGCCGACTGCGCGCAGTGTGAGACCGGGTCGGGTGCGGAACATGTATGCCGAAGCTGAGATAACGATCAACCAGGTGACGTAGGTAATCAGGTCGTGACCAAAGATCAGAGGGCCGATGATTGGAATATCGCTTAAGGGGCCGAAGTCGATTGCATTCAACTGCACGCGCTTTGGTTTGCCCTCAATCGGCTTCGCAAGAAAATTAGCGAGACCAGTGCAAAAAATTACGAGAGCCAGGCCGGAAACAATTTGATTGGCGCGTAGAACTACACAAAGTACGGCATGCACCATTGCGAGTAAGGCGCCGACACATGTGCCAATTACCAGTGCTAACCACGGATTGCCTGTGCCATCAGATACCAAGAATGTCGAGGCCACGCCCATAAGGAGAACGCCTTCGACACCAAGGTTGATCACACCAGAGCGCTCTGTGAGAAGTGCGCCAAGTGAGGCGAGAATCAATGTGGTCGCAATTGAAATTGAGTCAGCAAACGTGAGCAGCCAGATGTTGTTATTCATGCTGCAACCCCCGCTGCTGATCCTGGCCTCACAATTCGGATTCGATATTTCCTGAACACTTCGCCACCAAGGGCGAAGATCAATACCGCACCTTGGATAATCACTGCGATGTGAATTGGTACATCGGTGGAGATCTGAAGTGAATCACCACCGACTCTCAAACCTGCGAAAAGTACCGAAGCCAAGATAATTGCAACAAAGTTGTAGCGCGCGAGTGCAGCCACCACAATGCCTGCGTACCCGAGCCCGATACCGGCAACACCTGGGTCGAGTTTGCCGGTCGGGCCCACAACAAGCATTGCTCCGCCTAGTCCTGCGAGGGCACCTGAGATAACAAGAACCGAGAGTGTGAGTCGAGGAGCGTTGATGCCTGCGTAGCCTGCGGCTTTCGGCGAATCCGCCAGCACCTTAATGCGATATCCAAATTCTGACTTTTTGATCAGCCAGAAGAGGAAAACTGCAAGAAGTACGGAGAGAAAAATGGTCGGGTAGGTCTGCGTTTTACCGAAAGCATCAAGGCGCACACTGTCGGGCACCTTACGGCCCTGGGGAAACGCCGTTGAAGGATCGCGGAAGAATCCTTTGGAGCCAAAGATGAAGTAGTTGACCAGGTTCAAGGCCACATAGTTCAAAAGCAGTGTGCTGACAATTTCACTGGTTCCAAATCTTGCTTTTGTAATTGCGGGTACAGTCACCCAAAGACCACCAGCCAATGCTCCAAAGAGCAGAGTGAGGAGTACCGCGAGGTAGCCAGGGAAGTGATCACCGAGTGCAATTCCTGCCCATGCGCCACCGATCATGCCGAGGTACAACTGACCCTCACCGCCGATGTTGTACAGATTCATTTGGAATGCAAAGCCTGCAGCGAGACCCGTACAGATCAGAATCGTGGCTAAGCCGAGCGTGTTTGTAAATCCTCGGTGGGTTGTGAAACTGCCGCGCAACAAGCTGTTGAAAGTATCAAGCGGTGGATGGCCGGTTGCGAGCAAGAAGATGCTGCCAACAAGGAGTGCGGCAATGAGTGACGCGACTGGAACAGCAAGAATCAACCATCTGGGTGAATCAATGCGTTGTTCGAACTTGATCGGGATTCCCATTCGGAGTCTTTCCTTGATATCTAGAGACCCGCCATTGCTGCACCGACTTCGCGCAACGTGGCAGTTTCCCCTGGTGTTTCATAAACAATTTGACCGCTGTAGAGCACGAGTACGCGGTCGGCAAGCGACATCAATTCATCGAGGTCTTCGCTGATCAGCAAGATTGCTTGGCCCGCAGAACGCGCATCATCCAACAGTGCGCGTACAGTCTCGATCGCACCCACATCTAAACCTCGTGTGGGGGAGCAGACCACCAACACCGAGGTTTTGGTGCGGCCACCCGTTAACTCGCGTGCCAGTAATACTTTTTGGGCGTTTCCTCCAGAGAGTTTTCGCGCTTGGTGGTCAGGGCCATTGGCCTTGATCTCGAACTGATTGATGAGTTGGTCCGCTTCGGTTCGTGCATCATGTCGATTGGGGATCAGCCCCCGCTCTCTTGTGAGAAGAAGATTGTCGAGAATCGACATTGACGGGACAAGACCCATACCCAAACGATCTTCTGGTACGTAAGCAAGACCCGACTCTCGGGCCGCAATTGGGCCGAGGTTAGTGGTGAAGTGTCCATCAATAGACACGGTCCCTGATGTCGGAACAAGCAGGCCAGCAATTGTGTCAGCGAGTTCCTTTTGACCGTTACCAGCGACACCAGCGATTCCAACTAACTCACCTTCATGCACCGAGAATGTGATGTCTTTGAGAACATCAATGCCATTTCGGCGCAGGCCCAGATCACGTACTTGTAACTTCTCATGACCAATTGGATGGCGAGCACGCCGTGGTTGCAGATCAACCTCGCGTCCAACCATCATTTGGGCGAGCTCAGCGGTGCTCATTGAACCGCGACCCTCGACAGATCCAGTCACCACACCACCACGTAACACAGTGACGCGATCTGAAATCTCAACAACTTCACCGAGCTTGTGGCTGATAAAGACAATTGATTTGCCCGCGGCAGCCATGGTGCGAACATTCTCAAATAGTTTTTCAACTTCGGCTGGAACAAGAACTGCAGTTGGTTCGTCCAACAGCAATACTTCGGCGCCTTGGTAGAGCGCCTTTACGATCTCAACTCGTTGGCGCTGACCCACGGAAAGATTGGTGATAACCGCGCTTGGGTCAATCGGAAGGCCGTAAGACTCTGCAGTGGCAGCGACACGCTCGTTGATTTC
>JAFMEI010000043.1 GCA_017856815.1 Ilumatobacteraceae bacterium
TCGAGCTCAAGGTGAACATGCGGATCGACGCCTCCAGGTATCACGTACATGCCAGTGGCATCGATCTCAACATCGGCATTCACGTTCTCGCGTCCTGGTGAAACAACCTCGACTATCAACGAGCCCTCAATAACTACGTCTGCCTCTACACGGCCGTCAGCATTGACAACCGTTCCGTTACGGATCACCGTGCGCATGTCTTCGATCGTAAACCCACAGGTGGCAGACTCGAAGTCATGGGAATTGTGCCCGATGTTGAATTGCCGGCGGGGTTCACGAGCATCGTGACCAATTTCGGCATCAAAGACTCAACAAATGACTTCACCCTTGTAATTGCCGACCATCAGTCGGCCGCAGCAGGCGTATTCACCAAGAGCCGGTTTGCGGGACCCAGTGTTGTGCTCAGTAGACGCCACCTTGAGAACGGAACGGCGCGTGCTGTAACCGTCCTGTCAAAGAATGCAAATGTGGCCAACGGCCAAGTCGGCCGCGACGATGCAATTGAAGTTGTGCAAGGTGTAGCCGAGCACATTGGCTGCGACCCACATGACGTGCTTATCGCTTCAACGGGCGTAATAGGTCGGCGTTATCCGATGGATGTCGTTAGACGCGGCCTCCGCTCGCTAGGAACTATTCCTGCCACTCCCAGTGCCTCAGCTGTGGCCAATGGCATCATGACCACCGACACAGTTGCCAAGATCGCCGAAGCAAAGATTGCTGCAAGTGGCGCGCGAATTGTTGGCGTGGCCAAAGGTGTGGGAATGATTGAGCCAGACATGGCAACCCTCATCACCCTCATCTTTACTGATGCGGCAATTGAGTCATCAGATTTAGACAAGGTGTTCCGAAGAGTTATCGACCGGACTTTCAACTGTGTATCAGTAGATACCGACACCTCAACTAGCGACACGGCAATTGTGATGGCAAGTGGTGTCGGTGGACACGTTGCACTTGAAGACTTTGAATCGGCTTTGTTTGAGGTGCTGGAGTCACTCACAAAGCAGGTTGCTAGAGACGGCGAAGGAGCCGAGAAATTGATCGAAGTGCACGTAGATCACGCTCACGACTACAACCAAGCCAAAGCGGTTGCTAAGGCGATTGTCAATTCACCACTTGTGAAGACTGCAGTACACGGTGCCGATCCGAATTGGGGCCGGGTTGCGATGGCGGTGGGCAAATGCAGCCAGTACACAGATATTGATGCCGATGAGGTGGTGATCCGGTTTGGTGATCAAGAGGTTTACCCAACTCCGGTCAATGAATCAGGTCTCAAAAAACTCGCACAGTACATGCGTGGAGACGAAGTTCGAATTCATGTGAGCCTGAATACAGGAAAGGCCGCAGCCACCGTATGGGGCTGCGACCTGACCGACGGTTATGTGAGGATCAACGCCGATTACACGACGTGATGCATCACTACAACACGGCGTGATGCATCACTTTGGAGGTAGGCGGATTCCTCCGTCGACTCGGATTACCTGTCCATTCATGTAGGAGTTCGCGATGCACTCAAGCACCATTGATGCCAACTCTTCAGGCTTACCGAGGCGATGCGGGAACACCACGTCTTTTGCCAACTTTGCCTTGAACTCTTCGGCGCGCTCACCCTCGCCATAGATCGGGGTATCAATGAGGCCAGGAGCGACTGTGTTCACGCGAACACCAACTGCACCAAGATCGCGGGCGATTGGCAGGGTCATACCCACTACCCCACCTTTCGAGGCAGAGTACGAGGCTTGTCCGATTTGACCATCAAATGCCGCAACCGATGCGATGTTCACGATTGATCCGCGTTGGCCATCAGCATCGGGGCTGTTCTGGCTCATTGCGGTTGCAGTGAGGCGTAGAAAGTCAAAAGTGCCGATCAAGTTGAGATCAATCACACGCTTGAACGCATCAAGGCTGTGTGCTGATTCGTATGAACCGTCCTTGCCGATGGTGCGTTGCGCCCAACCAAAACCTGCAGAGTTGACGAGTGCCCACACTTCGCCCATAGAGCGAGCCATGTCGATGGACTCGATGATCTGGTCGGTGCTGGTCACATCCACCTTGGCGAATGCTCCACCGACTTCCTTGGCAATTGCATTGCCTTTTTCTTCATTGATGTCAGCCACGAGAACCTTCATGCCCCGCGCAGCGAGAAGTCGGACTGACGCCGCTCCGATGCCCGAGGAGCCACCCGTGACGATTGCTACTTTGCCGTTGATTTCCATGCCAACAGCGTATGCACTGGAGTTGGCAATTGGCTAAACGAACGGTCAGCGGAACGAGTCAATAGCAGCCACAGCGAGGGAATCCACGAGATCGTTCATCGGATCCCCGGAATGACCCTTGACCCAAGTGAATGTCACGTTGCCGCGTTCATTCACGGTCTCAATTAGGGGCTCCCACAGGTCACGGTTGGCAACTGGCTGGCGCTGGCTGTTCTTCCAGCCCCGATTGATCCAGCCCTTCCACCATTGATCCTTGAAACAATTGACCACGTAGGTGCTGTCTGAACAAATCACAATCGAAGTGTCGGCAGAAAATGCCGCAAGAGCTTCAACAACTGCCAACAACTCCATGCGTTGGTTAGTTGTGTGCGAATCACCACCCGAAGCACGTGGGTCACCATGTGGCGCTACGGCCCAAGCCCAACCGCCTGGCCCAGGGTTACCCGAACAAGCACCATCGGTGTAGATCGTTACTGACATTCGTTCAATCCTGCCCGAAATATTTGACACGTGTACGACATTGTGCGTCTAGAAAGTTGAATTTGTTGCGGCGCTAACCAGTCGGTAACCCTGCCAAAATGAACCCAATGCTTTTTGACGGTTCATTTCATCAGTTGCCCGACATCGATCCCGGCGAGACACAAGAGTGGCTCGACTCTCTTGACTCGGTAATTGACACATACGGCAAAAATCGCGCTCGCTATCTGCTGTCTCGTTTGCTCGCGCGAGCACAGGAAAGCCAGGTGTCGTTCCCAGCCACTGTGTCCACTCCGTATGTGAACACAATCCCACGCGAACAAGAGCCGTGGTTTCCCGGTGATGAGCACATTGAACGCCGTATCCGTGCGTACATCCGTTGGAACGCTGCCGCAATGGTGGTGCGTGCGAACAACATCGCCGAAGGAATCGGCGGTCACTTGTCTACCTTTGCCAGCTCAGCGAGTCTTTACGAGATTGGTTTCAATCACTTCTTCCGTGGCAAGGACGACGGCAACGCTGGTGATCACGTCTACTTTCAGGGACACGCAGCCCCTGGCATTTATGCGCGTGCGTTTCTTGAGGGTCGACTCTCCGAAGATGATCTCGATCATTTCCGGCGCGAAATTGGTCGCGGTGGACGCGGCCTTTCGTCGTACCCGCACCCGAGGTTGATGCCTGAGTTTTGGGAATTCCCCACCGTCTCAATGGGCCTTGGCCCAATTACTGCTTTGTACCACGCGCGGTTTAACCGCTATCTGAAGAATCGCAAGTTGGACGACTCAAGCGGTAGCCGTGTTTGGGCGTTCATCGGTGACGGTGAGTGTGACGAACCCGAAACCCTCGGTGCAATTTCGCTGGCCGCGCGCGAGCAACTCGACAATTTGATCTTTGTCGTTAACTGCAACCTGCAACGCCTCGACGGCCCAGTGCGTGGCAACGGCAAGGTGATCCAAGAACTCGAGGCGGTATTCCGTGGCGCAGGCTGGAATGTCATCAAAGTCATCTGGGGCTCACGTTGGGATGATCTGTTGGCCCGCGATGTTGACGGCGTTTTGCTCAACAAGATGAACTCAACTGTTGACGGCGAGTTCCAGCGGTACACGGTCGAAGATGGCAACTACATTCGGGAAAACTTCTTTGGTCCCGATCCGCGACTGCGCCAAATGGTCGCGCACCTTTCGGATGACGAGTTGCGTGTCCTGCCCCGAGGTGGGCATGACTATCGCAAGCTTTACGCCGCATATAAAGCTGCTTGGGATAACCGCGGCTCGGGACGCCCGACAGTAATTCTCTGCAAGACCGTCAAAGGCTGGACCCTCGGTGCGGAGATCGAAGGTCGTAACGCAACCCATCAGATCAAAAAGATGAATACCGATCAGTTGCGTGCACTTCGCGACACTTTGTACCTGCAAGAAGAAATTCCCGATCATGTCTTGGAAAAGGCGGCCGAGACCGGAGAGCCGCCTTACTTCCGCCCCAGCGCTGACAGTGTCGAGTATCAGTACATGATCGAACGACGTCGCGCACTTGGTGGTTCTGTCCCGCGTCGCATCAATCGCATTCGTAAGCCGCTTGAATTGCCTTCTGATGCGGCGTTCTCTGATCTTTACGCTGGTTCTGGCGAGCAAGCAGTGAGCACCACAATGGGCTTCACGCGCTTGCTGCGCAACCTTGCACGAGATGAAAAATTTGGCCCACGAGTGGTACCGATTGTTCCTGACGAAGCGAGGACCTTCGGCATGGATTCACTGTTTCGTGAGCTAAAGATCTATGCATCACAAGGACAGAAATACGAGCCAGTCGACCATGATCTACTGCTGTCTTATGCCGAGTCCGCAGAGGGCCAGATCCTCGAAGAAGGAATCACTGAAGCTGGATCAATGGCGTCATTCATCGCCGCTGGCACGAGTTATTCAACTCGTGGCGTACCGATGGTTCCGTTCTACACCTTCTATTCAATGTTTGGTTTCCAACGCATCGGTGATCTCGCATGGCAGGCTGCCGATATTCGTGCCCGTGGATTCTTGATGGGTGCTACAGCGGGCCGAACCACATTGATGGGTGAAGGACTCCAACATCAAGATGGACACAGCTTGCTGCTGGCGAGCACAATTCCTGCGTGTCAAGCCTATGACCCAGCATTTGCATACGAAGTTGCAGCGATCATCCGTAATGGCATCAACCGCATGTACGGAGAAGCACCTGAAGATGTCTTCTATTACATAACTCTTTACAACGAGAATTATGTAATGCCACCAGCACCCCAGCTTGCCGACTTGGAGCAGCAGATTGTTGCCGGGCTATACAAATGGCAAGCATCTAACGCAAGTGGAAAGAAAGCAACGATCTTGTTCTCTGGCTCTGCCCACACCGCTGCCCGTGAAGCGGCCACCGTACTTGAAGCCGACTACGGCATTGCTGCCGACTTGTGGTCTGCAACTTCCTACAAGCGTCTGCGCGAAGACGCACTTGAAACCGAACGCTGGAACAGGCTCCATCCAACCCAACCAAAGCGGACTCCGTTGGTGACCAATCTGCTCGCCGATTCCGATGGCCCGATCGTGGCCGTCTCAGATTTCATGCGTGCAGTGCCAGAGCAAGTGGCTCGATTCTTGCCCAACCGCGACTTTGTAGCGCTTGGAACCGACGGAATGGGGCGCAGTGACACTCGCGAATCTTTGCGCAAGCACTTTGAGATCAATGCGGGTCACGTGGTTGTCGCAGTGCTCAGCGCTTTGAGTAATGCGGGTCATGTGGAAGCCAAGGTGGTCGCTGATGCCATCACGCGCTTTGCAATTGATACCGAATCAGTGGCGCCTTGGGTGGACTGAGTAATTTCAGCGCATCACCGCGATTATCAAGCATTTGTCAATAGCCTGTAAGTCGTGAGTAACGGCACCTTGTACATCACCGGTAACGAAAAAGCTGACGCCCTTTTGAATCGCGACGGCACTGCACTCCTTATCGGAATGTTGCTAGACCAGCAGGTTCCGATGGAATGGGCTTTCACAGGTCCATTCACGATCAAGCAACGCATTGGACACCTAAACCCTGCAAAGATCGCCGAACTCGACCAAGAGGAGTTCGTATCAATTTGTGCCGAGAAGCCAGCGATCCATCGCTTTCCTGCTTCAATGGCACGCCGTATTCATGAGCTGTGTTCAATCGTTGCCGATGAATACAAAAACAAAGGCTCCAACATCTGGGCAGGTGTTGATGATGCTGAAGACTTGTACAAGCGGCTACGTGTCTTACCTGGTTACGGTGACGAGAAGGCCCGAATCTTCATTGCTCTACTAGCCAAACGATTCGCAATAAAGCCAAAGGGTTGGGAAAAAGTGGCTGCACCATTTAGCGACAAGAATTTCCGCACAGTTGCTGACATCACGAGCCCCGAGACTCTGCTCAAAGTTCGCGCATGGAAAAAAGCGGAGAAAGCCGCCGATCTCGACAAGCAGGGGCGACCCTTGAAGAAGGTCGCAAAGAAATGACGGTTCTGGTCACTGGCGGCGCTGGCTATATCGGCTCGCACACAGCACGAGCTCTACGCAACGCCGGTTACGACATCGTGATACTCGACTCATTGGAGTTTGGAAGCAAAGACGCAGTCCTTGGTGCACCTCTGGTTGTCGGCGACATCGCCGATTTTGATCTCGTCGCGGATACCTGCCGCAAATATTCGGTGACCTCGTGTGTTCACTTCGCTGCCTACAAAAGTGTTGGCGAGTCGATGGAAAAACCAGCGAGGTACATTCGCAACAATGTGGCCGGTACTGCCTCTCTGGCGGAGGCGCTCACCGCAAGCGATGTAGACAAAATCGTGTTCTCTTCATCGTGTTCTGTTTATGGCACCCCAGCAGTCGTACCCGTAACAGAATCTGCTCCAATCAACCCCGAATCGGTATATGCAGACACCAAAGCAATGGCCGAGAAGGTGCTTGGTTGGTTCGACAAAACCCACGGAATGAAGTCAGTTAGCTTGCGGTACTTCAACGCTGCAGGCGCTTCGATGGACGCTGCAATCGGTGAAGACTGGACCGTGACTTTGAATCTCATTCCAATAGTGATGAAAGCACTGCTTGGCAAGCGTGGACCACTTGAGGTTTTTGGCACGGACTACCCAACTCCCGATGGCACGGCGATTAGGGATTACATTCACGTTGAAGATCTTGCAGCAGCACATGTGAAGGCAATCGAGTATCTGCACAAAGGTGGTCCAACCACTGCAATTAATGCAGGAACTGGTACTGGGTCTTCCGTACTCGAAGTTTTGAAGGCTACGGAGCGCATCACGGGCCAAGCAGTCCCCCACACATTTGGGCCCCGCCGCGCAGGAGATCCCAGTGCCACCTTCGCCGATCCCACAAACTGTGAACGCGTATTGGGCTGGAAAGCCACCCACGGACTCGATGCAATTATCGAATCCGCATATCGCTGGCACTCAACTTCTAGTTAGCGCGCAATCCTCGTATCTTGGCGATCCAGCCAACCGATCAACACCGAAATGGCCCTTGGATCGTGACGCAAGCGATGTCCCGCACCAGGAATGATTCGCAACTCGGCACTGCCATGTGCCAGCGAGAGTGCTCGCGATTCCGATGCCGGCACGCTTTCGTCATCATCACCATGCATCACCAACAATGGTCGTGGCGCAAACCTTCGCGCTGCATCAAGCGGTCTGAAGCGACGCAACTCTCGTGACCATTCGTCAACGCTGGACGGAAACTTTGGATCACGAATGGCTCCAATTTCTCGTGCATGCTCAAGAAACCTGCGGGGATGCTCCGCCCAATCGTCAAAATCTGATCGTGGGCTCATAAGTGCAGCGCCACTAACTCTCGGATCATCAGCAGCAACACAAATTGAAATCGAACCACCCGTATTGGCTCCGACTAACCACAAGCCGGATGGATTGCATTCCTCAACCATGTGATCAATTGCTGACCGTAGATCGTCCACCCAACCCTGCAATGAGAAACTGCCCTCGCTATTGCCACAGCCACGAAAGGTGAACGTCATCGCATTCCAAGTGAGTTCATTTGAAATTCGGTCTATGAGTTCGGGGAATGTGACACCAGACTGGCGTGCATCAAGAGGACCAATTGGAAATCCGTGGCACAGAATCACACCGGGTGCTCTGCCAACTCGATTAGGTGCCGGCGCGAGATAACGCTGTAGCTCTAAACCATCTGAGCGGAAAGAGCCGTTCATGCCAAGAACTAGGCGCGCGGCTTGCGATGGCGACGACGCAGACCTGGCGTCGCAAGCTTGTAACCACGGTTGCGCGCTTCAGCGAGCGTGTCTGGACCAAAACAAATTCCGGTTTCGGCGTTGACTATCTCATCGATCACTTGCACATCAGTCCACTCGTCAAGGTCGTACACCAGTTGCGTGCGCTTATCACCGAGAAATCTTGTGTGTTCAAACTTGGTCGGACGTTCCATGACTAAAACGGTAGCGTGAGCCCGTGACCATCGTGGATTTCTTCGTCGATCCAATTTGTCCCTATACGTACCAAACATCAATTTGGCTCCGTGAGGTGAGGCAAACCACCGATATTCAGATCAACTGGCGCTTCTTCAGTCTGGAAGAGGTGCGTCGCGAACCCGGGGCGCCACATGCATGGGAACTCATCACGGCCACGGGCTGGCCTCTTCTGCGTGTGGCTGCCTTCTTACGGCGCGCCAGCCAAGATGCTTGCGAATCTTGGTACGAAGCAGCGGCACATGCGATTCATATTGATGGCATAAACCCGAATGAGGAATCAATTGCGAAGGATCTTCTAAGGGGAGCCGAGTTGCCACTACAAACTTGGGATGATGCAATGGCGGACCCAAGTACTCACCTCGAGGTCCAATCTGATCACGAATTTGCTGTGACTGAGCACGGTGCATTTGGTGTGCCATTGCTTGTCATCGGAAGTGGGCGTGCAATGTTCGGCCCCGTAGTTGTGCCTGCCCCAGTCGGCGAAGAGGCACTGAAGCTTTGGGACATTGCGTTGGCCTCGGCAAATTTCGCTGGCCTCTATGAGATCAAGCGCCCTCGGACACAGTCAGACCTCGACTACATCGCTTCGACCATACGTCTCCATTCCTAGGCGTAGAAATGGCATACGTTCTGACATTTCCCGAGAAGAGATTTCAACGTATGCTTCCTGAATGACCAACTCCAGCGACGTAAAGAAGATCGAGTTCTACTTCGACACGATGTGCCCCTACGCCTATCAGACATCGCTCTGGATCCGTGATGTAAGGCGCCAAAACGGCATCGAGATTGATTGGAAGTTCTTCAGCCTTGAAGAAATCAATCATGAAGAAGGCATGAAGCACCCATGGGAGCGGGACATTGCCTATGGCTGGACTCCACTGCGTGTGGCCGCATATCTACGTCGCACAAGCATGGACAACGTGGACAACTGGTACGCAGCATGTGGAAAGGCGTTGCACTACGACGGCCGTCGCCCGTACGAACCTGAAACAGGGCGTGAACTCCTAAAGGAAATTGGTGTTGATCCCGCAATCTGGGACGCGGCACTCGCTGACCCAACTACGCACGACGAAGTCAAAGCCGACCATGATCATGCAGTCAATGACCTCGGTGCATTTGGCGTTCCGGTGATCATCGCTGCAGACACACGAGCCATGTTCGGACCCGTGGTGCTACCGGCACCGATGGGTGACGAAGCGATGGAACTTTGGGACATCACCATTCGCGCTGCGAAGTTCCCGGGGCTTTACGAATTGAAGCGCCCAAAGACCGGTGACGATTTGCGATACATCGGTGCGGTGTTCTCCCCTTACTTCAATGCCCGCGAGTGGCAGACCGTAATGAACCCAGCGCTGTAAGAAGCAGCGCACTAGAAACGCCCTGAGCAGAGAGACAAAGAGGTTTTCTGATGATCCCAACCGAAGTTATTGAAATGCTGTTTGACACCTTGGACTCGCTGACCACGTTGTGTGAGTCCCTTACAGAGGACGAATGGAAAACTCAGACTGAGTGCCCAGGTTGGAGTGTGCAAGACAACATCTCGCACATCATCGGAACGGAACGCATGTTGCAGGGGCTCCCAGCTTCCACGCATCAGTCCCCCACCTTTGATTGGGTAAAGAATCCAATTGGTGGTTTCAATGAAAACGAAGTTGATGAACGCCGCGCAAAGCTCGGCGCTGAAGTGCTTACTGAATTTAAGGAACTCGTCGCATTGCGCAAGGAGACTCTTGACGCATCCGGCGACGACTATTTCGGACGCGAGATGATGACACCAACCGGTCCTGGCACCATGGCTGATTTTCTTGACATTCGAGTTCTCGATATTTGGGTTCACGAACAGGACATTCGCCGTGCGATAGACCGGCCCGGAAACAACGATTCGCCCGCAGCGGCGCACACAATCGGACGCCTGATTCGTACCCTGCCGATAGTTGTCGGCAAGCGCGCGAAAACTCCAGATGGGGAATCCGTGGTAATCCACATCACCGAACCCATACGCCGTCTCGTACCCATTGGCGTAAAAAACGGGCGTGCTGAGTTTCTTTCGGAACTGCCCGCCAATCCCCTTGTGATGATCGATATGGACAGTGACACATTTGTGCGTCTCGCAAATGGTCGGTGCACACCGGCGCAATGCTCCGATGACATCTCAATTGTTGGCGACACTGAACTCGGCAAGGCGATTGTCAACAACTTCGGGATGATGATTTAGTTGCAGCCGATCCCATTCATGGTCGCGCACGGCCGACACATTTGAATCCTGCCCTCACGAGTGTCCCAGGCTTGAGCGCTTGGGGAACCACAGTCCACGCAGCGCGGAATCAAATCACGCTCTGAGTCTCCGAGGTCGCCCTTTGGCAACGGACTTTCATTGGTCACAGACTCGTAGCCTCTGGTCCAACTGCACCAATCGCTGAGAAATAAGCCAGATGGGCGTCGACCACGTGCACAACGTCAACATCATCGAGCAACTCAATCCCAACTTCGTCTGCAGCGCCAAGGATGTACCCAGCCAGTGTGTCCTCACCGACGATTACCAGATCGATGTCTTGGGGCCGATCGACCACGGCATCAGGTTGGAGACCCTGACTGTGGAGCCACCGCATGTGCAACACAAGAATCGAGCGCAATTCATCTGGGGTGAGCCGCGCTTGGGTTTGCTCAGGAATACGGTCAGCAACAAACTCGACGGCTTCGTCCAACATGTAAACGGCACGAGGCGCAACAGCATCTAGCCGTCGCGCCTCGCGTCCGATTGAAACTGCAGCGATTGCGAAAACCACAATCACCGAAGCAACGATAAAAATGACTTCAGTTGCCGTGACAGCTCCTGTAATCAGATACCGATGCGCTGCGCCAGCAGCTCACGGTGATAGGTCGGATCACCAAACATCAACTCGCTGCTCTTGGCGCGCTTGAAGTAGAGGTGGGCTGGGTGCTCCCAGGTGAAGCCAATGCCACCATGGATCTGGATGTTCTCCGCGGTTGCGTGGAAGTACGCCTCTGAGCAGTATGCCTTGGCAAGTGAAGCAACCGAAGGAAGCTCTTCGTTCATTTCGCTTGCGCACCACATGCCGTAGTAAGCCGCTGACTTTGCCGACTCAACTTCCAGCAACATGTCTGCACACTTGTGCTTAATCGCCTGGAACGAACCGATCGGGCGACCGAACTGAACGCGAACCTTTGCGTACTCAACTGCCATTTCAAGCACTTTCTGTGCTCCACCAACTTGCTCGGCTGCGAGACCAACGGCTGCGAGGTCAAGAACGCTGGAGAGAATCTTCCAGCCGTCACCCTCATTGCCAATCAGGCGCGCAGGAGTGTTGTTGAACTCAAGCTTTGACTGCTTGCGGGTTTGATCCATCGTCGAGAGGTTCGTGCGGGTAAGACCAGCAGCACCACCATCAACAGCGAAAAGGCTCACACCCTTTGCGGTACGAGCAGCCACGATGATCAACGACGCTGTATTGCCGTCAAGAACGAACATCTTGGTTCCGGTGAGGCTCCAGTTACCGCCGTTGTTTGCCGCAGGCAAAGTGATTCCTGCTTCGTCCCACTTTCCAGAAGGCTCGGTAAGCGCGAGAGTAGCGATGGTTGCACCACTTGCGATTCCCGGGAGGTATTCCTTCTTTGCGGACTCATCACCCGACTGAATGAGAGCATTCGCAGCGAGCACAACGGTGGAGAAGAACGGTGCGCACAAAAGTGAGCGGCCCATCTCTTCGAGCACTACGCCGAGTTCAACATACGAAAATCCTGAACCGCCGTACTGCTCTGGAATGTGCAGACCCTGAAGGCCCATCTGCTCGGCCATCTGCGACCACACTGCGGTGTCGTAGCCAGCTTCGGTCTCCATTTGCTCACGAACTGATTCCTCTGAGCTCTTTGACTCAAGGAACGCACGTACGGTCTTGCGGAGTTCTTCCTGTTCTTCTGTAAATGCAAAATTCATGTGACGAAGTCTGCCGTGAAAAACACCAAACCCCAAATGGAGATGTGTACACCTGCGTACACACTTTGCTACTTTATGGATATGGCTTTGAACAACCGCAACGTGGGGATCAGGGAACTTCGTAGTGACCTTGCCGGATTTGTCCGACGTGCCCAAACCGGTGAGCGAATTGTGATCTCGGTATCTGGCCAACCGGTTGCAAGTCTGAGCCCCGTGCAAAACGGCAACGCCACTGCAAACATTCACGATCTAGTTGCCGCGGGTCTTGTGATGGCACCGCGCCGTCGTGGAAACTTCCGTCAGCGAAGCGGTGTCACTGTGTGGGCAGGGGTGCGAATTGAGCGCGTGGTCAGGTCACTTCGCGGATGACACTCTTTTTTGACACCACTGCATTGTTGGCTTTGCAGGTTGACTCGAGCTCGTCAGCATTGTTTGCATCAGAGATGAACCACGACCCCGTGTGGGCGGCATGTGCAGTCGCCCTCGCCGAGGCTGTCTCTTCAATCAATCAGTTGACGGACGAACCAGACGCACAAGTTGACCTGGAGGACAACCTGCGCCGTTTATGGGATTACCTCTATGTGGTTCCCGTTGATCAAGGATGTCTCGACCGCGCCAGTGAGATCACTCGCGAACAGCCGATCAGAATTGCCGATGCGCTGCATCTTGCTGCAGCCGACCGACTGCCTGCACCACTCAAATATTGCACTCTGGACGCGGCGCAAATTCCGATCGCGATGGCCCTCGGCTTTGAAGTTGTTTCCCCGCAGGCATAAGTGCAGATTCAATGGCAGACTTGAGTCGTGAGCACACTGCACTGGAATAACGCCGATCTCGAGGTGCACAAAGTAGTCGTTGGCCCTTATGACAACAATGTGTTTGTCATTCGCTGCAAGCAGTCAGGGGATGCGGTTTTGATTGACGCCGCCAATGAACACGAGCGGCTGCTTCAGTTATGTAAACAACTTGGAGTGAAGCGTGTACTTGAGACTCATGGACACTTTGATCACATCGGTGCTATTCCTGCGATGAGAGAAGCCGGATATGAAGTCGCTGTAACCGCTGCTGATGCACCCCGACTCAAAGAAGTTGGCTATGACGTGTTCTTAGACGACAAAGAGGTCGTGGAAGTTGGAAAGCTGCGACTGCACGTGATTCACAATCCGGGCCACACAGAAGGATCGATGAGTTTCAAAGTTGATGGTGTGCCGTTGCTTTTCACTGGCGACACGCTTTTTCCAGGTGGTCCAGGTAACACCTCCTTTGAAGGTGGCGATTTTGGCACCATCATCAAATCAATAACCGAGCGAATGTTCGTTTTTCCTGATGACACCCTGGTACTGCCTGGGCATGGACTTGATACAACGATTGGAACAGAGCGACCCCATCTTGACGAGTGGATCGCGCGCGGTTGGTGACCCATGATTGATCCACGCGGCAGATCCTTGGGCGGGATGGTCAAGGATCCTTCAGTGTTCACACCTGTGAGGCAAGACCCAAACCTGCGCGCCGACGGACGGCCCTCACAACAGTGGCGAGATGAATTACGCAAGATTCCAGATCTGCGCAATGCCCTCACGGTGATTTTTCTATGGGTGCAAACAATCGCCATCATCGCAGTGACTCTGACACATAACACCTGGTGGATTTGGCTAGTTGCTTTTGTATTGATGGGACGCGCACACGCGCAGTACTCCTCCCTGATGCACGAAGCAGCTCATCGACTTTTGTTTTCCAACAAGCGCGTCAATGACCGAGTTGGACGATGGCTACTTGGGTATCCGGTCTTCATCTCAACCGATGCGTACCGCCGCGTGCACATGGCACATCACCGTGAAGAGTTTGGCATTGAAGAACCAGATATCCCGCTGTACGCGGGATATCCGATTTCGCCTGAAAGTTTTCG
>JAFMEI010000151.1 GCA_017856815.1 Ilumatobacteraceae bacterium
GGATCTCTCGCGTTGCTTTGAAGATCAAGAAAAATCCACCAGCCAAGAGAATTAAGTCTTTGCCGCTAAATCCGATGGTGCCAACTGCAAAGAGTTCTTTCTTCAGTGAAATGACCCAGCCAACGGTCAGCAGCAAAAGGAGTCGCATTCCACCAGCGGCAAGTAGGCCCGTCTTTCGCGCGCGTTCTTGGTCTTCGGCGGGCAGCTTGGAAGAAAGGATCGAGATAAAAATGACGTTGTCTACGCCAAGAACTACTTCGAGTGCGAGGAGCGTTACAAGAGCGCTCCAGCCAGCGGGATCAGAAAGCCATTCCACCGCGTACACGGTAGAGGAAGAATCAACGTGGGGCTACCAAGAATCGAACTTGGGACCTCATCCTTATCAGGGATGCGCTCTAACCGACTGAGCTATAGCCCCCTTCAATAGGGAACTCTGACTTTACCGTTTAGGGGCCGTCGGTCTCAATCTGTCGCACAATGACCTCTTCTTCAAGCACGGTAACCCTTACGCCGCCTACCAGATCTGCGATCAAGTTGAAGACGGTGGCGGCCAGAACAAGTAGGCCGGTGGCGAGAACCACCCAGAACAAACCAAGGATCCAGAGTCCCCGGAACATCGAAGAGCCATCAAAGTTGAAAGAATCCCAACCAAAGGACTCAAGGAAGCGTTCAACGTTGTCGACCGTGCCCGTTGCGTTGGCGACATTCCAAAGCAGAACCGAGGCCACCAACACCACCAGATACAAAACGAAGTGGAACAGCAAAGCGATCTTGAAAAGGCTCCACGGGTCAATTTCGCGAATCACTCGCGTCACCCGGCGCACGCGCGGGCGCGGGCCCGAAGGTGTTCGTTTCTCGGTCAGGGACTTGAGTCGGTCGGCGAATGCCACGCTCTGAGTGTAGAGAAGTCAACAACGGTGGCGCGGGCGGACGCTCTGATGCCCTTTATTTCCACCGCAACCAAGACGGTCTCCTCGGCGATGCTGTACTCAACAATCTGTGCATTGTTCTGGTTCGCAATTTCCTCTGCTGCATTTGCGCCCGTGAGCGCACCTGCCAGTGCAGCTGCTTCGGCTGCGATGTGTGCACGAGCGTCATTGATCGCAATCTCTCCAAGTTTCGCTGCCGCCATTGAAAATGCTGCTGCTAATCCAATGCAAAGTGCACCAACTAGAGAGGCACTACCTCGGTTAGCAACTTGACTATTCGTCGTCGGTAGAAAGAATCGGCGCAACAGAAGCAACCACCTGACCATCGTCAAGGTTCATTACGCGAACACCAGTAGCGTCGCGTCCCTGGCTGCTGATCTCACGCACGGCCATGCGAATGGTTACGCCACCTGATGAGACTGCAACGATTTCATCGTCAATGCCCACCATGAAGGCGGCAACAACGAAGCCCTTCTTGCCTGTGAGCTTGATGCCAATAACTCCCTGGCCACCGCGTCCTTGGCGGTTGAACTTGTCGACCTGAGTGCGCTTGCCGTATCCGGCGTCGGTGACAATCAGAATCGCGGTGTCGTCTTTGGCCACATCGACCGACACCAGTTCATCTCCAGCACGCAACTTCATGCCACGAACACCTGCGGCCGCGCGACCCATCGGCCGCACTTCGGTTTCGCTGAAGCGAATGGTTTGACCTTTGCGAGAGACCATGAAGATGTCCTCTTCGCCATTGGTTTCAATAACGCGTACGAGTTCGTCCTTCGGTCGCAAGTTCAATGCGATCAAGCCGTCACGACGACTGGAGTCATAGGCATTGAATTCGGTTTTCTTTACCTGACCTTGCTTCGTAGCAAAGAACAAGTAGCGCTCGCCATCAAACGACCGGGTGTCAATAATCGCTTGGATGGTTTCACCGGCTTGTAGCGGCAACAGGTTCACAATTGGAATTCCCTTGGCGGTGCGCTCACGCTCTGGGATGTCCACTGCCCGCAAGCGATAAACGCGGCCACGGTTCGAGAAGAACAACAAATAGGCGTGCGCTGTGGTGAAGATCACGTGCCGTACAACGTCTTCGGCTTTCAGTTTTGCTCCAGCTACTCCTCGACCACCACGGCTTTGTGTGCGGAAGGAATCAGCGGTAACAGCCTTCACATACTGGGCCTCGGTCATCACAATCACGAGCTCTTTGTCATCGACGAGATCTTCGATTCCCATTTCGCCGACGTCGTGCGTGAGTTTGCACACGCGCGGGGTTGCAAACTTCTCCTTGATCTCAGACAGCTCGTCTTTAATCACCGTGCGCAAGACGGTGTCTTTGGCGAGAATCTCTTCGAGTTCCTTGATTCTCTTGTTGAGTTCCTCGATTTCGGATTCGAGATCAATTCGTGAAAGGCGCGTGAGTTGGCGCAACTGCATGTCAAGGATGTCGATCGCCTGGCGCTCAGAGAACGTGTAGGGCTTCTTCATCAAAGTTTCTTTGGCTGCAGCAGCGTCGTCACTCTTGCGAATCAAAGCAATGATCGCATCAATCACATTGAGTGCCTTGATTCGACCTTCGAGGATATGGGCTCGATCTTTAGCCTTTTGCAGACGGAAGTTCGTGCGACGAGTGATCACTTCAATTTGGTGACGCACATAGCCATTCAGCATTCCGGAGAGATCGAGTGTGCGAGGCACACCGTCCACCAGAGCAACCATGTTCACAGGGAAACTGGTCTGCAATTGCGTGAGCTTGTAGAGGTTGTTGAGAACCACGTTGGCATTCGCATCACGCTTAAGCGTGATGATCAAATTGGTCGCACCGCCGGAGGAGTTGTCATTGACATCAGCGATGCCATCGAGTTCACCGCCATCAACGAGTTCTTGAATACGCGCGGCAATAGATGAACAGCTCGCTTGGTACGGGAGTTCCGTAACCACGATCTGCATGCCACCCTTGCGCGCCTCTTCAATGGAACAGGTTGCGCGCATCTTGATGCTTCCGCGACCAGTGCGGTAGGCGTCCATGATTCCTGCACGACCAAGGATCGAACCACCAGTTGGAAAATCGGGGCCCTTGACGAAGTTCATTAGGTCTTCGTTCGTAGATTTTGGATTGTCGATGAGATGGATGGTCGCATCAATCACTTCGCCGAGGTTGTGTGGCGGGATGCTCGTGGCCATACCGACCGCGATGCCCTGTGAACCATTGACCATCAAGTTCGGGAACCGCGCCGGCAACACACTTGGTTCCTCCGTGGTGCCGTCATAGTTCGGAATCAGGTCAACTGTGTCTTCGTCGATGTCAGCCAACAGGCGCATCGCAAGTGCATGGAGGCGGGACTCGGTGTATCGACTTGCAGCTGGCCCAAAGTCTGGCGATCCATAGTTGCCGTGGAAATCAATCAACGGG
>JAFMEI010000152.1 GCA_017856815.1 Ilumatobacteraceae bacterium
GTGTGAGTTCTTCTTCGGCCGGTAGGCGCTCCCCGATGGGCAACTCCCCTGTGACGATGCGGCGACGGATGCGCTGGGCGATTACTTCTCCGGTCTTTGGACCACGGTCTATTTGGCGAACCATAAAGCCATTTTCCCACACTTAGAAACGGCTCAGATAATGACGCCCTTTTCACGCATGGCCACCAGGGCATCTTGGCTGTAGCCCATCTCGCTGAGCACGGCATCGGTTGATTGACCAAGCAGTTGCCCTGGCTTGGCCACCCCGCCCGATCGCGACAATTCCACGTGTGGGGTTAGTCGCACGCAGTCACCGAAAGTCGGATGTTCAATGGGGGCAACCCAGCCAGCTTGGCCACCGAAATCGTCAGCCATGAATACCGCTTCTGGGCGACGACGATCGATCGTGATCGCTCCGACATCGGCACCGAGTAGCTGCTCTTCCCAATACGAACTTGAATTACCTGCGAACAAGCGGGTGAGCTCAGCACTCAATTCGGAATCGTTCTCCGCGCGCATTGCACCTGTTGCAAATCTTGGATCACCTTTCAACGACTTGAACACACGAATGAGATTTTCCCAATCTTTCTCTGTTGGTGCGGCGAGATAAATCCATTCGTCATTGCATTCATACATCCGATGCAGTGAGTTGTAGCCATAAAGCAACTCGTCTGGCGCCAGGGTCTTTGGTCGATTTGAATACTCAATGACATCGTCACAAAGCATGTGTCCAGCTGAATTGAGCATCGACGTCATGAGTTCATGAGCATCACCGGTGAAATCGCGAATCAATAGACCAAGCAACATTGCGGTACCTGCAGATAGCGCTGAAATTCCATCAGCCTGTGCGTACTCAGCAGTACCGGCGTTGTAGAGGATTACCGCCGACTTTTTCTTTTCTGCCAATGTGAGATCAGCGCGCTCCTGCGCTGCGCCCGCAGCGTTACGGCGCGCAATACCAGCGCCTGCACCGATTGTCGGTGCGTACGCAGGGCGGTCTCCGCACGGGCCATCGACACCGTAACCAGGTGAATTCAGATATACGAGATTCGGATTGATCTTGCGCAATGTGTCCGCGTCTACGCCTTGGCGTTTCGCAACACCCGCACGGAATGATTGCAAAACAATGTCGGCTTTCGCGGCGAGTTTGTGCACAATCTCGCGTCCTTCATCGCTAGAGAGATCAACAGCTATGCATTCCTTGCCCTGCAACACTTTCGCAGCACCGAGTTCCGGAAAGGGCTGAATCGTCCGCATCGGGTCTCCAGCAAGTGGCTCAATCTTGATCACTCGGGCTCCAAGATCTGCCAGCACGGTGGCACCGTATGGGGCGGCAAAAAAGGTGCCGAGCTCCAGAACTGTTACGTCCTTAAGCGCGGTTCCAGATACAGCGCTGCTGGATGAACCGTGTTTGGTGGGCCATGCATTGAGTACTGATGCGGCATCAGCATTGAGCTTTGGGGCACCGCGTGACAGGTGCGGCTGTGCGTTTGGAATCAGAGCCAGAGTTCCTACTTGTTTGACTGGTCCGAAAGTTTGGTCGTTGATTGTGATGACTGACTTGTTGTGAATCATCTGTGGATGTGCAAGCAACTCGTTGCCCGTCCTAAAGATTTCTGCCCACAAATCGTGGTCGGCATCCATCAGCGCTTGCCATTCAGGCAGAGTCTTTGATGCCGCGGCATTAAACATGATTTCCCAGAATTCATCGCGGAGTTCTGCTGTTGGTAGTGCGGGCAGACCCTTCCACTTCTCTTCTTGAAACAGGTGGGTCAGATCTAGAGCCTTCATCAGCGCTAAGAACAAATGCGGCTGCACCTGCGAGAACTGCAACCAGCGCCCATCTTTTGTAAGACCTTGGAACAACATGAAGTAGATCGGCGACCGTGGAATACCGTTTTCATCCAATGGATCGGACGGCACAAACGCGTCGGGCCACTTGTCGGTTACGACCTTTAAATACCAATCCCAAGTTGCAAGCCCCGACAAGCCTTGAGCCAGCGATGTGTCTACGCGCTGACCAAGACCACTCGTGTGTCTCTCATGGAGTGCGGCGATCAGACCTTGGAGCAAGGTTTGTGTCGCAGCGTAAGAAGCATATGGTGCACTCAAATGTGCGGGGCCCGGACGCGGCGCGATTATTTCCTGGACCCAATTACCACCGACTTTGGCATACACCAATGATTCATAGCCTTTGACATTTGCGTACTTTCCACGCCGGCCGAACCCAGTGACACTTCCATAGACCAGTCCAGGATTGTCTTGTCGCAAATCCTCGTAACCGAGACCGAGTCGTTCCATCACTCCGGGCCGAAAGGACTCAATCAACACATCTGCACCAAGTGCTAGTGAGCGCGCTACAGCGAGATCTTCCGCCGCTTTCAGATTCAGCTCAATGCTCTTCTTGCCGCGAGCGACAAATGGGTAAGAAGGCAAGTTCCGAATTGAAGATCCACCCGGCCTCTCCACATGCACGACTTCAGCACCGAAATCAGCAAATAGTTGGCTCGCCTGCGCTCCGGTATTCGTGTCTGAGAAGTCCACGATGCGAAGACCAGAAAGTGGAGTTGTGTTTGCCATGTTGAAACCCCCGATTAATTGGAAACTTATCGTTTTGGACGGAATCGAATAACCGTCATCTCGTCATTAACGTGCTCAAAATCCGCTTCAACTTCATCGCCAATCTGCAGGGTGTCGACATCACAATCAATGAAGTTCACAATCATGCGTGACCCCGCACCTTGTGTGCCATCCAGCTCAACGATTCCCGAAGCGTATGGAACTGCAGGTTGAAGGATTTCCGCTAGTGGATGCCTGACCACCACGAAGCTATAAACACGACCCGTGCCTGGGAGCTCCACCCACTCGATTTCACGATGCTGACATTCAAAACAAAAAGGTCCAGGTGGCAACCGAAATGTTCCACATTTTGTACAGCGAGCTGAAACGAGTTTGTCTTTCTTGGCGGCATCCCAAAATGGCTGAACGAACTCAGACGCATGGGTCTCGGTCATGATTGTGGGAAAAACTCCCTGTGTTGCGTTGATACTCATAGCTATGCCCTCCTCAGAAGTGTGCCGCTGACGGGAAGAGATGCTGGCCCACCAGTTACAAGTGCAACTTCAGCATCTTTAACTTGATTGACTGCAACACCACGCAATTGCTCCACTGCTTCACGCACGTGGGTCATGCCGATGATGTACGCCTCCGACAGATTGCCGCCATGGGTGTTCACCGGAATTGACCCAGTGCCGTAACGAATATTGCCTTCAGCGACGAATGGCCCACCTTCACCTATGGGACAGAATCCGTAATCTTCAAGCTGC
>JAFMEI010000044.1 GCA_017856815.1 Ilumatobacteraceae bacterium
ATAAGAGTTCCTGGTATGAGCCCCTCTGGGGTGGCGATGCGGCCCGCTACCGCTGCATTTACGGCCATTGCAGGCTCTGGATTGGACAACGACCACTTGGAGAACCTGATCACCCGACCCGCAATTGTGGCTCCAGCACTGGTGCTGGTGATGGTTACGGCTGATGCGGCGTCAGCGATTCGGTATGCGACCAACAGATGCGAGGCGGACCCACCACCGGCACCGATTGAAGCGAGCCGCGTCCAACCTGACGGAATTGGTGGTTCGGAGTTCTTGGTCGAAGTGATCACCAACAGCAAGAGGTCTCCGTGACTGGTACTTGCCGGAATTGGCACGGATACAGAACCGTTCTTCGGTGTCACAGCCACAAGGCCAATGCTTTGAAGATAAATAGTGGGAATCACAACGGGGGTACTCGTACTCGGACCGAGAGTCCAGGTTGGGATTCCGCCACGAAGAAGTTGGGCTGTTTGGCGATATGAGTAGGTAACCGAAGATTTAGCGCTGCTGTCAGCGCAGGTTACTGAGTTTGTGTTGATAACTGGGGAGTTGGCACCGATGCAAACATTTGCCAGGCTGCCATCTGAGCCTTGGCGCTCCACGAGATACGAAATTGGCGCACCGGAATCGATGCTGACACTGGGCCAGCTAAGCGCTATCGAAGGTGGGGTAAGGGTGGGTACTGGAACTGGGGCGACACTTGATGTGAATGTCGCCCCAGTCAACCGCATTTCAGCAACATTCCTCTCAGCGGAGAACAACGCAGCTGATGTGGAAGTCGCACCAAAGAGTGTGATCACTCCAAGAGCGCGACCCAGTCTTTTCATCAATCAGTACCAGGTGATCGCATTGCACTGGCGACCAGCCACGCAACCTCCGAGGGGCTGGTTCGCACTTTGCACAGCGTGGAATGTGATTGTGATTGTCGCCGATCCGCCTTGCAAAGTGTTTGGTGCTAAGCGTGGTAGCAAGTAATCAATATTGAACTCGAGTTCATCTCCCTCGACGGCAGGGTCGCTACTGAGCAAGATATTGCTGACAGCTGAACCTGCAGTGACGCCCGTGCTTGAGCCGGTCTCGGATGTAAATGTTGTTCCATTCATAAGTGTTGGCCCACCAGCAACTTTGACTTTGTACTGGAGACCGTTGCTGGTTCCGGTGTAGAGCGATGGCGTGCCGGTCTCGACCAACACATCTGCTGCCAACCATGCATCCACGGTGCCCGTGTACTTAACGGCATAAGTGCAGGTGGATTTCGATTGTGAGCCACTGCCAAATCCAGCAGAGGAATCGTCCGGCATCAAGAGATCAATCGTGCAAGTTGTGCTTGTCGAACCCAAACCGACACTTACAGTGCCGGCATCAAAACTATTTGTGGATGAAGTTTTAGTATCCGAAAAGAGTGCGACCGAGCCAGCAGCCATTGCGACCACGACGGCTGAACCAGCCGCGACTCGTAATACCCATTTTCGTTTTCTAAATTTGGGCGACACCTCGGTGCCGTTCGTTTCATTTTGCATTTTCATGTTGTTTCCCTTCAGTGGTTAGTTGTATTTCTTCCAAATGACGATTCCTCGACATCCAGACCGTTAGTTCCATGAAGAGCAATGCAAGAACCAGAAGCACGACGAAGACACGATTGTGCAGTGCGAGTGCAATAAACCCGACTTTTGGTATTTCTCGAACCACAACACCGATCACGCGCTCGTTAGGTATCGGCACCACGTCAGTCGTGGTATTCGCATCGCCCTTGGTGAGATAGGAAATGCCATCAAGATCATTTTCGATGCCGACCACCCGGTGCGTAACTGAGTCAATCTGACCAGTTAAAGGCCGAAAAGTGATGATGTCACCAACTGTGATGTCGTCTGACTTCTTGATTAGAAGTAAGTCACCACGACTGACCGAAGGTCGCATTGAGCCACTTGTGATCACAATCGGGCGATATCCGCCGATGCTTATGGCACCAATTGAACTGAATAAAGCAGCTGAAGTAACCGCCAGGATCAAAATTGAGATCAAAATTGATGCGACACTTCGGCTCTTGCTCTGCATTGCGGTTAAACGTACAGATGCAATCCGTCACTCTTGACGGATGAAAGTCACGATCAGTGATGACGAATGTTCACCCGATGTCTGGCCAGCGACGCTTTTGGCGACGACGCAGCCCGGTGTCACCTGTCTGGCGCATCTCTGAGAGCAACCATTGTCGTCTCCAGCCGTTGTATTCGGGCCCCGTTAATTTAGGTGTGGCCTTTTCCTTGCGACGCAATCGTGAATCCCAATAGTCGGTGCTCACTTCGTCAGCAAGTAGTTCAACAGCTTTTTGGAGTCGAGATCCCAATGTGCGGATGTTCTCGTCTTCTTCTGGCCAAATCGGTGCACCAAAAACAATGCGTGTTCTGCCTGGGCGCAGTTTCTTTGCGCCCTTACCAAAAATTGAACCAGTCCCATCGATGAACACCGGAATGAGCGGCGTTTGGGTGCGGCTGGCGATATACGCAGCGCCGCCTTTCCATTCCTGGCCCCATCCATCAGGTGAGCGTCCACCTTCGGGGTAGATCACGAGACTCCAGCCAGTATCAATCAAATTACGAATTTGCTCAGCGCTCTTTCGCCCCGTTGCCTCGCGGTCGATTGGAATCGCATTGAGACTCAGCGCGGCTAATGCGCCCTTGGTTCGCGTGTTGAAGAAATAGTCAGCAGCCGCTGCTGTAACAACCTTGTTGCGCCAAGGTTGCGGTATCACCGTGGCCATCAATGGTGTATCCAGATGCGAATGGTGATTTGGGCAAAAGATTACGGGTATTGGTTCCTCGAGTCTCGCAAGATCAGAAAGACGATCGACTCCGTACACCCTCGGGCTGGCAATTACACGAACCGCTGCAGTCACGGGTCCAGCCAAGAAGACGCGACGAAAACCACGAGCTACAGGGGTCCGTGCCCAGCCGGTTTCGAAATTTGCACCCAGGCGGTCCTCTTTGGGTTCAATAACAATTCCCTTTGGGACGGTCGGTGCTCGGTACGGGAATCCGAGTTTGCGAACTCGACGAATTGCCGGTCTCGCAGCAAACTCAACGGCATCGCCTGTACGGGCGAGCACCTTCAGAGTTCCTTTCTTGGCGAGGTCCTTGGAGTTCATGTGTTCCTATTTAACGTCCGCGATCATGAGCGGAGGAACCCGCATGTGTGTGATGGTGGGGGTACGACCCACAACATCAGATGCGATTTCTAAAGCATCATTTAGTGTTGATGCGGGCGTGAATCCGAGGCGTCGTACAGCGCGCACATCGCCACCGACAATGATGATGCGTCCACAATGGTGCATGGCATGAGTTCCCCAGTACCACATGTAGAACGGATGTACTCCGTGATACGCATTGCCAGTGCGGTATAAATGCCGATACCAATCGTCTTCTGCAAATTTCTTTTCGTATTCCTTGTGCATCCGAACACCATCAGTGGTCTCTGATAGCACTTGTTCAAAGAAGTCGATGTAGCTCGGATGATGTACTGAGTTGAACTCCCACGGAGTTGGGTGAGTCATGATGATCACGCCACCTTCACGCACCAGCGGTTTCCCGCGGTACATGTTGAAGAAATAGCCGAGGGCGGTGCACATCACGAGGATTGGGTTCATGATTGAGTTCACGTTGTAGGGGCATATATATGGAATGCCCATCGTAAGAATGTCGGTCTGGCCCTGAACTTCAACAATCTGCTGTTTGTAGACGTTTTCGGTGGTTATTTTGTGAACTGCCTCAACCTCTCCGGCTTGGATTGAGGTCATCTGGTGCGGGGCTTCTATCGAGTGAAAAATCTTGCGTGCAATGGAAGAGGGAGTTCGGTTGAGAGCCTTGCTTGAGGCCACAAATGTTGCACGGTCACGGGCATTCCACTCCCACTCACGCTTGCCGAGAAACCCGAATGGTTCGGGGAATGAATCGTTATTTAGAGTGGTCTCGATCTGGAAAATCTTGGGGCCGTTGTCGCGCATGATTTTCCCCATACGCCAGTTGGATTTGTGCAGTTCACTTCGATGCTGATCCATCAGTGAATTCGAGTGCAACAGGGTCTGTGGATTGTGGTGATGGCGCAATGATCGGTAACTTGCAAGCCCAGTGGCCGTGCTCTTCCAGCCGCCATCCATCGCGACAAGGTTGATGTTCACGTAAACGAGCAGGTCACTTTCGGCGGCGCGCTTATTAATCTCAACTTCTTCGCCCTCAGGAGTGGCGCCCAGGAATGCAAGATTGTCCGGGTCTTCAGCATCGTGTTGGTAGAGGGTTCCATGTGGGGCAAATGCGTCATAGACACGATCCCCAAGTGCATGGCGTAGCTCGTCTTCGGTCATCCGGCGATGTAATGCAAGTGCGGCAATTATGTGGACATCATCCACGCCGGCATCAGCAGCTAAATCAAGTACGGCTTCAATTACGCGCTGACGGATGTCGGGGCGGGTCATCTTGGGTAGCGGAAGGCTCACATCGTCAAAAGCGATCGTTAGTTTCATTCCAGGGAAGAGAAGCTCTGGCAAGGGATCGGAATCAATCGGATTTAGCAATGCATGACGTATCGCACCATCAATGTCTTTGATTGGATCGTGAGGCTCAGGTGCATAGATCACTCGGCTGCGATCAGCTGGCAATTTCTCAAGCGAGAAGTTCTCACCGCGCCAGAAAAGCTGTGGCGGGGTGGAGCGATCAACTTCTTGTACGAACCCTGGACGTGGCATCAGTGGCTCTCCTTATTTATGGGTCGAAGGTCAAATGCGATCTTGAAGTCACCTCGTGCTCCGGAGGCGCCAGCATGAGCAAGCGCATCGGCGTATTCATGCAGTCGGTAGGTGGCGCTCAACAAGCGGTCAGCACCAATTTCGGCGGCGAGTTCAATTGCAAGATCGAAAGTCCTTGCTGAACTTCCATCTGGAAGGTTTTCCGTGCCATATGTGTAGGAGCCGGCAAGTTTGGTCTCGCGATGCCATAGTCCCGTCATGTCGACTGAAACATTCGCTGGCATCCCCATCAGGACAACAGTTGACCTCGGTCGGGTGAGTCTGATGCATTGGTCAACACTCGCTGAGTTGCCAACAGCATCGATGGTTGCATGCGCACCCGACGACAAGTAGTCGCCGACCATGTGGCACCCCGTGTGTCTGCGCACTGCACGTGCTAGATCGTCGGGTGACACAACTTCGGTTGCCCCCAGTGCGGCTGCGAAACGGTGTTGGACGGGGTACCGAGCACCAACGACGATCTTTGCCGATGGAGCAAATTTACGGAGGCCCGCAATCGCCGCAAGACCCATTGTTCCCGCGCCGAGCACCGCGATAACGGGTTCAGTTGTGGGCTCTGTGTGTTCGTTCTGAGTGATTGACCTAATTGCCATCAACGCTGCATGGATACCACCAGCGAGTGGTTCAATCAGCACAGCTGCTTCATCAGACAGAGAGTCAGGTATGCGGTGTACCTGTGATTCGTGAACCCACAAGTGTTCTGACCAGCCGCCACCTGTGGAGCAACAGAACCCCGTTTGGATTCCTGGTTTGAGTGGTGGAAGTGCAAGGTGTGCGTAGTCGTCACCGTCGCCTGGAGCGGCGTCGGGGTGCGGTGGTTTGTGACCGCGTGCAGCGTGTCCGAGTACTGGTTCAACTACTACTCGGGTTCCGTCCTCGAGCAGACCAACGATCTCATGCCCGGGTACGAATGGAAAGCTGACCCAGTCCTCGAAATAAGGAGAGGCGTGCCCTTCGACCAACGCGAGATCACTTCCACAAATGCCCGTGAGTAATGGGCGCAGGGTCATCCATCCCTTGCCTGGGCATTCGGGTAGGTCAATTGTGACGTGCTCTAGCGAAGAGATTTTTGCTGCGCGCGCGGTACTTACAGAGGCGGCAATTCGCGAGATGGCAAAACGTGAAACGGATCGATCAATTCTGAGCGCCCTCATCGTTGCCCCCTGCGTCCTGCAACAGGCATGTACTTCTTTCGTTCACGTTCAGACAACATGGTGCCGATTGGCAACAACGGCTTGGACATTCCAGGAGCGGTATCCCAGTTTTCGACCAACCAGCCACGCTTGCGGGCAATCGCTGCGAGTCGGGTCTCTGGGTTGACAGCAACAGGGTGTCCAACTGCTTCCAGCAACGGCAAATCTGATGTCGAATCGGCATAGGCGACACACTCATCCAAGCGGAACCCCTCGGCCTCGCAGTAATCAGCGAGAACTTGAGCACGGGTTTCACCAGTTGGTGGAACGCGTTTCATCTCTCCCGAGTATGTGCCATCAGGGCGAATGGACATCTCGGCAGCAACTATCTCATCAAACAGTGGTTTCAATCCCGCAACTGCAAAATCAAGCGCACCAGTTATAAGAACTGTTCGGTGTCCAAGTGCGCGGTGCTCCCGAACTCGTCGTAGTCCATCGGGGAACGACTTCGTGATGATCAATTGAGTCATCATGTCGCGTGCGTCCTCATTGATTTGTTCAACGGGTGCATCCTCATAGCGCCGGTAGAAGTAGCGCAGAAAGTCCCCACGGTCTTTGCGGTCCATCGCAAGCAGTTGCGGGCTTTCCTTCAGTGTCTGGAGTACGTATCGAATTCGCTCGGGAGTATTCAGTCGCCGTGTTGCCAGCCATGAATAGCTCTCAACAACGTTTGATGCAATAAGAGTGTTTTCAAGGTCAAACGCGGCAACGTGGCGGTCGCGCGAAAGAACATTGGCGCGCAGTCGACTCGCTCGGTCGGTGCGGGTCTTTCCTGGCTGGGTCTTAACGCGAGCGTGTTGAACGATGGAAGGCAGGTGAATGTTGTGGATGTACTCGGGCCAGTTAACAGCTCGGGGATCGAAGCAAAAGTTGTCTCGATCTTTGGCATCGAGGTCGTCCCAAATTCCCATGAGGTTGTCCACTTGATAGATGGCTTCACACTCGGTGTACAGCCCGTAGAGCTCGACATACTCAAGAGCGCGCTCGATCTCGCCTTTGCGTTCTTCAAGCTTTGCTGACCACTTTGCTTGGGTGCCTCTTAATGGCAGAGATTGAAGGGTCTGTTCGGCGCGATTTGTTAACGACTGGGCGCGCTTGAGTTGGGTTTGCACGCGACCGCGTCCGGGGAAATTCCAGTCAGGAACAATGATTGGCTGACCTTCTGAGTCATAGATCGGATGCTGCGTAAACCAGTCACGCACGTTGTCAACCAGAGTCCTGTAGCTAAGAGGGTTAATTCCGCCAGAGGCAACCTGCGTGATATCGGGAGCCCGGTCGGGGCCAAGTGCGGAAACAGCGATGATTGCAGCAACGACAATGTCAACTGGAATGACATCGATCGTTCCTTCTGGAACACCAGGAAACTCTTTCAACATTCCGCGCGCATAGGAAAGAATCACGGGTTCGGCCATTCGGAATCCACGAATCCATCCAGGCTTGGGTTCGGCGAGAGCGGATTCAATAATTGATGGCCGCACGATGCTGACTGGAATGTTTCGCTTTTCGTCGGTCAGTGCTTGTTCACCAAGAGCTTTCGTGAAGGCGTATGCATCAGGCCAACCCACACTTGCCGCACGTGAGCGACCCGCAAGAACCAACTGATCTTTCACCCAGTCCGTGCGCAGTTGTTCAGTTTTGGCCGCAAGAGCAGGCGCACCTGCAGCACCAAGTTCGCGCCGTGCTTCTTTTCTGAATGACTCCAATTGGGATGGTGCTCGGCTTGCCGCTTCAGCGTCGCTGCGGAGTCGGCGAGCGGCTTGGACTTCGTTACGCCAGTTCAATCCAAGATCAAATGGTCCTTCGGAAACCAGTTTTTCTGGTGCATTGCCGCGGCGGTTTCCAGCAACGTAGCAAGTGCTGACAGCGACCAAGTGTGGCGAAACATCCAACGCTTGCAGCGCATGGGCAATTCGTGTTGGGCCCAAGAGGTTGATTTCAACGGCAGAGTCAAGTGGTGAATCAAATGACACCGCAGCGGCGGAGTGAATGACAACATCACATGAAGCGAGGATTTGTGCGTCTTCAGGGGAAAGCCCGAGTCCGTCTGTTGAAACATCGCCCGCAATTGTGATGATTCGTCGTGCACACATTGAGTCGAAATCTTCAACGGTGTCCTTCAAATTCTTGCGAAGTAGATCGAATGCATCGTTCTTGAGCAGCTCTTTGCGTACTCGCTCAGCGGCACTTGACCGACGACCAGGGCGAACCAGCAATACCAATTCGCACTCAGGCACAGCACGAAGCAGACGTTCAACAAGCGCGGTGCCAACAAATCCGGTTGCCCCGGTGATGGCTATGCGCTTTCCAGCGAGTGACTCCGCAATCACACCGAGAGTTCTAGCACCTTTCTCTACCAAATGGTAGAGGAGAGACTGAATTCCTGATATACATGGGTTTTATGGCCCAGAGCGCCCCAACAGCGGACCGCATATTGACAGTCGCCACCGACCTCTTCGGGCGGCGCGGAATCGCTGGCACATCTTTGGACGACATTGCGGGCACGGTAGGTGTCGCTAAGCAGACGCTTCTTTATTGGTATCCGTCAAAGGATGCGTTGATCGGGAAAGTGTTGACCGCAACCGCAGTTGAACTCTTGTATGCCATCGATAAACCGGTGCGCGGCGCCGGTGATGGCTTTGCGCGCGTGGAAGCAACTATCAATTCAGTTTTTGCTGCAGCTGTGCGGCGGCCTTCTTTACTCGGTCTTGTGCGTGAACTGAATCGACTGGATACGAACACTTCGGACCAACTTCTTGACTCCATGAGAAGTCACATTGATACAGCAGTTGTTTGGTTGGAAGGTGAGATGCAAGCTGGCCGACTGCGCAAAGCTGACCCGCGGATTCTGTTGTCGTTGGTCTATGCAACCGTCGTTGGCGTAGCAACCGAAACTGAGGCACTACGCGCCGTTGGCTGGGAACCCACAGTTGGCAATTTGCGAAAGTTGCGTCGCGAGATGATCGAATTTCTGCGCGCGGCTCTTTTACCGTGAGGTTTTGTGCCTCTTGCGCGCATGACGTGCCAGTGCCAGATCTACAAGCCGATCAATTAGATCTGGGTACGCAAGGCCGCTGGCTTCCCACATTTTTGGATACATGGAAATCGGTGTGAATCCTGGAATGGTGTTGACTTCGTTACACAAAAAGCCACGGCCATCTTTTTCGTAGAAGAAATCAACTCGGGCCATGCCTTCTACGCGTAATGCAAGGTAAATCCTGATGGCGAGCGCCTGAAGTTGAGCAACTTCCTGTAGATCGAGATGTGCTGGTACAACGAGTTTGGCGGAGTCATGAACGTATTTGTCGTCATAGTCGTAAAACTCGCCGCCAGGGATGATCTCGCCAGGAAGGGACGCTTCAGGCTGAAGATCACCGAGGATTGAGATTTCAATCTCGCGCCCGCTAGATGCTTCTTCAACCACGATCCACTCGTCATAGGTGAGAGCGAGTTCGGTTGCGCGACGCAATTCATCGAGTGTTTTGGCTTTGGAGACCCCGATGGACGAGCCCATGTTTGCGGGTTTAACAAAAACTGGAAGTCCCAAAGTTGCAAACACCATTTCATACCAGTCATCACCTATGAGGTCGGCGCGTCCGATTTGGTACTTCACTTGGGGTATTCCGTGCACACGCAGAATGTCCTTGGTGATGGTCTTGTCCATACACATCGCAGATGCGAGCACGCCACTACCTACAAATGGCAGATTCAATAACTCGAGCAAACCTTGCACTGTGCCGTCTTCGCCCAAGGGTCCGTGCAGCAAAGGCATCACTACATTGCGTCCTGAACCCAGGTTTGCAAGGGCTCCGACTCCTGTAACGCGCCCCGTCGGGCTCAGTGGGGCAGTCACATTGCCCATACCCAAATTGCTCGGGGTGGATTCGTGCCAAATCCCATCACGATCGATACCTATTGCTGTGACGGAATAGCGATCGTGATTAAGAGCATTCAAAATGTGGGCTGCAGTTACGCAACTCACGTCGTGCTCGGCGGACTGTCCTCCAAAGAGAATCACCAAGTGAATCGGGGAGTTGGGAGCGACTGCCATCATGAGAACGGTAGTTCTCAGTAAGGTCTTGGCGATGCGATTCTCGGCCAAATGGGCAGCTGAAATGTGCGCAGGGTCACTAATTGGCGCCGATACTGACATTGAAGGAGCCTCTTTTGACTCGCGCGAGATCAGGCCGAGAGAGATGTTTGTTGCCGTCAATGGGGTGCGTGACGGTCACGAATTTGTGGACCAGGCTCGGCAGTTAGGGGCCTCTGCGTGCCTCGTGAGCACAGCGTGGGCCGAACGAGTAGGCGAGTCACTGGCGGTGCCGATGATTGCAGTTGATGACACCGTCACGGCTCTTGGATCTATCGCTGCCAATGCCCGTGCGAATTTTGACGGACCCGTAATTGGAATCACCGGATCTGTCGGCAAAACAACAACCAAGGAATTAGTTCGAATCGCTGTTGGCTCCTCAATGCGGGTTCATGCGAGTGAAGCGTCGTTCAATAACGACCTTGGGGTGCCCGTCTCAATTCTCCGTGCGCCCGCAGATGCAAATGTGATGGTGCTTGAGATGGGCATGCGTGGTTTTGGTGAAATCGCCAGGCTGTGCCGTATCGCTGGACCCACGATTGGAGTCGTTACCGCTGTCGGATCTGCCCACAGCGAACGAGTCGGTGGCATTGAAGGTGTAGCAAAAGCAAAGGGTGAGCTGATCGAATCGTTGTCGTCGAACAGCTTGGCAGTGCTTAACGCGGATGATGAACGCGTACTCGCGATGAAGCGACTTGCTGCTGGAAGCGTTTTGACATTTGGCACCTCGCCAGTTGCCGATGTGTACCTCGAAGCGATGGACATTGGGCCTACTGGCTGCGTATCGGCAACTGTAAGGACTCCGTGGGGTGCGGGAGCAATGTCGCTGCGCGTGCCGGGCGTGCACATTGCGGTTGATGCCGCAGCCGCAGTAGCGGTAGCGGGTTCGCTTGGATGTGATGTATCCACGGTCGCTGCTCATCTCGGCGAGTTCTCGGCAGTGAAGGGCCGGATGGAGGTTCATCATCTGGACAACGGCTGCACGTTGTTGGACGACTCGTACAACGCCAACCCATCATCAATGATCGCAGCGATTCGAACACTCGCAAATGTCTCGGCACAAAATCGCATGGCAGTACTAGGAACAATGGCAGAGATTGCGGATTCGCAACGAGAGCACAAAGAAGTAGTCGCAACGTGTGCCGAACTGGGAATCACAGTGTTAGCACTCGAAGATTCTCCCTATCCGTGTGAATCTGTGGACGTTGCCGCAGCAGTTGCTGCGGTTCGTGCACGCGGTGCGGGCACAGCGGTTTTGGTCAAAGGATCACGAGCAGCGAAGACTGAGCGAGTTGTTAAAGCTTTGCTGGATCGCGATTAGTTCTCTGGGAGTTCCAGTCCCTTTGGAAACTTTTCGTCAACTTTGACGAGGTTGCACCACCAAAACAACACGAGTGACCACCCGGCGCTGATGAGCAACATTGATTGGGCCCCGAACTGGTCGATCACCGGGCCAAAGATCAAGTTGCCGATTGGAATCGTGCCACCAAATGCGAGGAACCAAAGTGACATCACACGACCGCGCACCGAACTCTCTAGCCGACTCTGGAGCACGGTATTCATTGAAGTAGTGGTCAAAAAGTAAGCGAATCCAAGCACGGCGCCGGTGATGAACGCCGGTACCGCAGAACGGGACATGGCAAAACTCACCATCGCGATTGCGAATAGTGCGAAACCAGCACGTATGAGTTTGCGTTTGTCGTAGCCAACAAAAATTGTGCCCAACGAGAGTCCGCCAGCGAAGGCACCGAATGCCCAAGTTGCGTACAACCATCGATAGAGCGAAGTGCTTTCATCGATGCCGAAGTTGTTGCGGGCGACTGCAGGGAAAAGCCCCACATAAGGGAGGGATATCAAGGCAAAAGAGCACATGGTCAGCAGTAGGCGAGTGAGAGCGGGCCGTGCGCGAGCGATCCTGATTCCGGATGTGAATTGACGCCAACCCTCTTCCATGTTGTGACGCACAACAGGTGGAATCGTGATCTGTGCGAGTGCAAATACTACGAATAGATATGTTGCTGCGTTGATCAGGAAGAACTCAGATGTGGTGACGCCAACGGCACTTAGAAGAGCAACGATGATCGGCCCGATCACCCGTGATCCATTGATCACAGTGGAGTTGAGTGATATCGCGCCAGGAAGATCTTCTTTGGGGACAAGTGAAGGTAAAAGCGCAGACCACGCCGGAGCATTTAGGGCATTTCCAATTCCGACTCCAAGTTGCATCATGAAGAGCATCCAGATCGGAGAGTCGGTAGCCGCCAGCGGTGCAAGGCCCAGCGAACACGCAATCTGGATGTATTGCATATTGAACAACCACCTGCGACGGTCGTATTTGTCGGCAATAACTCCCGCAGGTATCGAGAACAACAACTGTGGGCCAAGTTGAGCAAAGACGAGGTACGCAACTGTTGCTGCGCTGTCAGTGCGGTCATACACATACGCAGGCAAAACGACGTTTTGCATCCAAGTTCCGATTTGGGAAGAGAACGAGCAGATAAAGATGACCCGAAAGTCGCGAGATCGCATGGCCGAACGCACGGAGCCTGGTCGTGGTTCGGTCTTCGTGGCTCGCTGTCTCATAAACACGGAATTAGCGCTCAGCTAACGGTTGTTGTTTTTGGTGCGTGCGCATCGAATGCGATTGGCAACGAGTCCGGACCAAAGATTCCAGCACCTGCTGTTTTGAAATGGACGGGTCCGTTGAGCCGTAGGTTGCGCAAACGCTGAGCAAGGATGACAAACGCCTCCTGGAGTTCTGCGCGTGCGAGTGGCGCTCCAAGGCAGTAGTGGATACCTGAGCCAAAGGTCATGTGCGAGGTGGATGTTGGCTCGCGGGTGATGTCGAATTTTTCTGGCTCTTCAAAGATTGATCCATCACGATTCGAAGCCGCCAAGGCAGGAAACATGAGTGTGCCTGCAGGAAACAACACACCCTTGTACTCAATGTCTTCGGATGCGAAGCGTCCCGTGCCACGCACGGCACCGGCATATCGCATGACTTCTTCCACCGCACGTGGCGCCAGCGAGGAATCCTCGGCAAGGAGGTCCCACTGCTTTGGGTGTTCAGCAAAGAGCGAGAGTGCCATGCCGAGTTGATTGCGAGTTGTATCAGTCCCGCCAACGATCACCGCATTGACCATCATCACGAGTTCTTCCGTGTCGAGTTTGTCGCCAGACTCTTCTGCAGCAATCAAGTTGGTAAGTAGATCATCTGCAGGCTTGTTGCGTCGAGCCTCAATTAAGCCAATTGAGTAGGCCTCAAGTTCGGTTTGGGCAGCGATGATCTTCGGCATATCTTCGGCGAGATTGAAGTTGAAGATTCTGAGAATGTCCGTGGCCCACACGCTGAACTTCTGCCAGTCCTCTTTAGGTGCACCGAGCAACTCACAAATTATTGGAATCGGATACGGCTCGCACAGATCAGCAACCGCATCGGCCTCACCCCGCTCACAGAAACTATCGACCAAAGAATTAACGACGTCTCTCATCACGGGTCGGAAACGATCTGCAGTGCGCGGAGTGAATGCTGGCGCAACTAAACGACGTAGTCGCAGGTGGACATCGCCTTCGGCATTCAGGATCGAGGTGCGCGTACCGGGCGCACCTTCGGGCATTTCAACGCCCGCAATCTTGGTGATTAGCCCCACGGCACTTTGCCAACGCTTGTCCCGAAGTACCGCCTGGGCGTCCTCGTAGTGCAGGACGCTGTAGCCAAACATGCCCTGTGCCAGCCAGTGTTCTTTTGCTGTGTCTAGTTCCGCCTGGAGTCG
>JAFMEI010000045.1 GCA_017856815.1 Ilumatobacteraceae bacterium
GAGAATCTGGGTATCGGTTGGGCTTAGTTCAGATGCCGCAAGATGAGGAATAGCTACATTGACTGAACTAACAGTGGCAACTATGAGTACCAGACTCAGGCACAATGCACCGAGAATGGCGTATCGACGCGCATAAGTGCGTGGATCGACACCGTCAAGATCGTCAGCAAGCAAAGGGGATGTTGACAAATTGAGTCCTTTAGTCGGAAGTGATCAGCCGAAAATCTGGTTACCCAGCGGCAAGACAATCAGCAATGCGCCGACGATCAAGGGGAAAAAGAGCAAAGGATTACGTTCTCTTACTCGTGTGAGTGTGAGATATGAAAGTGCCACTGCAATTGCTGCAAATGGGAATGCCAGAAGATAACTACCGACAAACATCCCGAGAACGATGCCAATCAATGATGCAACCAAAGCAACGCGCCCAGCAGGTGTTGTCGGGAGCCAATCACGTGGAGTTATCTCAGGGCCATAGGTATTGCGCATCACGGTGTTGTAGATGAAAGCGCCAACGGCGAGGACAACTGGTACAAGAAAAATCATTGTTCTAACTCTAGGTGTCCTGCATCAGCGGAAGGAGCAAGACTGAAAGTGGTCATTTACAAGCCCCAAAGACTGCATTGCCGCATACATCGTTGTTGGTCCAACAAATTTGAACCCCCGCTTAGACAGGTCTTTGGAGAGCGCAATTGACTCTGGGGTGACTGCAACATGGTCGCCAATAGATCTGGGAGTCTTCGGTGGTGTTGATGGCGCATGGGACCAGAAAATCTCGCCGAGTGAAAGATTCGACTCAATCAAGTTGAGCATTACTTTGGCATTACCGATTGCAGCTTCAATTTTCTGCCGGTTACGAATAATTCCTTCATTTTGCATGAGGCGCTCAATATCGCGTGCGCCATAACGGACCATTTTTTGTGGATCAAAATTGTCAAAAGCCAGTCGGAAGGCCTCACGCTTGCGAAGAATTGTGATCCAAGACAGCCCTGCTTGAAATCCTTCAAGGCAGATTTTTTCAAATACCTTTTGGTCATCATGCTCGGGTCGACCCCATTCGCGATCGTGGTAATCCATGTAAACCGGATCATTTACGCACCAAAAGCAGCGTCGTTTTCCATCGGTGCCTAAAACCGTTGGCTTCGCATCTTTCGTCATCAAAATAAAACTACGCTGTTACGCCGTGAGTGCATTCTTTCTCAGTTTTGGCGTGATCTTCGTGGCCGAATTGGGAGACAAGAGCCAGTTGATGGCAATGACCTTTGCAGCCAGATACAGGGCGATGCCGGTTCTGATTGGGATCACAATCGCTACAGCGTTCACTCATGCAATCTCGGTAGCTATTGGTGCCATGCTGGGTGCGAGCATTCCGACCGAAACAATTGCTCTTTTGGCGGGCATCGCTTTTCTTGGGTTTGCTGCCTGGACGCTAAAAGGTGACGAACTTACTGACGAGGAAGCGCAAAAAGCAGACCGGTCAAATCGCACGGCAATAATCGCTGCGAGTGTGGCCTTTTTTCTTGCCGAACTTGGGGACAAAACCATGCTGGCGACTATCACTCTGGCCACCAAAGAAGGGGTAGTTGGGACCTGGGCAGGAAGCACTTTGGGTATGGTCGCGGCCGATGCATTAGCGATTTTGGTGGGCTACCACCTGAAATCAAGGCTCCCAGAGAAAGCAATTCGCATTGGCGCGGCTGTAGCATTTGCAGTGTTCGGCATTCTCTTGATCGCCGAAGCTATTAGTGGGTGATACCAAATGAACATCTTGGTGATAGGTGCCGGCGGAGTCGGAGCCTCAATCGCCTCGATTGCTGAGACCAGGCAGTTTTTTTCGCACTGCTATATCGCGGATATCTCGCTGGACCGTGTCAAAAATGCAATCGAAGCCCTTGACGATCCGAGTCGCTTTAGCGCAAAGGTTGTTGATGCCCGAAGCACCAAAGACCTCGTTTCACTGATTGGGGAAACAAAGGCAGACATCATTGTCAACGCCTGCGACCCTCGACTCAACGAGCCAATCTTCCGAGCTGCTTTCGAAAGTGGCATTTCATACATGGACATGGCGATGAATCTGTCGACGCCTCATCCAGACAACCCTTATGAAGAGGTTGGCAAGGAACTCGGTCATGACCAGATCGCTGAAGATGAGCTTTGGCGTGAAAAGGGAATTCTTGCGTTGATTGGAATGGGTGTTGAGCCCGGCCTGAGTGATGTGTTTGCGCGTTACGCAAGTGATCATCTGTTTGACACGATCGATGAGATCGGTGTGCGCGATGGATCGAATTTGTCAATTGATGGACTCGACTTTGCGCCGACCTTCTCTATCTGGACAACGATTGAAGAATGCTTGAACCCGCCTGTGGTGTGGGAAAAGAAGCGTGGCCTGTTCACAACAGACTGCTTTAGTGAACCCGAGATCTTCCATTTTCCAGCGGGAATTGGACCAATCGAGTGTGTGAATGTGGAGCACGAAGAAGTCATCTTGATCCCGCGTGAAATTGACTGCCAGCGCGTCACATTCAAATATGGTTTGGGTGCAGAGTTCATTGACTGGTTGAAAACTTTCGCCTATCTGGGTCTTGACTCAACAGAAAAGATCAAAGTTGGTGACGTAACTGTGGCACCACGCGATGTGCTTGCGGCGGTGTTGCCGGATCCGTCTCGACTCGGCCACTTGATGCACGGCAAGACCTGTGCTGGTACTTGGGTGAAAGGCACTTACGACGGCGAACCGCGTGAGGTTTATCTGTATCACGTTGCTGACAATGAGATCACAATGCGTGAATGGGGATCACAGGCTGTTCTGTGGCAGACCGCAGTGTGCCCTGTTGTTGCACTTGAGTTGTTGTCGACAGGTGGTTGGAAAGGCACGGGAGTCAAGGGCCCTGAGGCGTTTGATGCAATGCCGTTCCTAAATTTGCTTGGCGAATACGGGACACACCACGGCATGGTCGAAATGGGTAAAGGTCTGTGGCCTCATCCACGATCAACTGGTCAGCCTGGTTGGGATCGCCCGGTGCGTCGTGCGATCAAACCAGCAACCGTTTAGCGCCGCAAGTCTTCGGCGGACTGGCGCACTTGCCAGTCCTTGTCGTTCAATGCTTTGTCGATTGCGGCTTCAACTTCGATGCCTTCAAATGGTGCAAGAGCGAGCACGGCCCTGCGTCTGATTGCGGGTTTGTCCTCGCATCCAGCGAGGATCACGGGCAGAGCCCGGTCATCGCCAAGTGCTCCAAGTGCGGCAATTGAAGCTTCACGCACAAGAGGGTGAGTGTGCTCGACCCCGAGATTCAACAAGCGTGCAAAAACATCTTCTGATACGGACTCGCGTTCCCCGCATGCCCACGCGCCCATCTCAACTACTAGATGCTCAGAGTCATTAAGCGCAATTGTGAGGTCAGCAGAATACTTAGCGGATAGTTCCGCTGCCGCTAGGCGCACATCCATTTCGGTGTCGCGCAAGCATGATTCAACCTGTTCAGCATCAAGTACACCAAGACGATCAAGAGCAAATAGTGCAGCTACACGTACCCGCGAGTCCGACGAGGCCAATCCTTTTTGGGCGATCTCTGTGTCACCACGATGCCCGGCGACAATTACTTCAACTTCGGATGGCGCAGTCATTTCGCTGGTCATTGCAAAAAGTCTGTAACAGAGGTGACAACCACGGCAACAAATATCGCCAAGATGAAGGCAAGGATTGCCCCGGTAACAACAGCGCCTCCCATTAACTTTCCACCAGTTTTGGCTAGGTCGGGACGATCGGCAGTTGATTCATATTCAGTTGGGAGTTGACTAACTCGGGCCGTATTGCTCTTGGGCTGATTGCTGAAGGTGTTTCGTCGACCAAACAGAATTACGATCGCAATACCGAGTGCAGCAACAAGGATTGTGCGGATGGACACTTCAAGCGATGACACAGCAATTGAAAGCGTACTCCCACCACCTGTGGATGTTGGGCGCGTACACCGCCGGCTTTGGTGGGCGCTTCCAATGCTCACCGTTGGAGCACTGATTCTTATGGCAATTTCCATTGCTGGCTCGAAGATGATCGACCAGTGGGAAACTGCACCTGGACAGGCCGAAGCAGTTGCTGATCGCATCGAAATCTCCGAAGCAACTCGGTATCGCGCCGTAAACAAAGTGATGTTCGTTTCCGCATTCGGATCACGTTTGACCGCACTTGAATCTTTCATCGGATGGCTTGACCCTGATGTCGATGTGCAAGGAAAGAACGAGCGCTTTGGATCAATTTCACCAGCAGATCAGAGGCGTCTCGGATTCCAAGACATGGCGACTGCGAAGCAGATTGCTGAGTACGTAGCTCTTGAAAAGCTTGGCTACGAAGTGAGTATCACCGAAGGTGCAGTCATTGTTTCGGATCTTGTTTGCGAAGCGACACCAACACCTGACAGCGCTTGTGAGGTGCTAGAGATCGGCGACATGATCACGAGTGTGAACGGGGAAGAGACCAAGACCCTCTCATCTTTGGTTGAAGCACTTGAAGGTCGAGTGATTGGTGATGTGCTCGAAGTGGAGGTACTGCCGTACGGCAAGGTCAATACCGAGACACGGGATGTGCGCATGATCGCTAGTCCAAGTGACCCCACCCGACCCATTGTTGGATTTGTTCCTGCGGACACTCGGAAAGTTGAAGTTCCGTTTGAAGTTGAGATCAAAACCGCAGCAATCGGCGGCCCTTCGGCTGGACTTGCATTTACATTGGCGATCCTTGATGAACTCACCCCAGGGGAACTGCTTGGGCAAACGAAAGTTGCCGTAACGGGCACGATCAACGATGACGGCACGGTCGGTGCAATTGGTGCGCTTCAACAAAAGGCTGTTGCTGTGAAACGTGCTGGGGCAAAAGTCTTCTTAGTGCCTGCTTCGCAGTCAGACGATGAGATAAAAGAGGCCCAAGATGCCGTGGGCGAGGGTCTCAAGATTGTGCGCGTTGCCACCTTGGATGAAGCACTGCTCGTGCTGTCTGAGATGGGTGGCGACCCGCTAAATAAGGTAAATGCCACAAACTGAGGCACAAATGCACTTAGCATTTAAGGGCAATGTCTATTTCCTTCTCCCGTCCAGACCCTTCTTCGCCCGCAGCCGTGGGCGCTGCGGCGTTCTCGGTCGGGCGTAGAGGGTTTGACCAAAACGAGGTCAAAGAGTTCTTGCGCATGGTTGCAGCCGAGTTGGCACGGCTGCAGGAGCGCGAGAAATTCCTCGAACGCGAGTTGCGCTCAGCTCAAACACGGGCGATTTCTGAGCCCGGTGCGCTCACCGAGGAAATGGTTACCGAACTATTGGGTGAGGAAACAGCAAGGATTATCGCTGCAGCCCGTGAAGCAGCTCTTCAGATTCGCGAGCGCGCCGAGGAAACAGCAGGTCGGCTGATCCGTGAGGCGAGTGATGATGCATCACGAATCCGCAAGGAAGCCGATATCGATTCACAAAGGATGCGCGGTGACGCAGCTAGCGATGCGCAGGCTGAAATTGAGATGGCGCGCCAACAGGGCACTGAGATGGTCAATGAGGCGCGCCAATATCGTGAGCGTGTCCTAAACGAACTCGCAAAGCGACGCGAACTAGCACGCGAGCAGATTGAACAGTTTGAGCACGGGCGCGACCGACTCCTCAACTCGTTTGAACGCGCGCGCCAAACCACCGAAGAAGTATTGACAGAACTGTCGGCGGGGCAAGACGAAGACGCCGAGTTGATTGATCTAACCAACTCAACTGGGCCAATCCCAGTAATTCAAACTGCAGCACCAACTGGTGAAATCTTTGATGTCGAAGCTGAAGAGATGGCCGAAATCACGCCATTTGAGGCAGCAGAATCTGCTCCTGTCGCTGAGATTGCTGAAGTTGCCAAGGTTGAAGTCCACGTAGTGGAGCCTGACTCAACCGAACCAAGCAATGTCACTTCAGCGGTGTTTGGTGAAGTTCCATCTGCCGGCGCCGCTAGTGAATCCACTTCCACTGCTGTCGTTGACACCGAATCTGACCACGTTGCTCCGGTTGTTTCGCTATTCCCAAAGTCAGCAGTACGAGCTGCAGATGTTGCTCCCACAGTTACGCCCAAAGAACGCAAGAGTGATGGTGCATCAGTCGACAACTTGTTCGAGAAGTTGCGCACAAGCAGCACTGAACAAGTTGTGGAGCGTGTGAAAGCGAAACCCGCACGCGAGGACAAGGTTGCAAAGCCGAAGCAAGAAGATAAATCTGCGGCGAAGACGGTTAAGAGCACTAAACCACGCGTGGCACCCGCTCGCGAAGCAGACCTAACCACAGAGATTGCGAACTTGGCAAAGAAGTTGAAGCGCGTGTTCGCCGATGAGCAGAACGGATATTTTGAATTTCTGCGGCGCAAAGGTGCTGCCAAGAAACTTGATTCAATGCTTGCTGATCTTGAAGCTGATCTCGATCGATATCGCGTGATGCTCGAACCCGAATTGATGGCTGCAGCCTTGAAAGGCGCAAGTTCAGTATCCGATGCTTCGGCGGCAACTCTTCGGCGGGACCTCAAATCGGGTGATGTCCTCGGCGAAGTTCACACTTATGTCGGCGACAAGGTCGTCGAGCCGATTCGCAAATCGGTGCAAAAGTGCCTAAAGAGTGTCGATGGTGATACTGATCAAGCAATTACGGCCTTACGAGGCGTATACCGGCAGTGGCGAAGCGACAAGGCTGACGCCCTAGCCGAAGATTTGTGCCGCCTGGCATTTGGGCGTGGAGCCCAAAACACCGCCAAGTAGGACTAGATTCGCGCAGGTGCGTAACCCCTCAGACCTTCCCCCCCGCGGAACCCGTGGCCCACGGCGTCCCCAGTTCCGAGTAGGCCGTCCCGGCAAGGGCCGGATCGTTCTTATTGGAATTGTTCTAGCTCTGTTGCTGCTGTTGGTATTCGCCAGGAGCTTGTCTGGCTGGTACATGAACTTGCTCTGGCACGATTCACAGGGCCGGGGTGATGTGTTTTGGTCCGTACTGCGCACCAAGGTGATGTTGGTTGCAGTATCGGCACTCTTCTTCATGGTGTTCACGTATGTGAATCTTCTGGTTGCCGACAAGTTGGCTCCAGCCATGCTGGGGGACTCACCACAAGACCGAGCAATTGCACCAATTCGCGCGGTGCAAGGGAAAGCACGAGTGCTGGTGCGCCTGCTAGTTGCATTCGTGTTCGGACTCTTTGTTGGGTTGCCAGCAGCGTCCCAGTGGTCGAATTGGATGTTGTTCCGCCACCAACAGAGTTTTGGGATCAAGGACCCGCAATTCAACACCGATATTGGTTTTTATGTTTTCCGGTTGCCATTCCTTCAGTACCTAGTCAGTTGGTTGTTCGGGGCAGTGGTGCTAGCAACGATTCTCACGGCAGTTGCCCATCTTCTCAACGGTGGAATACGACCACAAGCAGTTGGCAATCGATTGAGCACTCAGGCCAAGGTTCATCTGTCGGTGTTGCTTGCGATCATGGCACTGTTGCGGGCCGCATCGTATTGGTTGACCCGCTTTGATCTCACGCGTTCAACTCGCGGAGTTGTTCAGGGCGCTACGTACACCGATGTCAAAGCACAACTACCAGCGACAAATTTGATGATCCTTGTGAGCATCGCAGTTGCACTCTTGCTGCTTTGGAACGTACGTCAGCGCGGATGGCGCTTGCCCGTGATGGCGCTAGGCCTTTGGGTGGTGGTGGCCCTGATTGCTGGCACTGTGTATCCAGCCATCATTCAGCGCATAGTGGTGCAGCCAAACGTAAGCACACGCGAATTGCCTTATATCCAGCGCAACATCGATGCCACCCGGGCCGCACTCGGGCTCGACAAGGTTGAAGTTGAGGAAATCTCTTTCTCGTCCATAACAACAAGTGATGTTGTGGCCAATGATGCTGCATTGCGTGACGTGCGCCAGCTCGAGCCAACTCAGATGCGTGATCGATTTGCTTTGGACCAAGGCAAGTCATCCTTTTTTGCGGTACGTGACCTCGATGTGGATCGCTATTCAATTGATGGTCGAGTACAACAAGTCCTTCTTGCTACTCGTGAATTGAACCCAGAAGGGGTCCCGAACAACACATGGGTTTCCCGTAACTTGTCGTATACACATGGTTGTGGAGTTGTCGCAGCACCTATGAGTGTTGTAACCGCTGATGGGCGTCCGGAATACATCGATCTTGGAGTGGAGCGACCCGAGATCTATTTCGGTGATGGTCTCGGTGGATATTCAGTAGTTAAGACAGACCAGCAAGAGCAAGCATGCGATACGAACGCAGAACCCGAGCCATATCAAGGCGATCTGGGTATCAAGCTTGATTCACCGTTACGTCGAATTGCGGCAGCGATCAATTTTGGTGAGTACAACTTATTTGGTTCACGTTTGATCACCGAAGATTCGCAACTCCTCTGGGTGCGCGATATCAAGTCGCGCGTGAGCAAGCTCGCACCATTTCTTGAGATCGATACTGACCCATATCCGGTAGTGCTCGATGGCAAGATTTTCTGGGTTGTGGATCTATTTACAACCACAAACCGCTATCCATATGCACAGCGCGCCAACACTGATCAGTTGAGTTCGGCGAGTGGACTCAACAAGGACTTCAACTACGCCCGCAACAGTGTTAAAGCAGTTGTTGATGCTTACACGGGAGAGGTCAACTTCTACGTAAGTGATTCCACGGATCCAATTGCTCGCGCATGGGCCGCGGCGTTTCCGAAACTTTTCAAGGAGATTGACGAAGCACCCGAAGGTTTAGAAGACCATGTCCGCTACCCAGAGGACCTCTTCCGTGTGCAGTCAAACATGTGGGGCAAGTACCAATTTGAGGATGCAACTCTGTTCTTCAATCGTGACAAGGCATGGAGCGTTGCGCAAGCACCACCGATTGAGCCAGAAGGTGTTGCTACCGCAATTGGATCATCGACCACTTCAATTGTGAATGCCGATACGGCCGATGTTGCCGAAGCCAATGTCGAACGGTTTGAGCCCTATTACACAATCTTCCACGCGCCAGGTGGTGACCGCGCTAATGACATCGGGGTGTTCTCGATGTTGCGCCCGTTCGTGCCTTTCAGTGCGAATGACAGCCGCAAGGAATTGCGTGGGTTCATGGTGGTCTCCAGTGATCCCGACAACTTTGGTCAGATTGTTGTGTACAGCATCAGCGATCCACTTCCACCCGGCCCTGCTTCAGCTGCGGCAGAATTCGAATCCGACCCAACGATTTCACAGGAGATAACACCACTGGACTTGCGCGGGTCACGCGTGATCTTTGGTGACTTGCAGCTTGTCCCCGTTGGGAAAGGCATCGTCTATATCCGCCCTGTCTTTGTGCAACCCGATGACACTGCATCACAGCAGATTTTTGTGCGCAAGATTCTCGCGTCCTACAACAACAGACCCGTAATGGCTAACTCTGTAAGTGAAGCCATCGCACGCCTGTTCCCTGGTTTTGATGTTGATCTAGGCGACCGAACTGGCTCGGCTCCAACAACCACGGTCCCTGGTACAGAACCAAATGAGAGTGACACGCCAGCTGAACTGTTGGCCAAGGCAGATCAGCTGTTTGCTGAGGCTGACGCGGCTCTGCAGGAATCGCCGCCCGACTTCGCCACGTTCCAAGCCAAGCAAGCTGAAGCCAGGGAGTACATCGAGCGGGCGCTCGAATTGCTGAATAGCTGAAAACCAGATCAGCCGCGACGGCGGGCGAGGTCTGCAATCTGGGCAAGATCTTGCCTGAATGCAATTTCGTAGCGAGCTTGCTCATTAGCGAGTCGCTGTTGATTGGCGGCCAACTGTTCAAAGGACTCTTCGGCAATAGTCTCTGCCGATTCAATCTTTTTCACCATTCCAGCAATCTCGTTGCCGAGTTCATGTATTTGATTGCCAACCTCAGTGCCAACACGTGACACTTTGGACTCGAGCACACCTAGAAGATTTGAAATTGAGTCAAGTCGAGCTTCAGCAGCGGCCAGCGATGCAGCTTGTGTGTCGACTGTGCCGCGAAGTGATTCGACAATTATTCGAAGCTCGTCGACGGAGGCCGCGGATGCTTTTTGTTCGCGGTTGAAGATGCCCATACCGACATCTAGTTCACCACATCAATGCGTGCCGAGTACGGAAGCCAAGAATTTTTTCGTACGGTCAACACTGGGATTTCCAAGCACATCCGCAGGCTTGCCCTGCTCCATGATGACGCCTTCGTCCATGAAGATGACACGGTCAGCAACATTGCGGGCAAAACCCATCTCGTGGGTGACCACAAGCATGGTCATTCCTTCCTCGGCCAGAGAGCGCATTACCGCAAGCACATCGCCAACAAGTTCCGGGTCAAGGGCGCTGGTGGCCTCATCAAACAGCATGACTGACGGGCCCATTGCCAAGGCACGGGCTATTGCCACACGCTGTTGCTGACCACCAGACAGTTGGGCGGGGTATGACAATGCCTTTTCTGACAATCCCACGCGGGCTAGTTGCTCGCCGGCAATTAGTTCCGCTTCCGAGCGAGATCGCTTCAGCACCTTGCGCAGGGCAACGGTGACGTTTTCCATTGCGGTCATATGCGGGAACAAGTTGAACTGCTGGAAAACCATTCCCAGCGAGGTTCGTGCAGCGTCAAGATCACAATCGGGATCGGTGAGCTCAATACCTCCAACTGCGACGGTGCCAGATGTGGGTGTTTCGAGCATGTTGACACAGCGCAGCAGGGTGCTCTTCCCACTACCTGATGGGCCGATGATGCACACAACTTCACCGCGTTTTACTTCAAGATTGATACCTCGAAGAACCTCGTTCGCGCCGAATGATTTGCGGAGTTCTGTGAGTTGTACAACGACGTCACTCATCGGCGGACCCTCTTTGCTTTGCGCTCCATGTATGCGACTAATTGGGTCAGTGGAAGCGTGAGAATCAAATACACAAGACCCGCCACCACAAGTGGTGTCGCGTTTGCAAACTTGCCGACACCATCGCGGCCGAATTGGGCGAGGTCACGAGTCCCCTCGGTGACACCCAGGACTGAGATCAGCGAGGTGTCTTTAATCAATAGAACAAACTCATTGGTTAATGGGGGAAGGATGATTCGAAACGCTTGCGGGATAATGACGGTAATCATTGCGCGTGAGTAACTCATGCCGAGAGAGCGCGCTGCTTCCATCTGTCCGCGTGGCACTGCCTCGATACCGGCACGAATCGTCTCGGCGATATATGCAGCAGCAACAAGTGCAAGTGGTGCAGCGCCTTGTACGTACATGTTCGGCCAGGTCCATCCAGTGGCAATTGGAACACCGAAGCCGAGAATCAACAGTGTTACAAGCAGTGGAATACCACGCAGCACCTCAATGTATGTGGCTGCAAACCATCTATATGGGCGCACCTTGGACAACCTCATCAAGGCAAGGATTAAGCCGAGGCCAAGACCACCGATGAATCCGAAGAAAGTGAAGATGAGTGTGTTGCGCGCTGCTTTAGTCAGAATGTCAGGAAACTGCTCTTTAATGATGCGCCACTTGAACATGGCGTTTGAGAGTTTTGACCAATCGACGATGAAAATAAGCAACGCCAGCGCGATCAACGTAGCCGCATATACGAAATAGCGGAGTAGGTTGGCGCGCTGGCGCTTGCTCAAACTCATGATTCAGTTTTCAGCTGAGAATCACTCAGGGTCTACACCGAAGTACTTCTTGTAGATCTCTGCGTAATCGCCACTGGACTTAGCGGCTGCAAGACCAGCGTTCACTGCTTCGATAAGAGCCGTGTTGTCTTTCGCTACGGCGAATCCGTACTGCTCACCGGTGGTGAAAGTTGCAGAGATTGCGAGCTCGGTGTTCTTCATCGCACGGTCAGCATTAACAGGCAGGTCCTGGAGTGCTGCATCCACTTGGCCGGATTCCAAAGCGAGGAACAGCGCTGTTGCATCAGCAAAGGATTTGATTGTTGAGTCAGTGAAGTTCTCATTGGCGTAGGTCTCACCAGTGGTGTTGCTCTGAACAGCAATGGTTTTGCCTGCAAGTGATGCAGCGTCTACAAGAGTTTCGGCTTGATCTGCACTTACAAGCAATGACTGGTCAGCATTGAAGTAAGGATCAGAGAACAACGCTGCTTCTTGGCGCTCTTCGGTGATGGTCATTGCCGAACCGACAATGTCGCACTTTTTGGCGGCTGGTGCCAACCAGATGCCTTCAAATGGCTGATCAATCACTTCAAGAGTGAGTCCGCCCATTTCATCGGCAACTGCCGTGAGAAGGTCAATGTCAAAACCGGTCCAGTTGCCGTCGTCGTCTTGCCATTCGAATGGCTCATACGGCGAGTCGGTGCATACGGTCAACTTGCCGTCTGAGATTGTCTCGAAAGTGGCCTCAGCGGCGGTGGTTGTGGTCTCGTCCATTGATTCACTGTCATCTGAACAAGCGGACAAAACGAGTGCGACTGCAGCAAATGTGGCAGCAACGGTACGGAAACGCTTCATTGATTCTCCCGGGTTACTTAGTTGGCACGCAAATACGCACCTATTGGTTATCTGAGGTTACCGCACCAGTAATAATGTCCCAGAAATCGAAATGGGGTGTCTTTAGGCGCCAAGGGAAGCCGTGAATTGGAGAAGGTCAGTCGCGTACGCCTGGGGCTCCTCCATAGCAGCGAAATGGCCACCCTTTTCCATCACATTCCAGTGGACAATGTTGAATACGCGCTCTGCCCACACCCTCGTGGTGGGGTAGATCTCACCTGGAAACTGGGCGTGACCAGTGGGAACGTCGATCTTTTCCATTGGGAAGATTGGCACTCCTCGACCCATCGCTTCGTGATAGAGACGCATTGAGGAGTTAATTGTTCCCGTGAACCAGTAGATGCTGATGTTTTCCAGTAGGCGTTGCTTTGTGAAAACCTCGCGCACATCTCCGTAGCTCCACTCTTTGAATTTCTCGAGTATCCATCCAGCGAGCCCTGCAGGTGAATCGGTGAGTGCATAGGCGAGGGACTGCGGCTTGGTTGATTGGATCGCTTGGTAGCCGGTGCCAGTGAGACGAAAGAGAGATGCACGCTCAACGAGCTTTCCTTCTGCCTCGCCGACTCCGTCCATCATGTTTTCCGCTGGAGGGAATACAGGCAACATCGTGGAGTGATGACCAATTATTGATTTTGGATGTCGCGCGCACATTTGCCCGGCGATGATGGCACCCCAATCACCACCTGCGATGAAGAACTTCTCGTGTCCTAGTGAATTCATTAGCGCTACGTAAGTGTCGGCGATTTCGAATATTCCAACGCCGTACTTCGTTGTGGGCCCAGAAAATCCATATCCAGGAATAGAAGGGATGATCAGTTGATGTTGTGCTCGTAGTGGCTCGATGACATCAAACATCTCGGCAACTGAGCCTGGCCAACCGTGCATCAACATCAGTGGAGTCGCGTTCGGATTGGGCGAATCAACCAACATCGCATGCACACGAATGCCATCAAACTCTGCAATTACATTGCGGTGACCATTGATCTTTTGCTCGAGTAATGCGAAGTCAAACTCGTCACACCAGTACTCACAAATTTCTCTTACATAATCAATGTCGCTACCGAGGACCCATGGCATGTCAGGAAGTTGATCTGGCCAGCGAGTCAGTGTGAGTCGGAGACACAGGTCATCAATCATCTCGGGCCTGATTTCAAATGGCTGCATGTCGCGAAGTGGCATGGGTTCTTTCTAGTTGGTAGAGTGCTATCCACACGACGCGGGGTGGAGCAGTCCGGTAGCTCGTCGGGCTCATAACCCGAAGGTCGCAGGTTCAAATCCTGCCCCCGC
>JAFMEI010000046.1 GCA_017856815.1 Ilumatobacteraceae bacterium
TTGAATAAATGGTTTGACCTTCAGTTGCCATTCACAACAACTGCGGTTGTGATCGCCCAAACGTTTGTAGCAATGCCGTTTATGGTCGTAACGGTTGAAGCGGCGATACGTGCACTCGATCGTCGATACGAGGAAACTGCTCGAACATTGGGAGCTTCGCAATGGCGAGTCTTTTGGCTGATCACCATGCCAGCCGTCGGCCCATCATTAGTGGCCGGAGCAGTGTTGTCATGGGCGCGAGCACTGGGCGAGTTTGGGGCAACTATTACTTTTGCTGGCAACTTCCCCGGCACAACTCAGACACTTCCGTTATCCGTCTATCAAGCCCTAGAAGTAAATCCAGAAAAGGCAATCGTGCTTGCACTGTTGCTTGTGGCACTGTCATTTGCGGTATTGGTTGGATTGCGTGATCGCTGGTTGAGCGGAGTCATCTCAGCACGTGGGAGGTCAGCCTCATGAGCATCAATGCTCAAGTTCGAAGGAACCTCGGCACGCTCGAGCTCGATATAAACCTTGAAGTGAAGTCGGGACAACGTGTTGCGATCATCGGCCCAAATGGTGCTGGCAAGACCACGCTGCTGCGCATTCTTTGTGGACTCATTCCGATAGATCGTGGTTGCGTCGAAATTCAAGGGAAGATTGTCGACTCCCCAGATGATCGGATCTTCGTGCCCGCTGAAGCGCGCAACCTTGGTTATTGCCCACAAGATCACACTCTTTTCAATAATCTGCGCGTCTCTAGCAATGTGATGTTTGGCTTGCGAGCGCACGGAATTGACCGAACATCTGCAGCCGAGCGTGCGAACCAGATTTTGAAGGAGTTGCAGATTGAGGATCTCGGTGGTGTGTCACCTAGTTCGTTGTCGGTTGGTCAGTCCCAACGGGTTGCACTCGCACGGGCGTTAGCGGTCGGAGAGTCCACCTTGCTGTTGGACGAGCCGACGGCATCGCTGGATAGAGATGTCCGCCCGATGGTCCAACAAGCAATCAATGATCACGCTGCAAAATTCGGCACAACCGTCTTGATCGTCACCCATGACCGTGCTGAAGCAGCACTGCTTGCGGACTACGTAATTGAGATCGGGCAATAGATGAGCGGTGTGAAGTCGCAAGACCTTTTAATTGGTGAATGGGCATGTTTGGGAATCATCTGTGAGACGCCGATTCATCGTTTTGGTGTCGCGGCGCGCCTTAAGCAAGCAGGTGATATCGGTCGTATCTGGACGATGTCACGCGCACTCACTTATCGATCAATAGAACAGCTGGCTCTGCGCGGCCTGGTGGAAGCAGCGCACGAAGAGCCTGGTGTTGCTGGAGGAACCCGCACCGTCTACCGTGCAACACGTTCGGGACGCAATGCGTTGCGTGAATGGTTAGGAACTCCAGTGAATCACCTGCGTGAATTTCGCAGCGAGCTTCTTTTGAAGATTGAGCTAGCGAGATTGTTGAAGATAGATTCATCAGCTCTGTTAGAACTCCAGCGCGAAGTTGTGCATCAATCGCTGCAACACTTACCGAGCGAAGTTGATTCGTCTGGTGACGTTGTCAGTATCTGGCGTAACGAGATGGCCACCGCGGCGCTTCGGTTTCTTGATCAATTGTGATCGCTAATTTGATGTTCGGCACTAGTTTTTGAGCGGGGTAGAAAATGAATGAGTCAGTGACCGAAGAAACACCGTTTGTCAACGAAGACGACCAATATCACAATGCATCAGACGATCCGTTCTGGTTCGAGACAACGTGGTGGTCGTTTAACGTGCCCGAGCGAGGCATAGGTGGCTGGCTGCACGCTGGACGCAATACCAATAAAGGCACGGTTACTTGGCGGGTTTTTGCATGGGATCCCTCAGGAGCCGATCTAGGACGCCTCGCCTATTACAAAAGTCAAGAGCAGATACCGATAGATCCAAGCGTTGACTTGCGTGACATTCAGTTCCCCGAAGGTGGTTTCAGTATCAAGATGCTGAAACCACTGATGGATTATCACATTGGATATTCAGATTCGAATGCAAACTTCAGCATTGAATTTGAACACCGCAGTGTTCATTCACCCCATCGGTTCACACCTGGCGAAGCACCCGCATTACACAATCCCCACTTAGACCAACTCGGGCACTTAACCGGTGAGATAGTTCTGCACGGTGAACGAATTCCGATTGACTGTTATTCAGTGCGTGATCGCACTTGGGGTCCGCGTGGGGGTCACCATTCGCAAAGCCAGAAGGCTGAGCACGTGCGCGGTGAGTTCAAAGCACGCAATCCAGGAGGGCCCGCTTGGCGCGAGATTGAACGCCAACGCGGACGCGGTCGCATTGATTACATCTTTGGCCACACCGACGCACACACAGGTTTTCTTGGATTTGTTCGTGTGCAAGACGGCGACGCCAAGGGCTGGTCACCGATGAATGTTGGCTGGTTGCTAAAAGACGGAGTTTTTGAACGCCTCGATAAGACGAAGAGCAAGATGCGTAGTTATCGCGACCCAAAGACGGGTTGGAACACGCACATGGAAGTTGAACTCGTGGATCGCACTGGGCGCTCAATGGAAGCTGAAGGATTTGCAGTGAGTCACATGTGCGAACACGGCAGCGGTGCAAACTCACTTATGCGGTGGGAGTATGACGGCAAGATTGGCTGGGGAGAAGACCAAGACGGTTGGAAGCTTGATCATTTTCGCCAGATGCTTGGAGCGTTGCGCGCAACTTCGCGCCACTAGTACTGCAGTCTCCAACCAGAGTTATCGGGTGTACGAGTCCAGCCCGCTGACGCCCAGGTTCCACCATCAACAGGGATAATCGCACCGGTGATGTACGAGGCCATGTTCGAACACAAGAACACCGCCGCGTTTCCCAAATCTTTCGTGTCACCTTCACGACCGAGTGGGACATAACTCTGAATGCTCTTAACGGGTATGCCTTGTGCGCGCTTTAGTTCTTCTTCATCCACTGGGCCGCTCATCATCCCATGCATTCCAGGTGTGCGCGTGATGTCGGGTGCGAGACAGTTGACCCGAATCCCATACTCGGCTAATTCAAGTGCCATCGTGCGAGTGAAGTTGATCATTCCAGCCTTACAAGCTGAGTAGACCGCATACTTAGGAGCCGCCCGTGAACCCTCAATTGATGTGATGTTGACGATGCTTCCACCGCGTCCACCCTTAATCATCAGATGTGCCCCCGCATGGGTGGCGGCCAACATGCTCACAAGGTTGATGTCAATGTGGCGCCTCCAGCTGCGCTCGGACTGATCAATGAAATTTTTCCCCGCGACTCCGCCGGCGTTGTTTATCAAAATGTCAAGCCCGCCGTACTTACTCTCTGCGAGTTCTACTGCGGACCTGATCTGGTCAGTATCCATTACGTCGGTGATCGCTGCCACTGCCTCCCCGCCCGATGACTCAATGATTTCTTGGGTTTGGGCTGCACGTGCGGGATCGATTTCAGCGATAACGACTTTGGCCCCGTGAGCAGCAAGGGCGACAGATATACCGCGTCCGATGCCAGCCCCGCCACCGGTTACGAGTGCAACCTGCCCGTCCAATGATGTTTCCTTAGAAATGTTGCTCACTTTTACCCCCTCAAATCCCACCGCGATACTAGAGACATGAGCCTGTGCAAGTAACCAACGGGTAGCACAAAGAGTCCTATTTACACAGCGATACCAAATGTGACTACATTGTTAGGACTAGTTGCTCCACGGGGCAATAGGCAGGAAATACATAACAACCTTTGGACGTTTGGGGGAAACAAATGGTTGCAAAGAAATTCAAACTGCTATCCGCTTTTGCAGCGGTAGCCCTGATCGTGGGGGCCTGTGGCAACTCAGGCGACGACGGCGGTTCAACTGAAACAACTGCTGGTGGCGAAACCACAACCACTGCTGGTGGATCAGGTGGAGACCGCGACACATTCGTTTCGCTCACCGGTGTACCTGGTGTAAGTGACACGGAAATCGTTGCCAAGGCAATTGGTGTGCTTTCAAGCAACCCACTTGGCACAAACATTCTCAATGCATACGCCGACGGTGTGAAGGCTTACTTCGAATGGCGTAACGATGAAGGTGGCATCTACGGCCGCAAGCTCGTCCTCGACGAAGTGATTGACGATGCACTCGCAAAGAACAAGGACAAGGCAACTGAAGTCTGTGCAGGTGGAAAGACCTTCGCAACTTTCGTGGCTCCGTTGTTGTTCTCTGGTGCTACCACCTTGCAGGAATGTGGAATGCCGACCTTTAGCTGGGGCATCCACCGTGAGCCAGCTGACCTCGACTACATCTTCCCGTCGACTGGTCTCAACTGCCAGGACTGCACAAGCCCAATCAACCCATGGATTGCTTCCAAACTTGGTGTCACCAAGGTGGCATCAATTGGTTATGGCGTGAGTGAAAACTCCAAGGTGTGCGCACAGCTCGGCAAGAAGTCGTTCGAGAAGTACACCCCAGAAATCGAAGTTGCGTACTTCGATGACACGCTGGCCTTTGGTCTGCCAACTGGTATTGCTCCACAGGTTTCCAAGATGAAGGAAGCCGGTGTTGAGTTGATCACCACTTGCATCGACTTGAACGGCATGAAGAAGCTCGGTGAAGAGCTTCAGAAGCAGGGCATGGATGATGTGATCTTGGTCCACCCGAACACCTACAACCAGGACTTCATCAAGGCCAACGCTGCGATCTTCGAAGGCGACCTTGTTGGTGTTTCGTTCGTTCCGTTCGAAGCCGAGATTGAATCAGAGACCCAGGCGAAGTTCCTCGAGTACACCGAGAAGCTTGGCCTCAAGTCTGAAGAGCTCACCATGGTGGGCTGGATCAACGCCGACACCTTCTTCACTGGTCTGCTCGCAGCTGGTCCGGAATTCAGCCAAGTTGGAGTCAAGGATGCGCTTCGCGCAATCACTGACTACAGCGCAGGCGGTCTGATTGTTCCGATCAACTTGAGCACCCAGTGGAAGCTGCCAACTGCAGCAGATCCAACAACACACGGATACAAGCAAACTTGCACCAACACGGTTCAGATTGTTGGCGGAGTATTCGAGCAGTGGTCAGGCGAGCCAGGCAAGCCATTCAACTGCTGGCCGAATCCATCTGAGACGCTTGAAGATCCAGTAGCCACGTCGTTCTCTGACGCCGGCTGACCGGCGCCAAGCTAGAACAGCAAGGTAAGTAAGTGCTTGCAATTGGAGCAGTAGACGAGTTCGTACAGGCAGTCATTCAAGGATTGCCTGTCGGCTCGGTCTACGCACTCATCGCAATTGGGTTCACCCTGACGTACAAGACGTCAGGAATTCTGAACCTTGCCTTTGGTGCGCAGGCTTACGTTTCAGCTGCCACTTACTTTGAACTCCATGTCCGCAGGGAGTGGCCGATCTGGGTGTCCTTACTCATCTCGGTTGGAATCCTCGCACCGTTGATCGGTGTGTTGCTCAACCAGTTTGTGTTTAAGAACCTCAGAACGGCCTCTCCTGTGGCGAGGCTCGTAGTGACCGCAGGTTTGATGGTCGCACTGCCTGAAATCTTCAAGATCGTGACAGATTTCGAGCGCGAGTCAGTTTTCGGAGCGGTGGGAATCGTTCCGGATGGAAAAGTCTTCTACCGAATTCTTGATCGTTATCCGATCACGCGCGACGAGATTGTTCAGTTCACTGTGGCAATCCTTGGTGCACTTGTCTTGTTTGCGTTGTTCCGATTCACGCGACTTGGTCTTCACATGCGTGGAGTGGTCGAAAGCCCCCGAATGACCGAGTTGCGGGGAATTGATGCCGAAAAGGTTTCGTCATTCGCCTGGGGTCTCTCAAGCTTGTATGCAGGCTTGGCTGGTGTTTTGCTCTGTTCCACGAGCATCACCACCATTGAGCCTGGCAGCTTCTTCCAATTGGTGATCGTGGCTATTGCCGCGGCTGCACTTGGCAAACTCGTGAGCTTGCCACTCGCACTTGCCGGAGGATTCTTCCTCGGCATCATGAACACAATTCTTCCTACCTACATCACTCCGACCAGCATCATTGGTCAAAACCTTGGGCCTTCGTTGCCCTTCGTGATGTTGTTCGCGATTCTCGTTTTCATGCCAGGTATCAAGGCTTCAAAAGAGAGTCGCGATCCAATGGCTGCAGTGGATCCACCCACTGAGACCATCTCCATCGCCCAAGTATCACCGTGGGCGAGTCGGATTGCATTGATTCCGAGCCTGCTGATGGGTATCGGAATCTTCATTTGGGTTCTCACATCGGCTGACCAGTTCTGGATGTTGCTCTTTACCGAAGCGGTGATCTACTCGATCATCTTTTTGGCGATCACGGTGTTTACCGGCATGGGCGGGCAGATTTCGCTTGCTCTGACATCGTTTGGAGCCATTGGTGCATTCACGGTGTTCCAATTGACGAAGAACTTCGAGATGTCATCTCTATTGGCGGCTTTGATTGGTGCCGCTTTGGGTGCGGCAGTTGGAGCGTTGTTGGCGTTGCCGGTTTTGCGACTCGGCCACATTTGGCTTGCACTAGCGACACTGGCATTCGCGTTCTTCTTTGACGCGGTAATGGTTAAGTTCCCGTGGGTTGGGCCTACGTCCATGCAGACCGCCGATATTCCGAGACCGACACTTGGGGGATTGGACTTCGGTAACGACAAGTCGTTCTTCTTGTTATGTGTTGTTCTCTTGATTATCTGCTCGCTGTTTGTTTCGGCATTGAAGCGTGGAACCACGGGTTACATGTTGCAAGCACTTCGTGGTAGCGAAGTCGCATCACAGTCTGTGGGAATCAATCCAACTCGCTGGCGCATCGTCGCATTCGCGGCGTCGTCGGGCTTGGCAGCATTCGGTGGCGCTCTATTGGTGATCGGTCAAGAGTCCGTCAACTATGGCTCGAACTTTGCCCCATTAACCGGATTGTTCTGGCTGGTGTTGGTAATCACGCTTGCGAGCCGCCGAGTTTCAGGCGCAATTCAAGGTGGCGTGGTATTCCGCGTGTTCCCAGACCTCATTCTCATTCGCTTATTGCACCTCGCGCCCCAGTGGCAGTTCGCTCTATTCGGACTTGGTGCAATCAACTTCTCCAAGCATCCAGAAGGTTTGCTTGAGTACTCCGAACAGAAGTCGGTTCGTAGATTCGACCGTTTGATCAGTCGGTTTAATGCACGCAAGCAAGCTTCAAAGACCGAGGTTGAGTCATGAGCCTGTTGCATGCAGCCGAGATCGGCAAGACCTTTGGCAGTCTTCGCGCACTGGATGACATGTTCATCGACATCAATGCGGGAGAGCGGGTAGGGCTCATTGGCCCGAACGGTGCGGGCAAGACAACCTTCTTCAATTGTCTTCTCGGCGTGCTTAACCCTGACAGTGGCGTAATTGTTTTTGATGGCAAGGAAGTCAATAACCTTCCGGTCTACAAGCGCGCTCGGTTGGGATTTGGGCGTACTTTCCAGCGAATCGAATTGTTCTCGGGACTCACTGTGCGTGAGCACCTGGTGGTGGCAGAGCGTTCGCGTAATGGTCGCGGGAGCTTCTTAAGAGACCTGATTTGGCAGGGAAGCCCTTCAAAAGCTGAACTCGCGGCGTGTGATGAAGTTGTTGAGCTTTTAGGTCTCGGCGATATCCGACACGAGTTAATTGACTCACTCAGTTTGGGTAAAGGCCGGCTAGTTGAGATTGCTCGAGCCCTTATGGTGCAACCGAAGCTTCTGTTACTAGACGAGCCATCATCGGGTCTCGACGTGAAGGAGACCGAAGCATTTGCAGAAGCGTTACTTCGCATTCAAAAAGAACGCCAATTTGCGATTCTCTTGGTTGAGCACGATGTTGATCTCGTTAGTTCATTTACGCAACGGGCTTACCTAATGGATCTCGGCCGACACATCACCAATGGTGCAACTGCCGATGTAATGAAGAGCGAGGAGTTGCGCCGCGCATACCTCGGTGACGGTGAAGGGGTGCAGCAATGAGCGCTGAATCCACACTTGCACTTGAAAACGTGAGTGCCTCGTACGGCCCCTTTAAAGCCCTCTTTGATGTGTCATTCAAAGTCGGCGAGGGTGAGGCCGTAGCACTGCTGGGCTCCAACGGCTCAGGTAAGACCTCCGTCGCGCGCATTGCAAGCGGACTCATTGCTCCAACCGCTGGCACTGTGTACGTGAACGGCGAATCAATGAAGAAAAAGCGCGCATACAAGTTTGCGCGCGCTGGCGTGTTTCATGCACCTGAGGGTCGGTCCGTTTTCGCCACCCTGACGGTGGAAGAGAACATCTTGATGTCGGGTGATCGTGCTGTCTCTAGGGACACAGAAAGGCTTGAGCGGGCATTTGGGTTGTTCCCACGCCTCGCTGAGCGCCGTCACCAAATTGCTGGCACTCTTTCGGGTGGCGAGCAGCGCATGCTCGCATTGGCTGGAGTGATCATGACTCAACCAAAGTTGTTCATTGGTGATGAACTTTCACTTGGCTTGGCACCGATGGTGATCGATGATGTTTACCGCGCGTTAGCTGAGATCAAGAAGGGTGGCACTTCGCTGCTCATTATCGAACAGCACGTTCACCATGCCCTCAACATCGCAGACAGTGTTGTCGTAATGGCGCACGGCCGTGTTGAATTCACGGGTTCGGTAAGCGCCGCTCGCGCTCATCTTGATCAAGCATCGCACTAATTAAGTAAGGGCGGAATTATGCCGAATTTTTCACTTGACTCTCTGCTGGACTGCATGAACGTATCGGAAATACGTGAAGGTGTCTGGAGTGCATCAAATCTGGATCTTGCGTATTACCGAATTTTTGGTGGTCAGTTGCTGGCCCAAGCCGTTGCGCTTGGTCATGCAACCTCACCAGGTAAGACAGTGAAATCGCTTCATGCGTATTTTCCTCGTGAAGGTACTGTGAATGCGCCACTTGAGTTTGTGGTCGAAGCACCGCATGATGGTCGCAGCTTTTCAACACGTCGAATTTCTGCCGCCCAAGAAGGCAAGGTCTTTTTCGTCGCCAATGTGCAGATGCACGCGCCCGACGAAAGCTTTGAGAATCAGGATCCCGCACCATCATTTGGCAAGCCGGAAGATCACCCTGAGCGAGATCTCGGAATGATGCCATTTGCCACCCGTGTTGTGGACGGTGTGGAATTAAGCGATCGGAAGGTCGGCCCTGCAGACTTCGCATTCTGGGTGAAGGTTGACGATCGTAAATTGCCTGACGATCAGCGATATCACCAAGGACTCATTGCGCACTCTACGGATCTCACGATCATCGGCACGGCTTTGCGCCCGATTGCTGACCTCTCGGAAGCTGACTCCACTCAGAAGATTCATACCGCAGTAACTTCACATTCAATGTGGTTCCATCGTGAATGTGACATCAACGATTGGTGCTTGATCAGTCAGCACAGTCCAATCTTGGCCCGCGGTCGTGCGTTTGGTCGGGGAGACGTCTACAACCCGAGTGGTCAAATGGTGGCTAGTTTCGCCCAGGAATCAATGGTTCGGCCGATCTCCGAACCGCTGAAGCACTGACACAAGCGGTCAGGAGATCTTGATCGCGTCCTCTGGGCAGTTGTTCATGCCTGTGCGTGCCTGTTCGAGCAGATCTCCATCCACCTCGCTCACTTTGACCACGCAGTAGCCACTCTCATCGGCATCAAAAACATCCGGTCCGAGTACGTAGCAGCGTCCGTGCCCGGTGCAGAGATCTCGATCAACTGATACATGCATGGTCATTGCCAAGCTCCTGTTCTAAATGTTGTAATCACACACACACGATCATCTTTACCGAGATCAACTACCTCAACACGGATCAGATTAGGGGCTATGCGTTGAGCCCGTGCCTGACCCGGACCAGCGCGAACGCCAGAGAGGTATCGAATGTCACAGTCGATCAGGTGCTCATCTGTTCGGAGTAGTGACTCTGCCGCGTATTCGGCGGTGAAAGCAGTCAAGCCACCCTGAAGTCCTTTGGAGGCATTGATAGTTTCCGCAGTTAAATCCACTTCAACGACACCCAGTTCAATCACCCTAAGTGAGAGCCGCTCATGCAGATCCATGATCGGTTTTTTTCCGTGTCGAGTGACACCAAGAGGTAGGTCGATTGAGCCACTGTCTTGTGGGCGCGGCGAAAGACTGAAGGTCACGTGAGTGGTGGCCACCACATTGTCGTTGGCACTAAAGATGACCTCCCCAACAATTGCGGCATTGCCAATCCGGAGAATTCGGCTGACAATTGACACATGGGTGCCTGGAACAAGTTTTGCCAACTGTCGATGAGTCATATCAACAGTTACTGGAACTTTCGGTTGTGTCTTGCTGAACGCATAGGAGCCGATAAGGACATCAGCATGAGTCAGCAGTAGAGACACATACGAAGCACCCGACTGCTTTGATGACAAATACTCGTGGATGACCGTCTCGCCATGCGTGTGGTCTTCATAGGGGGTGCTGCTCAGGTCGAACTCTGTTACGACGTGTTTCTGTTCAATTGTCTCTTCATTCATCGTGATAACCAGAGGACCTTTGCGGCGGGAAGGGTGTGCGCATGACGTCAGCATTCCAGTGCTTGGAATATGTGACTCAAGCGTTAGAAATCGTATCAGTCAACGGTAATGTGCCTTCAAGCAGATACGGATGTTCACCCAAAGAAGAAGTCCCAAACGATGTCGAAGGCTTGCGCCGCAGACGCGCCGATTGCCTCCAGCAGATCTACGAATGCATCAAATCCAATTGTGAATGCATCCCAAATTGCATTGGCGATTGCAACAATTCCAAATGCTGCTGCTTTTAGGGCACTGGCCACCGCTGAAACACCGGCGCCAAGTGCCTTCAATGCGGATGTAATCGCACTGATCGACGCACTGTAAGCAGTCTTTATTGCTGATGCGATCGTGTTGTACACAGTCCCGAATGCTGACTTGAGTGCAGCAGCGGCCTGGCTAATCGACGCACCTATTGCTTTGATTGCGCTGGCAACGGCAGATGCAGTTGCACTGAAGGCAGTTTTGATGGCTGATGCAATTGAATCAAAACTGGCACCCAGTCCATTCAAAACCGACGTCACAGCATTGATTGTGGCAGTAAAGGCATATTTGATGGCGCTGGCTACTTCACTCCATGTGGCGCCAATCACTCTTATGACATTGGCTACAGCCGACGATGCCAATCCAAGAACAGTCTTTATTGCTGAGGCAATTGAGTCGTACACGGCCCCAAAAGCACTCTCGAGTGCCTCAGCAAGTTGAGTGGCTTGGTCAGCCGCCCATGAAAACGCAGATTTAATCGCGTAGGCGACTTCACTTAAGGTGCCACCGATGTACTTGATGATCGAGGCAACAGTCGTGGCTGCAAGATTGAGGACAGTCTTTACTGCACCTGCGATTGCGTTATAGACCGAGCCAAAAGCAGACTCAAGAGCTGACGCAAGATATTTACCCCCAACCCAAGAAAACCAGTTGAATGCTGCTTTAAGGGCCGCAGCGACATCGTTTATTGCGCCTCCTATGTATTTCAACGCGGCAGCGACCGCATTAGCGGTTGCCTCAAATGCGGTCTTAAGAGCACTGGCTATGGTGTCATAAACGGCACCGAATGCGGCCTGAAGCGCACTCGCAACAGCATTAATTGCCGCACCAAGAACATCCACCAACAATGTTGCTATCTGTGATGCAAGTGCCCCAATCGACTTCAGTGCAGTTGCGATCACACTTAATGTTGCGAAGAAGACACTGCTAAGAACATCCACAATGTCTGCAAGGACCACACCAATTGATTTAAGGATCGACGCCGCAAGATCCACAGTCGCAAGAAAGACGTTCTTCAATGCCGATGCAACTTGTGTCACGGTTGCCGCAATGCCTTCAAGAAGCGCCCGCGCAACGTCAACAGCCGCCTTACCCAGATTCTTTAGTGCAAGAGCCAGGGCATTAACACTGACAACAAAAGCGTCAAAGATCGCTTCAGCGATTATTTTTAGTGCATACCCTGCACTGTCCAAGAACGCAGCGACACTGGAGAAATTCAAACTGCTGAATGCAGTTTTGAACGCGGCAACAACATCTGCCGCGGCTTTACCGAGTGTTTTAAACAGACCCACAATTGCCTCGTATGACATAGACAATGCTGATTTAAGCGCTGTGGCGACTTGCGCCAGTGTGAATCCAATGCCACTTAGCAAGTTGACTATCTCCGTAGCAGTGACCGAAAATACATTTCTCAGTGCCCGTGCTATTTCGGTCGCCGATGCACCCAGTGTGTTCATCAACTCAGCAACTTCAGCAGCCGTTGCGTTATACGCTTCTTCGATAACGCCAGCAATTTCGTTCCAGACAAAATCCAGAGAGAGCATCAGCTGGGAAAGCAGAAGTATTGAAAGCCCGATAACAATTCCGATAATCGCCACGAGGCCGATGCCAACACCGATCCCCAGGGTCTTTATGCTCTCAACAAACGCGGGATCTTCAATATCCGTTTCTGGCGTTTCGGGCGTGGCTTCGGGCGTTGGGGCAAACTCCTCGAACTGGGCCACTGTCAGATTCGTGCGTCTCGTGTTGAGCTCCACAAGTCGATCCATGTAGAGATTCAGGGAGTGATCACCAAATGACACACCCGTCGCGCCCGCTCTTGGCATTGGTGCACCGGCACGCACCTGCAAGTTCCCCAAGGAATCTTCGCGCATCAAAGTTGTTGAGGAATTGTGTACCCAGCCAGGAACAGTTAGTCCTGGTACTTGTGGGACTGGATCTTGAAGGTTGACCCAGCGCTGCATATTCCCCGCACCCACCTTGGTGAGGAATGAATTGGGATTTGAAGGATTGTTGAACGCAGTTTGTCCAGTTTGGGGAGCTCCAAATGTGACCACTCGGACCACTGAATTTCGAACTTCAGGGTCGCTACTCATCTTGATTCGATAGGCCATAAGTTGTGCGAGAGCACCACCAAGGCTGTGTCCTGTGATCCAGACGGTGCGGTCTCCACGGCTCTCTTTTAAGTCGTTGACGATTGCTGAGTACACCGGTTCAAGTGCGTCCCAGAACCCGACATGCACGTAGACGCCGGGGCTGGTCCCTGGAACACGTTTAGTGATCGCTAGTGCGTCGGTCAATGCATCAGCAGCCATTTGCTGAGTACCACGGAATGCAATAACAAACGCGGAATCGTTGCGCATAGTTACTGCCTGTGTGTCAATGGCAGCACCACTTTCATTGTTATATGTATTTATTCTGTTCCAGTTGTACTCGGGCGAACCATAATCTTCTTGGAATCTGGCTTGCCATTGGAGTCTGCCGAAGTCATCTCTCTCATTTTCTGGATCAGTTGCATAAATATCATTTGAGATCACCGCAAGCTGATATGCGTTCATGAGGCTTGCTTCCGAAGCGACTCCCAGCGGCGCGTTACCTCTCAGCCCATCGGAATAACTTTCGTCATCCTGAATAGTGATGGTTGTCGATGCGAGCAAAACGTCCGCTTCAACGCCGTTGTATATGGCGATGCGGACTCCTTCATCGGGTTCCAAAATGTTGTCATCAACTATTGGTAGACGAATGTTGAAGCGACCCGAGGAATTCGGAGCAAGTGCCTTGCTTCCACCCACTGGGATCGTAGGGAATTCGTAGTCGCTATTCAGCGCAGCCGATGGTGCATCGGAAAGAGATTCAGTTCGAACTGAGACAGTCGTAGTTCTTGAAATACCAGCCGTGGACCACTGAACTTCAAACTGAATATAGTCACCGTTCTCAGGGGTTGAAACAGGGGAGATCGTACTGACCGTTGGTAACGAGGCGACCGCAGATCGGATAGGTGCAAATTG
>JAFMEI010000047.1 GCA_017856815.1 Ilumatobacteraceae bacterium
CTCATTACTGCTCCTGACCTGCAGATGAAACTTGATATACCTATACCCGTTGGGGTATAGTCAAGATATTCAAATCTTGAGGTGTATCAAAATGCGAGTTGACGAATCACTGTTGTATCCCGGCCACGAAGCCTCGCCTCCTCCTGATGAAAAGGCATTGTTTTCTCGGATGGCTGCTTTCATGGTGCGGCATAGGCGAGTTGTGATTACCACGTGGCTTATTATCACGATCGCTTCGGCGCCCCTTGCCATCACCCTTACAGGTGCTTTGTCGGGTGCTGGTTGGGACGCCAAGGGTTCCACCGCTCAATCTGTGCGACAAGAGTTACGCGCCGACTTTCCTGCACTTGGAGCAGAAAACCCCGTAGTCATATTTTCTCAAGAATCACAGATTGATGAGAACCCCGAGACACTCGAGGCTCTTGTGTCAGCGTTGACTCAAGGCCCTCATGTTCTTTCGGTTGTAAATCCACTTGATATGCCCGCGGAAGCAGGAATGATTTCCCAGGACGGGAAAACTGCCTTGATTCCAGTTGAACAGAAAATTGAAGTAGAAGCAGATCGACCTGAGTTTGCTGGTGAACTTGGCAGATTTGTTGGTCAACTAACCGTCATTGATGACGCGCGGGCTGAGGTAACTGGTGAGTGGCCCGTATGGAGCGACTTCAACAAGATGAATGAAGAAGCACTGCATAAAGCTGAGCTAGTAAGCGGAATACCAACCCTGGTGATGTTGTTCATAGCTTTCGGCGCTGTGATTGCTGCAGGAATTCCACTATTGCTTGCGATAGCTGGCATAGCAGTTGGTTTTGCCTCACTGCATATGTTGTCGTGGATTTCGCCGATCTCTGTTTGGTCGATGAATTTCTCAATGATGATTGGGCTAGCTGTTGGCATTGACTACAGCTTGTTCATCGTCAGTCGATATCGCGAAGAGCGAAGCGAAGGAAAAGATGCGCTAAGTGCGATCGAAAATACAATGTCAACTTCAGGTAAAGCGGTATTTCTCAGTGCACTAACGGTTGTGCTTTCCCTGGCTGCAGTATTCCTGGTTCCAGTTATGGTTTTCCAAACCATGGCACTTGGCATGATCCTGTCAGTGATCGCAGTCGCGGTTTCTGCACTGACCCTCTTGCCCGCAGTGCTCGTTGCAATGGGTGACAGGGTGCTTGTGTCACGCAAGAAAAAGAACCCCGATATTGGTTCGGAGAGCCGCTGGGCTCGTTGGACTGGTGCATCATTGCGAAAGCCAAGGCGCGTTCTCATAATCGGCATTGTCATGCTTGGTTTATTAATTGTTCCTGCATTTGGAATGAGATTAGGAATGCCGGGCGCGCGAGTTGTTGATGAAGGTCGTACAAGTCGCGATGGATACGAGATTTTGGTTGCCGCATTTGGGCCGGGCGCTGCTGCTCCAGCTTTTGTAACCGTCGATCAAGCGCAAGCCGAAGAAGTTATAAAGACCGCGTTGGAACTTGAAAATGTTGCAGATGCACGTGTTGTTTCACCTGCTTCGGAGTCAGGAAGGTTGGTGGTCCGGGTCATTCCGGGAACGGCAATTGATGACTCGAAGACGGCCGATGTGGTGCACAGTCTTCGAGATGAGCTTAAGTCAAGCGCTCCTTCTGCTCGGGTTGGTGGTCCTGCCGCGCAAAATACGGATCTAACTAGTGTGCTGACGGATCGAGCCCCGTACGCGATTGCGCTGATTCTTATTGTTGCGTTCCTGTTGCTCCTTCTGGTTTTTCGGAGCATAGTGATCGCCACTTTCTCGGTAATTATGAACCTTGTGACTGTTGGGGCGGCATTTGGTTTTGCCACACTCGTTTTTCAGCATGGATTCGGGGCAAACCTAATAGGAATTGAGCACCAAGGATTCGTTGATGCATGGGCTCCACTCTTCTTTTTTGCATTGTTGTTTGGTCTTTCAATGGACTACCAGCTGTTCTTATTGGCAGCAATTAAAGAAAGGCATGACGCAACTGGCGATACTTTGCGAGCGATTTCCGAGGGTATTGCTCGCACCGGTCGACCAATCACTAATGCGGCGGTCATTATGATCATCGTTTTTGTTGCATTTGGCGTCACCGGACCAATACCGCCGACGGAACTTGGGCTGACACTGGCACTAGCGGTGCTGTTGGATGCAACCATCGTTCGCGTCATGCTGGTTCCCGCGACGATGGCTCTATTGAGGGAAAAGAATTGGTATTCGCCCAAGTGGTTATTGAAGGTGCTTCCGCACGTCAAATTCAGTCACTAGAAAAAAGGAAGAAAACAACATGACTACAAAATGGCCGTTAGAGAGAGTGCTTTTTGCACTTGCGGGATCCATGGCGTTGCTGAGCGTGATTCTCGTTGCAGTTTTCAGCCCATGGTTTTTGATCTTGACAGCGTTCGTGGGAATCAACCAATGGATGTATGTAGCGTTTGGCGCTTGCCCCGCGTCGCTTGTGCTCAAGCGTCTTGGTCTTCAGTCACAATGTGGCTGGAAATAGTAATTAGTGGAGCTGGGGGGAATCGAACCCCCGTCCCTCAGGTACTAACTATTCGTGATACGACCATTCCCGACTATGTCGCTAACGCAGCAACACCCGCGGGTGGGCTGATCACCGAAGTGATCCGCGGCTCAACTTTCTGAGCGGTCAGTGGTCTTTTCCACCGTCAGCGTTCTTTCTCGCCGTCATCCCTTGCTTCTGGTGCCGGGCTGCAATGGATTGGCCCCGTGCGGTCTCGCGACTCACGATGACTCTCTTAGGCCTTAATCAGGCTGCGAGAGCGAACTGCTCGTTGGCAATTCTGTTTTTGCCCCGTTTAACGAGTCTGAGCAACTCGGGTCGCACGCATAACCAGTGACTCTGACGTCGAAACCAGTCAGCCCCTTGTTAATTGTGTTGCTTCAAGTGTACGTCAGGGGAGTCACAAAGCGTCTGCGCGATTCAGTACAGCCGTAATGTCTGGCGCGGCGCGCCAACTGCTTGTGTAATTCGTATGAAATACAAGGTTCTCGTTCCGTTGCTCGTAGCGCTCACAGTGGGCGCTGGGTGCAGTCGTTCGGCCGAAGGGCAATTGCCGGATCCGACAATGATCTCCCAGGAGCTGTTGACGATTACTGACATGCCAGGTCGGTGGAACGAAACCCAAAGACAGATCTTCGATGTTCGTAGCAATGAAAATCCATCTCTTGATCCGTCGGTTTGGTGTCCAGAAGCGGAAGATACGGCTCAGAATCTCATCGAAATTGAGTAAGCCACCGAAATCTCTTGACTCGCGTTGACACAAATAAACGGGTTGATTGAACCATTCACTTATTGGTTACAAGTGTTCCTTGTCTGCGGTATAGACATCCGGTGAAATTTTCCGTCGGTGTAAATACCATTTCGAATTGAGTCTGTAATCAACATTCACACAGGCTCATGGAGGGCTTTATGTATAGGTTGATGACGCTTCAATCTTGGTCTCGTTTCTTGATGGTGGGTGTAGTCGCCCTCGTAGGACTTAGCGCCTGCAGCGACGATGAAACAGATTCGTCAACATCTACGACTATGCCCATCACAACAACCACATCAGTCACTACGACAACGTCAATGGGTTCAAATGTGGAGAGTCTGAGCTACTTAATCCAGGGGTTAATTAACACCGACGAGATCGCTGGTGGCTGGATTGATCAAGGCCGCCAGGTCATTCCACCGAACAGCGACCAACTTTCCGGGTTTCTATGTGAAGAAGGCGAAGCAGCCGTCGCGGCCCTCGAGGGCCGTTTAGATCCCCAGGTTTCCACATCATTTCGGCGACCTGACGACCTTGGCCTCAGCGTGTTTGAAACGTTGATGTGGGGCGACCGAGAACAACTAGTTGAAGACTTTGATGTATTCGTTAATGCGGTCAAGTCGTGCGATGGCAAGACCTATACGACGTCCGAACTGGGGCAGTTGACACTTACGGTTGACGAGACGCCAGTATTAGGTACTGCAGGAATCGCCTTTCACTTTGGACCGCCCGATTCCACGGTGCCCACACCTTGGTTGGAGCAATGGTCAACGAGCGTCCTGCTCTCAGATCCAAACGAATCAGTCGCACTTGTTGTCGGCGTTGGCGCATCAGTAATTCACGATCCACCAGACAGCGCTTCAACGGAACTGGATATAGATGAATACGGTCGCATCGTCAAAGCTGCTGTGGACCGAATTCTTGAGGGGCTGTGAAGCCACAATTAGGAGTGCTATCCGCGACGCAGTCGAGTTAGGAATCCATTGCGCTGCGCTTTGGCTGTAGCCCCCTGGGCTCGGCAGTTACATCGATCGTCGTGGGGTACATCGCCGAGTACTTGCTCGACGTGGGCACCGCAACCGGACCAGTCTGGTTTTCCGCACTTGTTACACGTTGTTCGCTTACACATACCCCCTAGGGTATATACTTAGGGTCATGAATTCAAACACTTCTGGTGTCAAACGGGTGGTCGTAGTTGGCGGCGTAGCTGGTGGAATGTCAACAGCGACTCGCCTGCGTCGGCTCGACGAATCGGTGGAAATCGTTGTTGTCGAAAAGTCTGGGCACGTTTCGTATGCGAACTGCGGTTTGCCGTATTACGTAGGTGGCGTAATCCAAGAAGAGAGCGATTTGCTCCTGCAGACACCTGAACGGCTCCATGATCGATTCCGCCTTGATGTGCGGGTGAATACCGAAGTAGTTGGCATAGACGCATCAGCGCATGAGGTGATTGTGAAAGACACCATCAGCGGTGCTGAATCAAAAATCGCGTATGACAAGTTGGTGCTTAGCCCTGGTGCGTTGCCAGTGCGACCACCAATCCCTGGATTTGATCGGGTTCGTGTTTTGCGCACAGTGGAAGATGCTGCGCGTTTGCATGCCGACGTAGCTGCTTCGCCTGCAACTGCAGTGGTGATTGGAGCAGGATTTATTGGTCTTGAGACAGCGGAGAATCTTGCTCACGCGGGAATCAAAGTCACGGTGGTTGAGGCCGCTGATCAAGTGCTCACGCCGCTTGATCCGGAGTTGGCAATTCTGGTGCGCGTTGAGCTCGAGAAGAACGGGATAGCTGTTGAAACTGGGGTGGCGGTTACGGAGATCACTACCGATGCTGTATTGCTCGCCGATGGTCGTTCGATTCCTGCCGCTTTAGTTATCGGGTCGATTGGTGTGCGACCCGACACGCGATTAGCAGAGATGGCTGCATTAACGATCGGCCCGAATCGGGGAATAGCTGTGAACGAAAGTGGGCAGACCAGCGACCCGGATATTTATGCAGTTGGCGACGCCGTCGAGAAGATCGATTCAGTAAGTGGTGCGAGTTCACTCATCGCATTAGCGAACGTTGCCAATCGACAGGGGCGCCGTGTGGCAGACCACATTGCGGGGATGGTGGTTCGCCCGTCGCCGTCTCTCGGCACTGCGATAGTGAAGGTGTTTTCATTGACCGTTGCGATGACCGGATGGAATGCAAAGCGCCTCACAGCTGCCGGACGCGCCTTCAAGAGTGTGCATTCTCATCCGATGAATCATGCAAGCTATTACCCAGGTGCAGAACAAATGACCATCAAGATGTTGTTCGACCCAAATAACGGCGTAATTCTCGGTGCGCAAGCTGTTGGCGGGTCTGGCGTTGACAAGCGGATTGACATTCTCGCCACCGCAATGTCGGCTGGAGTAAAAGCAATCGAACTCGCTGATCTTGAACTTGCGTATGCACCACCTTTTTCGTCGGCAAAAGACCCAGTCAACATGCTTGGCTACATGGCAGAAAATGTTCTTACTGGTGACTGTGATGTGATTGATCCACTTGAGATTGATTCCGCAATTGCAGAAGGCTGGACGCTGATCGATGTGCGCACTGAAGCGGAGCACAGCGTGGGTCATATTCCCGGGGATTTAAACGTGCCACTCGATGAACTTCGTGGTCGTCTCGAGTCACTGGGCAACGGTCCATTCGTGGTCTATTGCCAAGTTGGTCAGCGTGGCCATACAGCAGCGTCTCTATTGCATGAAGTTGGCATCAAGGCGAGAAATGTCAACGGCGGTTACAAGACCTGGCTCGCCGCAACGAGTGCGGCGAGTGGCAACACCGCAAAACTTATTTAGATCTTGCCTTTTTCTTGCCGGCCGAGATTGCGTTGAATCTCGCGTTCCACATCACGCTTGGCAATATCCTGACGCTTGTCTTCGCGCCGCTTACCGCGCGCAAGCGCCACTTCAACTTTTACGCGTCCATCTTTTAGGTAAATAGATAGCGGCACGATTGTTAAGCGTTCGCGCGCGACGCGGTCGGCAAGATGTTGAATCTCAGAGTTGTGTAAGAGAAGTTTTCGTGGCCTGTTTGGATCGTGCGCTCCGACTCCATGGGCAAACTGGTACGGCGCCACATGGACACCTTCAAGCCACAGCTCGCCGTTGTGAATGCGCGCGTATGAATCAGCAAGTTGTACCTGCCCCGTGCGGAGGCTCTTAACTTCACTTCCAGACAGCACGATGCCCGCTTCGACCACTTCGAGAATGGTGAAGTCGTGACGCGCCTTGCGGTTGCTGGCCAGAGTGGAAGGTTGCTTTTTCATGGTTATTCGGGCGTGCCAAGGCTACTTGTAGCCTTGGTGGGTGATGATTGTGATTCCTGCCGATGTTGTAAAGGCGATGGGCGAACACGCTGTGTCGGGATATCCGTACGAGGTGTGCGGGCTCATGATTGGCGCGCCTGGAAGCGATCGCATTGACCGCTTCGTGCCGTGCACGAACATTGCAGCAAGCGCCAAGGTCTACACGATTGATCCAAAAGAGCATCTGAAAGCAGAACTCGCTGCCGAAAAGGATGGTCTCGAGGTGCTCGGGGTAATGCACAGCCACACCCATTCTGAGGCCTATCCGAGCGCTACTGACGTTGCTCAGGCGCCCGACCCTGGCTGGCACTATCTAATAGTGAGCTTGAAATCAGGCGCGCCTCAGCCACGTTCATTTCGAATTGTCAATGGTGAGATCTCAGAAGAGGAAATCAGCGTCGCCTAACGAGGACAAGGCTTTGCGGAGCAGTGTTCAGTAACAAACGTGCCCAAGGCAGTGCAATTTCGGGGCCAATCGCTAGAATCCTTATTGCTTTAGTCGGCTTTCAAGCCAGCACCCCCGAGAGAACCCCATGATCCCCAGCGAATCGATACTTGACCTGATCGGCAATACGCCGATGGTGGACGTCTCGAATCTGTCGCCGAACCCGAATGTTCGGCTGATCGCAAAGTTGGAGAATCAAAACCCTTTCGGTTCGGTGAAGGATCGCATCGCGAAATCGATGATTGAAGACGCTGAGAAGAATGGGCGCCTGAAGCCGGGTCAGAGGATTTTGGAGCCATCATCAGGCAACACCGGAATCGCGTTGGCGGCGATTGCCAAGATCAAGGGCTACCCAATCACGATCATGATGCCAACCAGTGTGTCGATTGAACGTCGCCAGATGCTTGAGGTGTTCGGCGCAGACATCATTCTCACGCCAGGTGAAGAAGGTAGCAATGGTGCCGTTGCGCGCGCCAAAGTAATGGCTGAAGAGCACCCCGAATGGTGCTTCCTCTATCAGTACGCAAACGATGCGAATCCTGCTGCGCACTACCAAACCACCGGTCCTGAAATCTGGCGTGACTGCCCAGAGATTACGCACTTTGTCGCCGGTCTTGGCACGAGTGGAACTTTGATGGGAACGGGTCGCTTCCTAAAAGAACAAAACCCCGACATTCAAATCGTCGCTGTGGAACCCCCGCTTGGTGAGACTGTTGAAGGTCTGCGCAATCTTGATGACGGTTACATACCTCCAGTGTTTGAGAACTGGCATGGTTACGACATTCTGGATCGCAAGCGCGTGGTTCGTCCTCGCGAATCAATTGAATGGACACGACGCATCGTTAATGAGTGCGGCATCTTCGCTGGTATCAGCACTGGTGCATCACTAGCCGGTGCAGCCAAGATGGCAGCGAGCATCGAGTCTGGCACCATCGTGTTCATCGTGTGCGATGGTGGCTGGAAATACCTTTCTACAGGTGCGTACACGGCTGACTTGGATGATGCTGAAGCTGCAGCCGAGAAGATCATTTATTTCTAAGTAATCTTGCTGCCATGGCGCATCGGCCGATTGGCATGTTCGACTCCGGCTTCGGCGGCCTCACTGTTGCGCGGGCATTGATCGACTTAATGCCTAACGAAGATCTCGTTTATGTCGGTGACACCGGAAGGTACCCGTACGGTTCGAAGCCCGCGGACGAGGTTCGCGGTTATGCGATTCAAATTGCGTGGAGTCTGGTACGTGACTTTGACGCAAAAGCAATTGTCGTTGCATGCAACACCGCATCCGCTGTCGCATATGACGCATTGGTGAAAGAGATGCCTGTGCCAGTGCTTGAAGTGATTAATCCTGGTGCTCGCTCTTTGGTACAAGCAACGCGCAACAAGAACGTCGGAGTCATCGGTACCGTCGGCACGGTTTCATCTGGAGCCTATGTGCGAGCAGTCGCAGCCACTGGAGCTGACGTTGCACTCACAAGTGCGGCGTGCCCGGGTTTTGTGGAGTTTGTTGAACGCGGGCAAACAACTGGGGATGAAGTCATGGTCCTCGCTGAACGGCTACTTGCGCCGGTACGCACCGCGAATGTGGACGCATTGCTCCTTGGTTGCACGCACTACCCATATTTGGCTCGAGTCATTAGCGAAGTAATGGGCCCAAATGTTGTGTTGGTCAGTTCTGCAGACGAAACCGCGTTTGCTGTGCGCAAGGCCTTGATTGACGCTGACCTTGTTTCGCATGAGACGAATCGCGGCGAGCACACATTCTTGTCTTCGGGAGATGTTTCTTGGTTTGCTGATCTTGGGCGACGACTTCTCGGACCCGAATTGTCCGATGCGAAGTTGTGGACACCTGGAAAATGATCAAGCGAGTAACTTTGCAATATGTCTAGACCCGATGGCCGTCAACCGAATCAATTGAGACCCCTCGAAATCCAACGCGATTTCACCGAAATGGCAGCAGGTTCGGTGTTAGTCAGCTTTGGTAAAACTCGAGTGCTGTGCACTGCGAGCGTGGACGAAGATGTGCCGCGCTGGATGAAGGGCACCAGTAAAGGCTGGGTCACCGCGGAGTATTCGATGTTGCCTGGCTCGTCGCCGGAACGTGTTGATCGTGAAGCTGCCAAGGGCAAGCAGTCAGGGCGCACGGTGGAGATTCAGCGCCTGATCGGGCGTTCTTTGCGAGCTGCGTGCGACATGGTTGCTCTCGGTGAGCGACAAGTTGTGGTCGACTGTGACGTACTGCAGGCCGATGGTGGTACTCGAACCGCGAGCATTGTTGGTGGCTATGTTGCGTTGCACGACGCACTGACACGAGTGCAGCAAGAGGGTTTGATCGCCGCTCACCCGTTGCATTCATTCTGTGGCGCAATCAGCGTTGGTATCCACAACGGTGTGCCAGTACTTGATCTTCCCTACGTAGAAGATTCGTCAGCGGAAGTTGACATGAACGTGGTGATGTTGAAATCCAAAGCAAGTGGTGATGCAAAGTTCGTAGAGGTGCAAGGCACAGCCGAAGGTTTAGCGTTTAGTCGCGAGGAACTCGACTCACTGCTGGAACTCGCATCTCACGGACTAGGACAAATTTTTGATCTGCAATCCAGCCTGCTCGCGAATGCTCCTGTGCCACGCCAACTTGGACGCTAGGAAGCACCGCGGAAATCCTTGATGTCGCAGCAACTTGAGTTAGTTCTGGCATCAGCCAATTTGCACAAAGTCGCAGAAATTGCGGAGATCTTTGCTGATTTGCTGCCCGAATGCACTCTGTTGCCGCGTCCCAGTTTGGACGTAGTCAAGGATGTCGACGAAAACGCCGACACGCTGATTGGAAACGCAAAGTTGAAGGCTCTGGCAATCATGCAGGCAACCGGACTGCCGTCGTTGGCCGACGACACGGGTCTATTTGTGGAAGCACTCGGCGGAGCTCCTGGTGTTCACAGTGCGCGATTCGCAGGTGATGCAATCCGTGCCGATGGAAGTAATCGAGACGCCGCCAATCGGGAATTGCTCCTGAAGCAACTTCATGGAGTGGCTAACCGTCGTGCCGAATTTCGATCCGTAATGGTGGTGGCTTGGCCTGACTCAAATGGTGCGACCACTTGGACAATCGCCGAGGGTGTGTTGGTGGGCGAAATTGCTACCGCCGAACGCGGCGCAAACGGTTTTGGCTACGACCAAGTATTCATTCCAGCAGATGGCGCAACACCAGGCGCCACTTATGCCGAGATGAGTTCACAATTCAAGAACCAAATCTCACACCGTCGCCGTGCGGTCGAAGCTTTGATCGCCGCCCTGCGACGCTAAGTGCTAACAAACCGCAGAGCACAAGCATGAGCGCCACCACTGTTGAAAGTGTAAATCCTTGGTCATCAATTCCAGTAGGGGGCAGGGTGCTTCCGCTTGAGTTGCCTGGCACGGGATCAGGCGGTCCAGTGGACGTAGTTGACTCAGTAACTTCGCACCCGGACTGAAGTGCAGTCACTTGGTAGTTAGAAGATGTCTCAATCTGCGATGAATCAGGCCAATACGCTCCGAAGAATCGCTCGCCTACACCGACAACTGGCGCGTCGGGATCCTCTGGGCACACAATCTCGCGCATCAACGGCACGCAAATCTGCGCTGGTAGAGATGAGTATCGCAGCACGCCACCGAGGCCAGTTGCATCATCTGTATTCAATATCTGCACCGTAAATTGTGGAGAATCACCGGTGAGAGCGGGATCAAGGCTGCCCAAGTTCAATACGCCCGAACTGTTAATCGTCTTTGATGTCCAGTCGGTGATTAAGTCACCAGATGAGTTACGCACGGTGATGATTACGTCGTTGTGGTCCACTCCATCGGGAAGATTGACCTTCAAACGAGTCCATCCAGCAATTGCAGACGAACCATCGCAACGATTTCGAGGCGATAACTGTTCGACAGGAAAACTCAGTACCGCATCAATCACATTGCAGCCAGTGATTCCGGTTATGCCGTTAAAGGCAACTACTTGGCCAACGTCACTGTTGGTCCATAGGCAGCCAGGGTCTGCGGGGTCTTCACGCACTCCATAGGTTCGAAGGCCCAGAGCGGGCATTGTGAAGCCAGCACAAACATCATCAGTCGTGAAGTCGTAGCACTGCATCTTCGTGTGGTCTGCCTGAATAGTCCAGTAGTAGCGGGGGAGAGTTGTAGGAGAGCCAAGGCCCGCCCATTCGTTCCAAAACCATGACTGCGGAAAGTTACTCAACGCAGTAGCGAGACCTGTGGGAAATGTTGAAGACGCGCCGAGAAAGTCCAAGCACACCTGCGCACCGATACCACAAATTCCAACGGGGTCACCTGCTGAGTCAAACTTTGTGAACATTGCACCCATAGAGTTCACATTCGCCGGCCAAGTACCCGAACACGACGAGTCACTAATGGGATCAAAACATCCAACATCAGTCGAGCTGTTGACAAACAAGAGTCCGTTGATGGAGAAACTGCGGTTCAACGCATAGATGGAACTTCCGATCGGGAGCCCCGAACCGGCGCTCGCGGTATACGGCTGCCCTGTGCACCCAGCACCAGTTGAAATGTCGAGACAATAGAGCGACGAGTTGGCAGACGTCAGGCGGAAAAACACTTCATTGCCAATGCGGGTTGCGTCACCGAGTTCTTGCCACGACCCAGTAGCACCAGTGGATGTGAGAGGGATGTACCCCGTGGAGCACGAGACTGGCGTAGTGATGTCACTCAAATCAACACAGATGAACCCGGCACTTCCGTCGCTGATCTTTCGGACAAGTGTCCAGAGCTTGCGTGATGATTCGTGGACAAACCCAGTTGAGTGGTTTGGAGATTGATACCCATATAAAACGAATGGTGTATTCATGCCACCAAGAGTCCAGCACGGCAATGCGGTTGTTCGTTCGTGGCAGTCAACACCCACATAGGTCTCTGTGTGGTGCCAAACATTGAAGATGCGACCCAGGCCAAAGAAAACATCCCATCCGTCGCCCGCAGTAGTGGGCTGAGCCCAACCAGTTACCGACACGGGTACGCCGTCGGCTTCTGACTCCAACACTTGGTATTCGCCAGATGTCCCCAACGACTCAATTGTTCCGGTGGCCCTCACGGCAGTTGGGTCCGCGGGTGCGGTTGAGCTCCACGTTGAACCGTTCTCTGTGTATTCGAGCGTCCAGCCATCGGGAACGGTCGGTGTTCCGGCAAGAGTTGAAACATTCTGGGGAATTGAAACCTGAAGCGTTTGCTGAACTGAACCAGATCTGACCGGATCTGCCTCGACTGTGATATTTCGAATTGCGGATGTTGTGACTGTGGGCCGAGATTGAGCGGTTAACGCACCCGAGGTTAAGGCAATGGCCAGTGGTATCGAGACGAAAGCTAGCCAACCGTGTCGTGCACTTGAAAGCATTGTTTTCATTCTTACAACTCCCGCTAAAAGTCGCCTAGCTAATTCTTGCTCATTGTGCCGTGTCTGGCTCACTGATCATCACTTCGACCACTAGACCGTCGTGGTCGCTGCCAGGTATTGCAAAGTTCGCAACTTTGATTGGTGTAAGGCCAGGTGAGGTTAAAGCATGGTCAAGCCGAACAATTTTCGGTGTGTTGCGATGTGGTCGCCAGGAGGGAGCGAGCCCACCTGCCCAACGTCCACGCGCACCGTCACGCACATGCCGCAGGAATCCGTCACTAATTAGGTGTCGAAAACTTGGGTGCCAATGGGCGGCATTCAAGTCACCGATCAAAAGAGCTGGTAACGCGGGGTCGACAGAGCTGCGTATTGACTCAAAAGACGGACGCCAATCCCGGATCTTGGTTCGGTTTACCGGTGGCATCGGGTGGGGAGTAATTAGCTGTAGCCGACCCATTGGATGACTAAGTGTTGCGACCACCGCATTTTTGGTAATCATGGGTTTGATGCTGTGCGTTTCAAAATTGAATTTTGAAAACACTGCAATTCCATCAGCGAGATCAGCTGGACAGATGACACGGTGTGGGTACTGAGAGTGAAAACCGGCATGCTCAAGCAGTTTTCCGTGCCATGTGTCTGTGACTTCACAAAGTGTGAGCACGTCAGCGTCCACTGCAATGAGAGCATCCAACGCGTCGCCATATTTCGTGTTCAGGTATAGAAGATTTCCGTGGGCAACTCGTAGCTTTTCTGCAGTCGGCTGGGTTTTGTGCATCAGAGTCGACTGCATTAGGGGCGCGAGGCGCATGACAAAAATTGCAGTCGCTAGGCCGAGCGCTGCGGCCACTGCGTACTCCCCGACAACGAGTGACAACACAGTTCCTGCACTGGCTATAGGTATCCAAAGTAGAAGCGGAGTTTGTAGCCAGGCCACGATTCGCCACCGGTCGAATTCAAAGGTAAATGTGACGGCGACCAGGACCGTGACGACGCAGAACAGCACAACCATGACGTCCGCTAATGAATTCACTGTGCCGACGGAGAGACTCGAACTCTCACTTGCGGCGTCCTAAGCGCCGTGCCTCTGCCATTGGGCTACG
>JAFMEI010000002.1 GCA_017856815.1 Ilumatobacteraceae bacterium
CTACTCACCTACAAACGTGCGCCAGGTCCTCATGTATTCGATGAATGCTTCTCCCAAACCTTCAGCTCGTAGCACCTCTACCGGTATTGGTGTTTCACGCATTTTGAAATGGGGATTGGCGCGAACTTGTTTCGGAAAATCATGATTCGAGATTGCGGCGCGACCAATCGCTACCACATCTGCACCAGCATCAATCGCGCGTTGTGCATCGTCACCGTTATAAAGGCGTCCAGCTACAGACAGCCGACAATCTCCACGGTGCAAATTAGTGAAGATATCAATCAACCGCTGTCCCAAGTAGTACTCAGATTTTGACTCCTTAAACACACTCCACAAAGACATGTCAATCATGTCCACCTTCTTGGAATCAACTAGCAGGGCAAAGAACTGTACGGCTTCTTCTTCGACCATGCCGAACCGCTCAGGTGAGAGGCGCACACCAAGATGGAAGTCCTCACCACATCGGGAACGGATTCCACCAACAATTTCCATCATGAATTGGGCACGCTTTTCAAGTGAGCCACCCCAATTATCGGTACGGCGATTCGTTTCTGGTGACAAGAATTCGCACACAAGATAGCCATGAGCACCGTGCAACTGCACTCCGTCAAATCCGGCTCTCTTACATCTCTCGGCCGCTGCGATAAACGCTTCCACAGATTCTTCGACTTCAGCCGATGTCATTTCACGTGCACCGAATTCCACGTTTTCCGAGGGGCAAATTGGTTGTTGACCAATCAAAGAGCTGTCAGATCTGCTTCCTCCATGATGGAGCTGGGCGATTGCCACGCTGCCCATGCCCCTCACAGCATCCGCAAGCCGAGTTAGACCAGGCAATAGATCATCAGAAAAACAACCTAACTGTCCAGCAAATCCCTGCCCGCTGGGCTGCACATGCATGGCACACGTCGATGTGATTCCAAACCCACCACCGGCACGCATTTTTAACCAATGCAGTTCTGCATCTCCCAAGCTTCCATCTGGATTGCTCTGCATATTTGTGAGTGGCGCGAGTGTAAATCGATTTGCGGTCGCCGGGCCATGAGCAAACTCAACTTTGTCAAACAACCCTGCCATGTTTTACCTACCCCGATACATGGCGTTGTGTCCACTGACTTGACGCCCATTTATTGACCAAATTGTACGGGGAATCTACTGTGCAACCATGACGCAGAACAGCACTTCACAGCCAAATGTGATCTTTCTGATGGCTGACCAACATCGAGCAGATGCCTTAGGTTGTGCCGGTAATTCAAGTGCCAATACGCCAAACATTGATTGGCTAGCAAAGTCTGGCATTCGATTCACCAAGGTGAGTTGCCAGGGACCCCTATGCATGCCGGCTCGTGCATCTCTTCTCACAGAGCGATATGTGCGTGACCATGGGGTGTATACGAACTGGGCTGAGGTGCCAATTGACATGCCTACTTCACTACATAGTTTGCAAAATGCAGGAGTTCATACATCCCTGATAGGTAAAGCCCACTTAACCAGGGATGATTCATTACGAGCTCAACACATTGACGAGAGCGCCGATCTTTTGAGGAATCGTGGCTTCACGGAAGTGACCGAGACTGGTGACAAATTCACTGTGTCACCGCGCAATCGTTATACCGATCACCTCGCTAAACAAGGTTTGCTTGACTTTTACAAACGTCATATTGCTGACCGTAGTTATCACGGGGAAAATGAAAGTGGAGTCGGTGCCACAAAGAATGTCCCAATGTGGGATGCAACACCAACTCCACTGCCACTAACCGATTACATCGACACATGGCATGGTGACGCTGCAGTGCAATGGATTCGGAATTGGAATCACAAAGCCCCGTTCTTTTTGTTCGTTGGCTTTCCGGGTCCACACGATCCTTGGGACGCACCAGTTGAGGCGCGGGAAAAATATGCACCACAGATACCAGAGCCACCAAAGAGCACGTTGCGACCGGAACACTCCATTGCTGGCAACTATGGAAAATTGGTTGCTGGAATGCTTCAGTTGTCGGATACCGACACCATGGATCCAACAGCGATTGAAGGAATGCGACGCGCGTACCTTGCGAACATTGGGATAATCGATCATGCTGTCGGCCGAATTGTGGACGCTCTAGAAACAACTGGCCTTCTAGCGAATACGTGGATCATCTACACAAGTGACCATGGTGAAATGGCTGGTGACCACGGATTGATGTCTAAGTGTGTCTTGTATGAAGGTGCTGTTCGTGTGCCTTTGATTATGCGACCACCTCAAGGCTGTGATGCAAGGGTCATCGATGACCTCATTGAGCACATTGATGTTCCAGCTACAGTGCGATCAATATTTGGTGCCGACTCAGTTCCTGGTGGTGAAGGTCGTTCATTGATTGGGTACTTCAATGGTGATGATCCATCACCACGCAGTTACTCAGTAAGTGAGAACTGGGGTTTCGCCTCATTTGAAATTAAAAATGACGATAATCATTGGAAGTTAGTAGTTGATGAAGACAGTCTTGAGCCATGTCAACTTTTTGATTTAATTACCGACCCACTTGAAGACATAAACCTGGTTACCTCAATGAACCACAGTTATGTGATTGCTCAATTGTTGGACGAAGTTGTTCAACCATTCTTTAAATCCCCAGCTGTGCGACCGCACCCAAGCCCATTCGCCCACCCAAAGATGGGATAGGGAACACAGGGTAAATCAAAGTCCTTGGTCAAAAGGGATCATCTTGGCTTCCATGGCTTCCCATGACTCAACGAGGATGTCAACAATTTGATCAACGACTTCATTTGTGATGGTTAATGGTGGTGCGAGGCCAACCGTCTCCATCCCCATTGCGCGGCAATAGAGACCCCGCTCCCAAGCCTCGTGCTCCACCATTGAACACGCTGCATGTGGGAGTTTGAATCCTCGCTTGGTCGCACGGTCTGCAACAAGTTCAATTCCAACCATCAACCCAACACCACGAATTTCACCAACGGTCTGAAAATGGCCGAGTCGCTTCTTCAGTTGATCTTGTAAGTATGCGCCAACAAGTACTGCATTCTCGGTCAGATTTTCGCGTTCAATGATCTCGATGTTTTTGAGTGCAGCTGCACAACAAGTTGGGTGGCCCGAATAGGTAAAGCCATGGCTTATCGGCATCATCTCATGCAGGTTTGCTGTAATCGTGTTGTAAACATGATCAGATATCACTGAAGCTCCAAGTGGTAGGTATCCACTTGTGATTCCCTTGGCGAGAGTAACGATGTCTGGTCGCACTCCATATCGCTCAAAGCCGAACATCGTTCCACCACGACCAAAGCCCGTAACGACCTCGTCCACGATTAGGAGGATCCCGTACTTGTCACAAATCTCGCGGATCTTCTGGAAGTAGCCCTCAGGTGGAGGGATAATTCCCCCAGCACCAATCACGGGCTCAGCAATGAATGCAGCAATGTTCTCGGCACCCTGCTCTTCAATCAGTTTTTCAAAAGCATTGGCACAGGCGAGCCCACACGATGGATACTCAAGTTTTAGCTCACACTGGTAGCAGTACGGCGCGGGAATGTGTGCAAACCCCGGTGATGCGGGACCAAAGTTCCACCGCATTGGATGTATTCCCGTAGCGGTCATGGTGGCAATGGTGAGCCCGTGATAGCCGTGGTTACGACCAACTATCACAAAGCGCCGATTCTGCCCCTGGACAGCCCAGTACATACGAACCAACTTGATGTTCGTTTCATTTGCTTCGGAGCCACCTGAAGAGAACATCACACGATTCAAGCCATACTCAGGTGGCATCATTGATGCGATTTTCTCTGCGAGTTCAATCGCTTTGGGATGTGACTGACCGTGGAATGTGGTGAAGTACTCGAGAGTCTCCATCTGGTCCTTAACGGCTTCAATGATCTCAGGATGACCATGCCCAACAGACACACACCACAAGCCAGCGAATCCATCAATTAATTCCCGGCCACGATCGTCAGTGATCATCCAACCTTTGCCTTCAACAACAACACGTGCACCACCTTTTTCAATTTCGGACGGTGGCGTGACTGGATGGATTAGGTGCTTTGCATCTCTCTTCGCCCATGCTGTGTTGGTCATGTTCCCCCTGCTTTTCTTTCGTGTTTCTTTACTTCAAATCCATTGATCAGCTGGCACTTCTTTGTTGTCGAATCCAACCAACAGAACCCTCGATGAACGCACCTACATTTTGCGCTTTGGTCTTGGCGATGTCATGAAAATATGCAGGGATGTAAGTCTCCAAGCGATCCTCAACCAGCGCGGTGTACATGCCATCAACGAATTCGTCGACAGTGATCTTTTCGATACTTGTAGACATTGGATCATTGTCTGGAACTGAGAATAAAGGAGTGTCGACCACCCCGGGATAGACAATGTTCACCCGTATCCCATGATCCCAAACATCGATCGCCATCGCTTCGGCAAAAACTGAGAGAGCGGCTTTGGAAGCGTCATAAGCACCTTCACCTGGTGAGGAAAGGGTGGCTGCGACCGAAGACACAAAAACCACTCGACCAGACCCGCGCTCCACCATCTGTGGCAAAACTGAAAGGGTCAATCGAACTGGTGATGTGTAATTGATGCGCATTACAGCCTCAACAGTGGTTGCATCAATATTTAGTGCACTTTTGCGTTTAGGAATACCTGCGTTATTGATCAGACAATCAATCGGTCCCCAAACTTGAGCTTCAGTTGCAAGGTTGTCCACCTGATTCCAATCAGCAAGGTCACACACCCAAGACCTATGACCCGAACCATGTTTTTCACATTCAGCAAGCACAGCTGAGAGTCTCTGTGCGTCTCGCCCAACAAGGCCCAAAGTCGCACCTTCAGATGCGAGACGAACGGCCAGTTTTGCACCAATTCCTGAGGATGCACCGGTTAGCAGAACACGTGAACCATGCACTACAAAAGGGACACGTTGCACCACATCAACTCCATTGCTTGAGTATTTTTCAACACAGTAACAGATCGAAAACTACCCGAAATGCGTCGTCTACGTGATGGTCAGCCTTATGCCTTGGTCATTTGCGCTGGTTGCATCTTGAGTTGACGTCGGTAGACCAGAACCGTGGTGGTCACGATCAACAGACCGATAGCGACAACCAAGATCCCCTGTAAAACCTCGTTGTCAACATTTTTGAAGACAAACACTGAGATGCCAATAGTGATCGTCAAACCACCTGCAACCAGGAGTTCGATCCACATATTCAACGAGCCGAGCACAAAGAGCGCCACCCCTATGGAGAGGGTCACTGCAAGACCACCAACAGAACCACGCTCGCCAACCCACTGCGGTGCTGAAATCAAAAGGGTGTAGGCCCCAACGACACGAAATGCGAGTGGCCACTGCAAATCAAGTGTTCCAATTAGCACCAAAACTGCGGCAGCAACCATTATCGGTAAGGCTCCCGGCGGACCTTCCCAATCCAACGACGCTGATGCACTGCCCCCTGTAACCAATAGAGATGGGATCAGCACGGCAGTTGCAGAGAACTGAGTTGTTCGGAGCCTTATGACTCCCCACACGGCTGAAGCCGATGCCGGAATAATCGCTGCAACCTCGCCCGAAAACTCAAGCTGCTCTCTCAACAGCACACCAGTTGCAATGGCACATGAAAGTACCGCCAGTAATTCTGTGACTTCACCAAGACGTGCCACCCAACCTTGTACGCGTTGCAGACGCCAGGCAAGTGCGGCAAACACCAATGCCGCCAAATACAGTGCAGCAATTACGGCCGTTGTCGAAGCGTCGCTGAAGATCACCACTACAAGGCGAACTACTCCAACAGTCATAATCAGAGCCGCGAGATAGTAGAGAAGTTCACGTACATCAAACGAGAAACGTGGCGCTTTGAGAATTCGTTTGGAGTCCTCGGGTGAGAGGCGATTTCCAGATACCAATTCTTCTAGAACATCAGGCAAAGAAGGTCGACGCATGATCAATGCTTATCACTCACTTGTGACCCACATCTCTACCTCTTTTATGTATATGGTGATCAAGTGCCGAGGTATTTCGAGTTCCGAACAGGTCGAATGCGACCCCACTGGCGTGGCCGGCTCCACACATATGCAGCATTTGCCACAATTCCGCTAGGAATCTGGCTCATCCTCAGCGCTAATGGCGTTGCGGACCGAATTGCAGTTGGCCTGTATGCCCTTGCGTTGCACGGGGTTTTTGCGATCTCATCTTCATATCACCGTTTGACAAAGACGGAGGAGTCGCAGGCGTTCATGCGCAAGTTGGATCACTCGATGATCTATGTACTGATTGCGGGCACATACACCCCGATGTGTGTAATTGCTCTTCGCGAAGACAATGGACCCCTATACATGTGGATCGTATGGTCTGCCAGTGCTATCGGCATCTTGCTGACGGTTTTTGGAAAGATGTTTAAAACCGCAATGGGGATGTACATCGCAATTGGTTGGATTGCTGTCTGGATCATTCCCCACATCCACGGTGTAGTTGGGTGGTGGCCAGTGTTGTTGTACCTAGCAGGTGGTGCGGTGTACACAACCGGTGCAATCTTGTTCTTCACGAAGCGTCCGCGCTTGGCGCCCGATCATTTTGGTTTCCATGAGCTTTGGCACGTGAATACGGTTGTTGCTGCAGCACTTCACTTCGGGGCCACGATGCTTGTGGTTGAAAAAATGAGCTAGAGATGATCGGCGAGACCGGACTCTAGATACGCACGGAAAGCGTTCACCACTTTCTCATCTCGTTCGTAAGTGAGTTTTGTACGAAGTTTGTCCACTGATACCCAGCGCACTTCATCAACCTCATTTGAGAGTTCTTCGTGACCAGCAAGCACGGTCATTGCCCAGTAACGAACGCGTTTATCACGACTCTTCCGGTCAAGGTAACTGACACGTGCAATCTCATGTCCGAGTTGGCACAGATAACCGGTTTCTTCATAAACCTCACGCAGAGCACAGTCTTCGTCCGATTCATCGAACGAATCTTTCTTGCCTTTTGGAAAAGTCCAATCGTCGTATCCCTCACCAGGACGGTGAACCAACAAGACCTCGACATTTCCGCGCGCGGTTTTGCGCCATACCACCCCACCGGCGGCTCTAACTCGACTATCTGCCACGCATCTTTAGTACCACAACCACGGACACTTTTTCTTGTTTATCCAACAGCTAGTCGCTGGCCGCCTCTGGCTCATTAGGGGGACGTTGCGAGTACTTTGACCAATCAATTTGAGTTAACAAGATGACGCCACCAACCAACACGATCTCAAGCGCGATTGCCCACGGGCTGGCAAAACCTTCTTTCATGATGTCGCCAACTCCAGTTTCTCTAAGCGCAGAAGCACCACCAACCCACAATGAGTAGCTAACCAATCGACCACACATAAACGCCAGCATCAATGGTGGGAGCGGAATCATCAGGAGCCCAGCGGCCTCAAACATCTGAGCGGAGGGCAAGGGTGAGACGAGAAATAGCCCGAGCAAAACGTAAGCACGGCCCTTTCCGCGTTCGACCAATACCTCGCGTGCAGACTGCAGATTGCTGATGGTCTTTGTTGGTAATCGATTGCGCAACATGCGAAAAGCGTGCGCAAGTATGAATCGACCAGAGGCCGCCGAGATTGCGCCCAAAATGACTAGTGGAACCGGATGCAAGTCCGACTGAAAACGAAACAACACGAGGATTGTCCAGGTCGGTGGCGCAAATGCAGGCACAACATTGCAACCAAATACAACCAGCACAAGCCATAGGTAGTTGACCACTAGCGACTACGCCTTCGGTTTCGCAGTAACTGGCTGCAATGCCGTGAGCATGATCTCAACTTCTTCACTGTAAGTGACACTGCCAATAGGCGTATCCCGCTCGGCGGAGATCAGCTTTTCGTATCGCACAATGAGTCCGTCAGCTTGACGGAACCAATAATCAATACGTGCGCTTCCCACCGCCGATCCAACTAAATCTTGGTCGATGCCTATGTGGACCACTTCAACTTCTTCACCACCAACTGAGAGCAACTCAATCCCCTCAACGGTTGTAGTCCGATTGGTCTGCGCATCAACATCGCGACAAATGGCTTCCCACGAATCACCTTTCACCACTGCTGAAGGCACGAGCAATGCCCGATCGTCGCATTTGTAAGTGCGGGTCTCGCGTACACGAAAGAACTCGTGCTGCTCAGTGGTTTGCTTTTCAAAGAGTCCACGGTCTTCCAGACAAAGACTTAACTGATCCCACCGGGTTGACATCGCATCCCAGCGATAATCGACCCCACATTTGGTCCACCGCACAGTGATCGGCGTGATTTCGGTGTAATCGTTGCGAGTGGAGATGCGTCCTTTTACGGCTTCAAATCCAATCGTGTCGTATAGATACACACCTTCAGCGAGAAGGCCTTGATCCACAGTTGAGTTCGGTAAGGTCGTGCGATTTTCAAATTCATCGATGACTGAATCGATATCGACCGGATCTGGGGATTTAAACAGCCACGCACGAAACACCAATGCGCCGCCAATGAGTCCAACAAGACTAAGTGCGACTCCGATCCAGAGTTTACGACGCAACACGATTTACAAATTCAAACACCATCGCATCGGACTGCTGTGCGCACTCGAGTGGTGAGAACATCATGAATACATGAATAGTGCCATCAAATCGTTTCGCAGTGACATCAACACCTGCTTTACGAAGGGCATCGGCATAAAGCTCGCCTTCATCGCGCAATGGGTCAAACTCAGCTGTCAAAAGAAGAGCCGGCGATAAGTCATCAAGTCGTTCTGCAAGTAACGGCGACACTCTTACATCTTCAGGCGTAGCACCCGACTGAGCGTAGAAATGGAAAAACACCCGCATCATTTCGTCAGTGAGCATGTATCCACTGGCGTTTTCGCGCCGCGATGGATATGACTCATCGGCTCCATAACGCATATCCGTTACGGGGCAATGCATGATGTGTCCTGCAAGTGGTGCGCTGAGCTTTCCCTCTCGCAATAGTCGTGCGTGAGTTTGAGCAGTTACCGCAGCAAGATTGCCTCCGGCGGAATCTCCCGCCACCACAACCTGATCAGGTCGGAGCCCAAACGATGGAGCGTTTTCCTGCGCCCACAGCGTTGCAGCCAGTGAATCGTCAACGCCCGATGGAAATGCGTTCTCTGGGGCTAGGCGGTATTCAACGTTCACCACCACCATCGATCCGTTGCCGCAATAGCGGCGCGCGAGTCCGTCATGCGTATCGATGTTCCCAATCGAAAATCCCCCGCCATGCAGGTAGACCATCAGGGCGACTGGCCGATTTGCCGGAGTGTAAACACGCACTGGCACCTCAAGACCATGAAAGTCGATCACTTTGTCCTCCACCGATGCAACAGCCAACGTTTCGTTCACTGGCTCCTGCATCATCCCGATGGTGGCCCGCATACGCGCCAAAAGCTCGGCTTCATCTTTCGGCGGCGGTGGGGGCTCCACGGAGTTCAAAAGGTCAAGGATCGGCTGGATTTCGGCAAGTACAGGCACTGCCAAAACCTATACCTGATGACAAGGGCTCGTGTGCGTGGTCGGGTGTGCTTGAGGGGTACTGATTTGCATAGAGTTTGGGGCGCACAACAGTGCCAGAGACGAAAGGACATGGGTATGGCAGCAGATCGATTCCCAGTTGAGGCATCACACATCATGATGTTTGCACGCTCAATTGGCGATCCGAATCCGATCTATTCAGATGAGGAATACGCCAAGAAGAGTGAAGCCGGGGGCATCATCGCGCCTCCCACATTCCCCCAGGCAAGCGCCCAGTTCGACCCTGACTATTTCTTGCGTCCAAAGATCGGCGAGCCATGGTTTGGCTCTGGAAAGAATGCAACTGGAGTAACTGCAGCACCTGGTGGTGGAGGCGGTGGCGGTGGACTCCACGCATCGCAGAAATTTGAATTCAAGCGCCCGATTCGTGCAGGAGATGTGCTCACAGTCAAGGCAAAGCCGGGCAACACATGGGAAAAGGAAGGCAAGAAGGGCGGCAAGCTTCTCTTTTCTGAACACATCCAAGAGTTCTTCGACCAAAAGGGCGAGCTCGTAGTCACTGTCACCATGGTCGGTGTACAAACATCCAAAGTTGTAACGGAGGGCTGAGCAATGGCACTAAAGGCAAGCACATTGAAAGTCGGCGATAGCAAGACACTTGTTGTTGTTGACGACCTAACCCGTACGCAAATTGTGATGTACGCAGGTGCAGGTGGCGACTACAACCCCTTACACACTGACGATAAGTTCACGAAGGAAGTCGCAGGATACCCAGGCGTGTTCGCGCACGGAATGCTCACGATGGGTATGACTGGTCGCGTTATTACCGATTGGGTGGGCGATGGCCGTATCACCATGTACGAAGTGCAGTTCCGTGTACAGGTGTGGCCCGGTGACACACTCACCGCTACCGCAACCGTTACCAATGTGTACAACGAGGGTGGGCAGGATTACGCCGACTTCGACATCGTCACTTTGAATCAGAAGGATGAAACCGTTCTGATCGGCAAAGCCACTGCAAAAATCGACGCCTGATTACAGGCGCTCGATAATTGTGGCGGTGCCCATACCGCCACCAGTGCACATAGTGATCAGCGCGGTGCTTAGGTCACGGCGTTCGAGTTCGTCCAACGCTGTCTGAATCAACATCGCTCCAGTTGCGCCAATGGGGTGCCCCAGTGCCATTGCACCGCCGTTCACATTGACCTTCTCGGGATCAAGGTTCAGATCGCGCATCGCCTTCATTGGTACTGCGGCGAACGCTTCGTTGATCTCCCAAAGATCGATGTCGTTCGTGGTCATCCCCGCGCGCTCCAGACACTTCCGCGAAGCGGGGCCAGGAGCAGTGAGCATGATTACGGGTTCGGCTCCCGCAACCGCAGACATCACAATGCGAGCACGTGGTTTGAGTCCATTTGCATTCGCATATTCAGGTGATGCGAGCATCACTGCACCTGCACCATCAACCACGCCGGAAGAGTTTCCTGCGTGATGCACGTGTCGTACTTTGTCGATGCTTGGGTACGTGTCCTTACACATCTGATCGAATGATCGGTCATAGCCTTCGAATACTCGAGTGCCCATGCCCTCAAACGATGGCTGCAAACCAGACAAGTTCTCCAGCGTGGTACCAGCACGAACAAACTCATCAAAATCAAGTGCAACAGATCCATCTGGATTCTTAATTGGCACCACACTCTTTGCGAAACGACCCTCTTGTTGAGCGATCGCGGCACGACGCTGACTCTCAACAGCAAGTTGGTCGAGTTCTTCACGGCTAAAACCTTCAACGGTTGCGATGAGGTCCGCACTAATTCCTTGGGGAACCAACGGGTGCTGATCACGAAGCGCGGGGTTGCCTGCAGTGAAGTCGGTCGGGCCACCACCTTGGGGCCAACGCGACATTGACTCCACTCCTCCGGCGATCACTAACTGCTGATGACCAGCCTGAATGCCCATCGCACCGAAACTGATCGCCTGTTGGCCCGAACCACAGAAGCGATTCAGGGTGATGCCAGCTACTTCAACGGGCCAGCCCGCAGCGAGCACCGCCATGCGACCAATGCACGCACCGTGGTCGCCGGCATTGCTGCCGTTGCCCATAATTACGTCATCAACATCTGACTTGTTGATCCCATTGCGATCGGCCAAGGCGTTGAGCACCTGAGCCAATACCTCTTGGGGATGGATGTTATGCAGCGATCCTGTTGATTTGCCCTTGCCACGAGGTGAGCGCACCCCGTCGATTATCCAAGCTTCACCCATGACTTCCCCCTAAATTTGCGGACTTCGTGACGGTATCACTACGGCCACTTTTACGATGGTGAACTCACGCCGATACCCTTTGGTAAGTCAGCTTTTTCATTGACCAACCGATCGTCGGAGGCCCCATGGAGCGCACGCTCTACAACGAAGACCACCTTGCTTTTGCAGAGAGCTTCGACCAATTCATTGCCCGTGAACTCGCCCCGCACTACATGGAATGGGAAGAAGCGGGAATCTCGCCGCGAAGCATATTTACAGAGGCTGGAAAGTACGGATTCCTTGGATTTCAGATTCCGGAAAAATTTGGGGGTGGCGGTACTGATGACTACCGCTTTAACGCAATTGTCGCCGAGCGCCTTCAGTACGCAGGTATGGCTTCGGCGTCTACTGGCATCACACTGCACAACGACATCACGATTCCATATTTTCTTGAGTTGGGAACCGACGAGCAGAAAGAGCGGTGGCTGCCTGGTATCGCAAGCGGTGAGCTCATCACCGCGATCGGCATGACCGAGCCCGGCGCGGGATCTGATCTCGCGGGCATGGGCACTTCAGCAATTCGTGACGGAGATTGCTACATCGTCAATGGTTCAAAAACTTTCATCACTAACGGAATCAATGCAGACCTCATTGTGACCGCAGTAAAGACTGATCCGACCCAAAGACACACCGGTATGTCACTGATCGTGATGGAGCGCGGAATGGAAGGATTTGAGCGCGGGCGCAACCTTGACAAAGTTGGCTTACACAGCCAAGACACAGCCGAACTGTTCTTCAATGACGTCAAAGTTCCAGCATCGAATCTTCTTGGCGAGGAAGGCCAGGGTTTCAAATACCTGACCGTGAATCTCCCCCAAGAGCGTCTCAATATTGCAGTTGCCGCGGTCGCGGCGGCACAAGCGGCCCTCAATTGGACTGTTGAATACGTGAAAGAGCGCAAGGCATTCGGCGCTCCGATCAGCAGCTTCCAAAACACAAAGTTTGTCCTGGCATCCGTAAAGACTGAGATTGATGCGGCACAAGCGTACGTGGACAAATGCATTGAACTTCACAATTTGCAACGACTCACTGCCGCAGACGCCGCTGCCGCGAAATTCCATTGCACCGAACTCCAAAAGCGAAGCATCGACTCTTGCTTGCAGTTATTTGGTGGCTATGGATACATGATGGAATATCCGATCGCTCGCGCATATGTTGATGCACGCATTACCACCATCTATGGCGGCACCACCGAGGTGATGAAGGGCATCATCGCCAAATCAATGGGGCTCTGAGTCACATCCGTAGACGTTTGCAATCTTTGATCAAGTGCGTTCGGGGCTTCTCGCTTCGCAGATTCCTTCGCGATCTGACACTCCTTCGGGGGATTCTGCTTGTCATTGCAGGATTTCTTGCGGTGGTCACTTGGTCATACGGCAGTTATGTGATCACAAATAACGACGGAGACTTTCTCCAGCGGTCAGCAACGTGGGCTCGCAACCATCGACTCGGGATGTTCGTTGATCGAATTGAAGAGTGGCGCTACAGCGAGCCACCATCGACTGATCCCGCCGACAAGCTTGGCTTCAACGCCACTGAGATCACCGTGGAGTCAACAGTTCCTCCAACCAGTACTTTGCCGCCGGAATTGAGTGTTGAGCCCGAGAACATCACACCCGTCGTCACACCAGCACTCGCCAACGAAGGTGTGTGGGCGCCAATTGCAGAGATCAGCGATGGCTCTGTTGTGGCTTGGGCTACTTCCATAAGACCGCTTGCAGATCATGCTTCGGTGGTTGCAACTTTTGTGACCATTGATCAGGAAAATCTTGTTGCGGGTTTGTTTAACGGCTACGAGATGCCCGGTGGCGATTGGGTTAATGGGGAACGCCTCGAAGGTGAGCAAGTGCCACCTGTATTGGCCACATTCAACGGTGGATTCCGCTTTGAGCATTACAAGGGTGGATATTTCACCGAAGGAAAGATGCTTCGTGAATTGCGCGATGGCGAAGCAACATTTGCAATCGGTAATGATGGCAAAGTTCTCCTTGGTGAGTACGGGCGCGACATGACTAACGATGGCTCTTGGAAATCACTACGCCAAAATCTTCCGCTCATGATCGATGGTGGCGAAGACATTCTTGACAAAAACCCCGGTGTGAACTGGGGTGAGGATTACCACGACAAGATCTATGTGCTCCGTTCGGCAGTATGCCAACAAAAAAGTGGCGCGTTGCTCTACGCAATTGTTGGTGAAGTGGATGTGCGACTGCTCGTGCGTTCGTTACTAGTAGCAGGCTGTGAACGCGCGATGCAGTTGGACATCAATGGCAACTACCCACGGTTCATGACCTACACCAATCCTGGCACCGCAAACCGTTCTGGCATCCTCGTTGATAGCCGAATGGAAACTCCTGAGCGTTACTTGGATAAGTCGACCAAGGACTATTTCGCTTTCTTCGACCCTTCCCTATTGAAGCCCGGGGTAATTAAGTAGTCTCAGAAATACCAACCAAGGGGGATCCATGGCTACTCCAGAACCAAACGACAAAAACGTCGTCGGTAACTTGAAATTGATCGTTGGCTTAATAGCAGTTGCACTGGTTGCGATCATTGCACTGCAAAACACTGATGAGCAGGAAGTGAATCTGCTTTGGGCATCGCCAAAAATCAGTGTCACATTCCTGGTCGTGATCACAATTGCTTTGACTGTTGTGGGTCAGTGGTTGCTAGGCGCCGTGTTACGCAGGCGTCGCAAAAAAGACTGAGTCTTTGCTGATGGGTTGGTCGCCAACAACCCCAACACGGCCTTCATCGATCAGTTTCAAGAGATGAGCAAGCACTGACCTTGCTGCTGCCTTGTGCAAAGCTTCGTCTACTTCGGCGTACATAACCTTCACCATTTGTTTGATGGTCTGTGGTTTTGCCGCGACGGACGCGAGAACTTGGTCCTCGCGATCCATGCGATGGGCAAGCAGAGCGGTCGCATAAGCCAAAGGCTGGGTAATCGGATTGCCGTGGGTTGGCCTCCACACCGCACGACCGAGTTGCCTGATCTTTGCAACCGATCTCATGTAATCAGACATATTCCCGTCGGGAGGAGAAATCACAGTTGTGCTCCAGCCCATCACGTGATCGCCGGTGAAAATTGTGTCTTCCTCGGCGAAGTCAAAGCAGAGGTGATTCGAAGTGTGACCCGGGGTGTGTATCGCAGTGATGGTTAATCCGTTGATCGTGTTGATCACAGCACCATCTTTAAGCACTACGTCGGGAACAAAATCAAAATCAGCTGTCTCACCTTTCTTTTCTTCATCGGTGAGTTCATCGACTTCTTCAGGATCAAACAGGAGATCTTCACCCTGTACATGTGGCCCAAATCCATAGGTCGGAGCATCGAAATGCGTTTTGAGCCACCCGCTTAATGGCGAATGATCACCATGGCAGTGAGTTATCAGGATCCCGCGTACCCTGCGGCCCGACAGTGCAGACTCAAGAGCGCTTTGGTGTGAATCAAGAAGTGGGCCGGGATCAATCACGAACACATCATCAGCACCAACGATGTAAGTGCCTGTTCCGCGATAAGTGAATTTGTTTGGATTCTCCGCAATCACTCGCTGCACAGAACCCGAGAGCTGGGTTGCCTTGCCGTACTCGAAATCCTCGAGCGGTGGCACAAATGGAATCTTGCTCATTGTTTGCGCCGAGAGCGCTTCTTTTCGCGTATCACCACATTTGTCAACGGGCTATCAACCACATCGTGTCGCGGACCTCGACTACTCAAAATTCCCTGCAGCATCGCTGCTGCTGGAAGCGCAAGCAGTGCACCGATTGGCCCGAGCACGGCAACACCGACAAGTGCAGAACCAAACGACACGGCAGGATGGATCTCCATGGTCATTGCTGTAACACGTGGGGCGATCAAGTAGTTCTCAACTTGCTGATAAACCAAGATCGCTGCAAACACAAGAACGGCATCTAGCGGTGAGTTAATCACTGTGAGCAGAATCGGCAAGATTCCCGCAATGTAAGTGCCTACAACAGGCAGGAACTGCGAAATGATTCCTACCCATACAGCCATGGCTGCCGGTGCCGGTGTGCCGATTATCTGGAAGGCGATTCCATGAAACACCGCGGATGCTGCGGCCAACAACGCACGCGAGTACAGATAGCCACCGGTTTTTGTGATCGCGAGTTCCCAGATTTCAAGCACGGTGCGCTGTCTATCGGGCTGCAACCTTGAACAAATCGCTCGGCGCATCTTTGGCCCATCCGCGACCAAATAGAACGTGAAGAGCAACATCGAGAAGCCTTGCAAAAGAATCCCAAGCGCTCGAACTGAAAGTTTGAAAACCTGATCCTGTTGTGAACGAATAAATTCCTGCACTGGCCCATCTGGATCGGCGATCTTGTCATTCACCTCAGCTGGATCAATGTTCGTGCTGAAATTCTCATTCAAAAACTTCACAGACTTATTGACGTATTCATCGGAGTTCTGCAAAACATCGGCAACCTGACGACCCACAAGTGTTCCTACAAGACCGACAAACACAAGGGCGAAAATGATCACGCAGAAAATCATGAGCAGTGTGGCTGACCCGCGCTTCCAGCCGCGACGCTCGAGGCGATTGACCGCAGGCTCAAGTGCTAACGCCACAAACAATGAAACGAGCAACAACAACAGGAAGCTCGTCAATTTATGGAAGGTGTCACGAATTACAAATGTGCCGAGGAACCCAAGCCAAAAAATGATGATGGCGCGCCAAATCCACCGCGGCATCTTCGGGCTTGAGGCATCATTGCTCTCTGTTTCCACGCCCTAACGCTAACTGTTTATAAGGGTGTGATTTGGCCCAAATGGTGGCACGATGAATAGGTGCCCTACAGCGATATCGAATCCGTCCGCGCTGCCCTGTCGGCACGAATCCGCGATCGCATCGGTGGCCCAGGCATCGACGAAAAGCGGGAGGAGTACTTCAACGCTCCCGGTGAACGCTGGTTTGGTCCTGACGCCGTAATTCGTCGCGTGCACGGCGATACCTCAATGTTTATCGGTGGGCTACGGGCGCTCTTGCTGCAGTCACTCCACCCCCTTGCGATGGCAGGCGTGGACAAGCATTCCGATTTTCGCAATGACCCGTGGGGCCGGCTGCAACGCACTGCTGACTTCATCGCAGTGACCACATTTGGTCCCGACGAAATGGCAACTGCCATGATCAACCGAGTGAAGGCTGTGCATGCCACGGTGGTTGGAACAGCAGATGATGGCCGTGCATACGCCGCTTCAGATCCGAACTTGTTGCGATGGGTACATGTGGCAGAGGTTGACAGTTTTCTGCGGTCATTTCAGACCTATGGAGCTGGTCCGTTGACACCACAAGAAGCAGATCAATATGTCAGCGAGATGGGAATGATTTCTGAGCGCCTCGGTGCAACTGGTTTGCCACAGAGTGTCGCTGAATTGGATGCCCAGATAGAGGCGTTCAGGCCCGAGCTTTATTCCACTCCAGCTGCACGAAGTGTGGCTCGCTACTTAGTGTTGACACCGCCACTTCCAGTTGCGCAGCGGCCAATTTATGGAGTGATCGCATCCGCATCAGTTGCGTTGTTGCCCAAATGGGCTCGCATGCCGTTACGACTTCCCTATCTTCCATTCACCGAGAAGATGTTGTTCAAGCCAGGCGGAGTAGCAATTACAAAAGCGTTGCGGTGGATTGTTGAGCCCGATCAGCCGGGCCGAGAAAAATCAGTCTGAGACGGTTACGCGCACGCTGTTGATCACAACGTCTTCAACCGGGCGATCTCCAGCACCGGTGCGCACGCTCTGCATTGCTTCAACCACTTCAAGGCCCTTCACTACCTGGCCAAAGAGTGCATAAGCAGGTGGCAGACGACAACCGTCTGGCCCTGAGATGATGAAGAACTGTGAGCCGTTTGTGTTCGGGCCCGCATTGGCCATCGCGAACGAGCCAACTTGATACTGGCCAGGCTGTGGCAGTTCGTCGTCAAAGCGATAGCCCGGGCCACCGCGGCCGGTGCCGGTTGGATCGCCGCCCTGGCAAACAAAGTTCTTGATGATGCGGTGGAAGATGATGCCGTCGAAATACTTATAACCAGCGAGATAAACGAAGCTGTTCACGGTGCGTGGAGCCTTGATTGGGTCCAGCGCGATCACAAGTGTGCCCAGCGACGTCTCCATCGTGGCGGTGTATCGCTTTGTCGGGTCGATGCCCATTGCGGGCTCTTGGGAAAACTTCTGAACTTGTTCGGTGCTGCCGTCAAGGGGTGGAAAAGGATGTGACATGGCGTAAGACGCTACTGCCGAGGCTGGCGTAATGTTGAACCCGTGAGCGATCCGTACCAAGCCCCGATTCCGCAGTCACTGCCACCTATTGACCTCGACAAAATTGAAGCTGACCTTGCGGGAGTTGAAGCGGCGCTAGAACGCTTGGAGTCGGGCACCTATTGGGCTGACGAAGTAACTGGTCAAGAGATTCCCTCAGAATTGCTTGCCGAAGACCCGACCCGTCGGCGCGCATAACTCATGGCTACGACGCACTTCTTTGACCTCTCGGAAGTGCGCCTGCAGGTAATTGAAGCGGGAAATCCGTCTGATCCATTGCTCATGCTGGCGCATGGCTTTCCTGAAGGCGCATATTCATGGCGACACCAGATAGATCATTTTGCGAGCCGTGGTTGGCATGTGCTCGCACCGTATCAGCGTGGCTACGGCGAATCTTCTAATCCTCGCGATGTCAGCGCGTACACGAGCGAAAAACTCTGTGGTGATCTGATCGAACTTGCACATGTAACTGGACACGAGGACATGGTGCTGGTTGGCCACGACTGGGGCGCGATTATCGGGTGGGATTTTTACCGAATGTACCCGAATCATCTCCGCGCATATGTCGGCGTGAGTGTGCCCTACATCAAGTGGCCGATGCAGCCCACCGAACTCATGAAAGCTCAGCACGGTGATCGTTTCTTTTACATGCTGTACTTCCAGGCTGTCGGCCCAGTTGAAGCTGAACTCGAGGCGAATGTTCGATACACAATGCAATCAACCATGTGGAGCGCTTGTGCCGAAGGATTCCAACAGCGCAAGCCGTATCCGAAAGGCCTGCATTACAGCGATTGCGGATTCCTTACCTTGAACCCGACCGCACCCGATGTTCCTTGGTCATGGTTGAGTGTTACGGATCTGGATCGCTACACCGACGACTTCACAAAGTCAGGCTTTTTTGGACCTGTTAGCTACTACCGAAATCTTGATCGCAACTACGAATGGGTCGCACAAGGCGCTGGTGAAATTCCAAATGTGCCGCTGTATTTCATCGGTGGCGAGCACGATCTAACAAACGTGATGGATCCAAACGGCATTAATCGAATGGCTGGAATGTTTCCGGGCTTCCAAGGATCAACCGTGATTCCAAATATTGGACACTGGACTCAACAAGAAGATTCGGTCTCGTTCAATGCTGCGCTCGAGAATTTTCTCGGCACTCTTAGCTAGTGCGATTTAGTTATCGCGCAATTTCGCAAGCAAGCGCAGGATTTCAAGATAGAGCCACACGAGTGTGACCATCACACCAAAAGCAGCGAACCACTCCATCTGCTTTGGGAAACCTTCGCGCTCGCCACGCTCAATGAAATCAAAATCAAGTGCGAGGTTCGCAGCCGCAAGACCAGCAACAAAGATGCTGAAGATAATTGACAAGCCGCTGTTCGACTGGAAGAAACTCACATTGCCACCGAACAAGTTGATCAACAGCGAAACACCGTAGAACAACATCAGGCCAAGAGTTGCGCCGACCACGATGCGGCGGAATTTGCTAGTGACACGAATGATTCGTGTGCGATACATGAACAACATCGCGGCGAAAACTCCGATGGTTGCACCGACAGCCTGCAAAACAATTCCGTCATATGCGATCTCGAACATCTTTGAAATCGCACCCAGCGCAATGCCCTGTGCGATCGAATAAATCGGTGCAGTGATGCGCGCGAGATTCGGCTTGAACGCGGTGACAAGTGCGGCAACAAGGCCGACGATCATTCCCACTCCAGCTACGGCTGGGAACTTCACGGTGCCATCGGCGGCGGCTTCGGGTACTGCCAGCCAACCAAAGGCTGCTGCCGCCAGCAGCAAGGACATGAGAACCATCGTGGCGCTGGCCGCACCGCGGGCGGTCATGGCGTCGGTACGGGTCTGCCAGGGGCTGATTGGGCCGTCATCAATGGGTGGAGCCCAAGCCCCCGATGGAGCGGCCCAGCCGGCTTCTTCCACGCCCCGACCCGAGGCCTTAGAGAATGACTTTTCGTTCAAGATGGGGTTTGCCATGAAATAAAGGCTACAGGCGGGCCTTGGCGGAATTTATTCACCTGCACTAACCCTTGACCACGTCTGTATCGTGGACAAGGTCCAAATCGGCCCCGTCCGATGTGGCGAGCAAGTGAAGTCAACCCGCCAGCCCAGCTGGCTTTGAAGGAGTAAAAGTGGCCAAGGAACGCGTAGATCGTGACGAAGAAGACCTCGTACGCCTCTATCTGACCGACATTGGTCAATACCAACTCCTCACCAAGGACGACGAAGTGCGTCTTGCCAAGGCCATCGAATCCGGCAAAGAAGCCCGTGAACAGTTGGAGGCAGGCGGCAAGGGTGTCACGGCAACCAAGAAGCGTGAACTCCGCAAGCTCGCCAAAGAGGGAGAAGATGCCGAGCGTCAGTTCGTGCAGTCCAACCTTCGTCTCGTGGTTTCGATTGCCAAGAAGTACCAAGCATCTGGCTTGCCGCTACTTGACCTCATTCAAGAGGGCAACCTCGGTCTCATGCACGCTGTTGAAAAGTTCGACTGGCGTAAGGGCTTCAAATTCTCAACTTATGCAACCTGGTGGATCAGGCAGGCGATCACCCGCGGTATCGCAAACACCGGTCGCACCATTCGTCTCCCAGTTCATGCTGGTGACACACTCGCACGCTTGCAAAAGGCACGTAGTCGCCTTGAGTTGAAGTACGGCCGTCCGGCCACGCTTGCTGAACTCGCCAAAGAAGTCGAGATGCCAGAGGACAAGGTGACCGAAGCACTGCGCTTTGCCGCTGAACCCCTGTCGCTCTCTGAGCCACTGCGCGAAGACGGCGACGCCGAACTCGGTGACGTGGTTGAAGACCGCTCTGCAGAATCACCATTTGAAGTTGCTGCCACTGCGTTGTTGCCTGAGGAAATCGCACGACTGCTCGCTCCACTTGATGAGCGCGAGCGCGAAATTCTCAAGTTGCGCTTTGGGCTTGATCGTGGTGAGCCACGCACGCTTGAAGATGTCGGTGAGCATTTCAACCTCACACGTGAGCGCATTCGCCAGATTGAAGCGCGTGCAATGAGTAAGTTGCGTCACCCGTCGTCAGACACCGGTGCGCGCGATCTCATTGCTGGCTGATTTTCAGCGCTCCATTCACACCTGAATAGACCGCTGCGATTCCAGCGCCCGCTATTGCTGCCAAGGAACCCCTTGCTAGCCATTCGTAGCGAACTCCTGGCAACACCGCGTTGGTCATCCAACTGATGCCTGTATAGGCAACCAGACATCCGGCTGTGCCGATTCCGGCAAGCAATGCATCAGCGAATTTCTCGCGTCGATTAATCAAGCCCGCAAGGGCAAGCAACGCAGCTACTCCCCCGGCGATGCCAACTGTGGGGGTGTGTTGTGCAACTTCGGGCAGCGCACGCATTCGAGCTACATCAATCAGCAATACGGAGATGCCAACAGCCAGCACAGCAATTGACAGTGCCCGGCGTCGCATCGCGAGGAACAAAAGTGCTGCAAATGGAACGGCAACAAGCCACCACATAACCGAGGGTGAGTTGAGCAGTACTAAACGACCCGCGACAACGACTTCTTCACCGTCCACAATCAAATTCACAGACCACTGCTGAACAGTCCCTGCATCGTCAAGAGTTGGTGGCGTGGTGGGAGACATCCAATGGATTCGGTGGTCGTGCCATGCAACCTCACCGTTTCTGGCAATGGTCACCCACTCAGGCTGAAGACTCGGGTCGGGTGTCACAGAATCAACATCAGCCAAGCGAGATTTATTCAACACCACTGCCGGCGAATTCTGATTTTCCTCAACTCTGCCGTCATCACGCACACGTAGATAGGGCTCACCGCTATAGCCAGCGATCTCAACGGTGTGTCCCTTATCGGCCTTAACCACAATGAAGGAATCGCCAGCAGCTATCGAGATCGCCACACTGCTTGGTTTGGGTGAGATTGATTCAATGATCGATTCAGTGTTCTTTGCTTCCGAACCATGCGCGAGCGCCGGTGTTGCAAATCCAATTGCTATAGCGGTCGTTAGCACCAGGTTCGCCAAAAACTTCCGCTTCACATCACACCTCTTTTAATGACCCTACAAGGGGAAAGGAATCCATGTACACACTGTGTTGGTCGGTCAAAGGCGGAAGTGGAACCACTGTTGTTTCTTCTGCCCTTGCCGTTGTGTCAGCTCGTGCCAATGAGAATGCCGTGTTGGTGGATCTAAGAGGCGATGTTCCAGCAGCACTTGGCATCCAGGAACCCAGTGGGCCAGGTGTCGTTGATTGGCTCAATTCGTCATCAAACACCCCTGCTGAGGCGCTCAATTATCTGACCACTGATGTCGGCAATGGTCTACAGCTATTGCATCGTGGAAAAGGTGACTTCGCTGAATCATCTCGACTTGAGGCATTCGCCGAATACTTGGAGCACCACCCGCAACTTTGCATTGTGGATTCCGGAACAGGGATTCCGCCGGCAGTACTTCGTGAGCATGCGTTGCACTCGCTTTTAATTACTCGGCCCTGTTATCTCGCTCTGCGTCGCGCCACTGATTGTGCCTCATTAGCTGATGGGATAATTCTGATCACCGAAGCTGGCCGTGCGTTAAGCCGTCGTGATGTTGAGGCAGTGCTACAGGTGCCGGTGATTGCAGAAATTCCAGTTGATGCATCCGTGGCGCGCGCGGTTGACGCAGGACTGCTCGCTGCGCGATTGCCAACCGTGATTAGTTCGCGCTTGATTGCCGTGGCGTGATGTTGGATTCGATCGTGAAAGAGGTTTGTTCGATTGTCCGCTCGCGTCGCGACACCTCGATACGAGCTGTGGAGGAAGTGATTAGATCTGTGGCGCCGTTGTTGGGCCCTACTGAGAAAGATGTGCTGATCCGCCGCGTGGAGGCTGAGCTACACGGTTTTGGCGCCCTGCAGGAATTTCTAGATGATCCCCAAGTACGTGAGGTGATGGTCAACCACGCCACCGAACTCTGGGTGGACAAAAACTCGGGTCCTGAATTTGTGGGGACTATCGACCCCGAGAAGGTTGATGCATTTTTGGAGCGCGTGCTCGCACCTTTGGTTCGGCGCCTTGATTTGGTCAATCCGGTTGTTGATGCACGTTTGGCAGATGGCTCGCGTCTCTGCGCGGTGATTCCTCCTGTCGCCGCGCGGGGCACCTGTCTCGCAGTCCGTAAATTTGCAATCACACCAATCCCACTGGGTGCGTTTCTTGATCGCAGCGGTGTGCAACTTCTGCAGGAGATAGTGCATCGGCGTTGCAATGTGCTGGTGAGCGGCCCAACCTCATCAGGTAAGACCACTCTGCTGAATGCAATCACCGAACTCGTTCCAGATGGTGAGCGTATCGTCACAATTGAAGACACCAGTGAGTTGCAACCCCGCACATCACATGTTGTGGGTCTTGAGTCTCGCCCAGGTAACAACGAAGGTCTCACCGAGATCACTGCCTCACACCTGCTACGCGCAGCTCTACGCTTGCGACCCGACCGGCTCGTGATTGGTGAGATTCGTGGCGACGAAGCCGTTGAGCTTGTGCAGGCGATGAACACCGGCCACGACGGTACTCTCGCCACTTGTCATGCGAACAGTGCTGAAGACGCGCTACGCCGAATGGAAGCACTGATCATGAGAGCCACTAATTGGAGTGCTGAAGTTGTCCGTGAGCACATCCGTAATTCGATTGATGTTGTAATTCATGTTGCTCGCTCGGTCACTGGGGTGCGTGCGGTTGCACACATCGCCGAGGTTGATCGTGAAACACGCGGCTCGCTGCGCACGCGGATGATTTGGTGCGACTCCCAACAACTCATGCCACTACGCAATTGGCGGTGAGAGATTGATAAGCGGTCGTGCAACTTTGACCTGCCTTGGCGCATTTTTCACGGTGTATCTACCGTGTAATGCTTTCGTGAATCACAGGTGGGTTCGTCAGCGCTTGCAGCCCGCACGCGTAATGGATCCGGTGGAACTGCCCATGGCTGTTCCACTTGTCGATCGCATTGAGCAAGCCGCACGAGAGATTCAGGCGGGAAAAGCTATTTCAATCGCACTCGAAGCTCTCACTTGTGATGCTGTTGTGATGAGCCAACAAAGGCTCGTGGCTAAAGCAATCACGGCAGCCCATAATGCGGGCCCGGGTGCTGTTGCCGTCTTGCACGGGATTGCAGATGTTCTTCGACGCCGCGAGGCCGCGGACCTCTTACGAGAATCCCAGGCAGCAACTGCAGTTTTCTCAGCGCGAGTGCTCACCTGGATACCGGGGCTCGCTGGTCTACTCATGTGTGTAGTTGACCCTCGTGTACGTGGCTTTCTACTTGGTACTCGCACGGGGTGGGCATGCGTTGTGATCGCCGTAATTTTGAATCTTTTGGCGCGTGCATACATGCAACGCGTCGTTAATGCTCCCAGCAAAGCCGACCCAATCTCGGAAATCGTCGACTCGATCTGTGTTGGCTTGGCGGCCCGAGGAACTATTCATGGAGCAATTGACTGGGCGGCCCGCGAAGGTGGTCACGAATCATTGCAAAACGTGGCAGACACACTCGCAATGGGTGGAACTTTTGAACAAGCTATGGGTGCTTTACAGACCGAACTTGGACCCACTTCTGCCCCATTGATTGCCGTCATTCGCTCCCATCAACGTGACGGGCTTCCGATAACCCCAACTTTGGACCGAATCCGCACCTTTGCTGTCATGCGACAAGAACGCGAAGCCGAATCACTTGCACGACGCCTTCCTGTGCGTCTCAGTTTTCCATTGGTGTTTCTTATCTTGCCGTCGTTTGCACTTGTCACAGTTGTTCCACTCATTGCAGCAGCAATTGGTTCATTGACTACCCCTTTGTCCTGAAGCTTCGAAGGAACGAATGAAATCTCAACTGAAATCAGTTCTCGCTGACGAACACGGTCAGTCAACAACCGAGTATGCGCTCGTGATTCTTGGCGCTGCAGTTATTGGTCTGCTTGTGGTTGCGTGGGCTACCTCTGGTGGTGGTGCCGGGCAGATTGGACGGCTCTTCAACTCGGTAATGGATTCCGTGATTGGCAAAGTCTCAGGCTGATCCGCATCGCGGCCAAGCCGCAGTTGAACTCGCACTTGTGATGCCAGTTGTTGTCGTGTTCATGCTCTTGATTCTGCAAGTTGGCTTAGTCGTGCGAGAGCAGATCGCGTTGATCCACGCATGTGGTGCGGCTGCAAGGGCGGCCTCAATCGCAGATTCACCTGACGATGCAGCACATTCTGTCCTTGATGCATCGTCAGTTGGCGATGGAGCCAACATCGCTGTCACCACAAAAGATGGGATGGTAACGGTTGATGTCGTTTTCAACCATCCAACTGATCTGGCCATAGTTGGGTTCTTTTTGCCTGACATCACCCTTCGGGCTTCTGCTACCTATCAATTGCAGGGATGATCCCGTTGTTAAGAGTTGTTCAAGAATTACAGACTCCACAAGACACACGTATTCGAGGCTGACTAGCGTCATTTGCGTGGAACTCAAGCCGCGAATCTTGATCGCTGAAGACGATGCCGCCGTTCGTACGGCGGTGGAGCGCGTGCTCAAGCTGGAGGGCTACGAGGTCATAACGACCAGCGACGGTGCAGCCGCCCTGAATGAAATTCTCGCCCGTGAACCCGATATGGCAGTTCTTGATGTGATGATGCCATTCACCGATGGGCTTAGTGTGTGCCGCGAACTACGTCGCCAAGGTATCCGCATGCCAATCCTCATGCTCACGGCACGAGACCAAGTCACCGATCGAGTAGCTGGCCTAGACGCAGGTGCAGATGACTATCTGGTGAAGCCGTTTGCGATTGATGAACTCCTGGCACGGGTGCGTGCATTGCTACGCCGTACGAGTGTCTCTGCATCTCTCGGCACACTTCGATATGCAGATGTGATTCTTGATTCGGATCGACGCACGGTGACCCGAAATGGTCGCAGTATTGATCTCACAAAGACCGAGTTTGATCTTCTCGAACTTCTCATGGCTACTCCGGAGCATGTACTCAGCCGAGATCACATCTACGAGAACATTTGGGGTTACAACTTTGAGACCGGATCAAAATCGCTCGATGTTTATATCGGATATTTGCGCCGCAAACTTGAGGAAGACTCCGAAGCGAAACTCATCCATACCGTTCGAGGTGTTGGCTACACGATGAGGCAGCAGTGACACTTCGTGCGCGCCTGGTGCTGTTGTCGGCCACTGTTGTTTCGCTGGCAGCAATCACGATCGGAGTTGGTGCGTATGTGATTGCGGGCTCGCGACTCCAAGCCGAGGTTGACCATGCCTTAGATACACGGGTGAATTCAATTGAACGCGCGGTTCAAGAATCCACAAATCCAGGATTTCGCGGACCGCATCGAGACGAGCCAGAGGGCGACCCACTATTGCAATCGCGATTTGACGTGCTCACACAAGTGATCGACCGAGACGGCAATATCCTCGCAGCCGATGGTCGTTATCGCCTCACCCCTGATGGTCGCGACATGACCATCGCCACCGAACAACTCGGACGCCATCGTTGGACTATCACGATCGATGGGACCAAGTATCGCGGCGTGACTACGGGTCTCACGCCAGTTGGTGCCGTGATGGTGGCCCGTGAAATATCAGATATCACTGCGGCACAGAACTCAATGCGGTGGTGGTTTCTCGGACTGGGTCTTGGCACAATCGCAATTGCAACGCTCTTGGCTTGGCAAATTGCTCGTAAGACTGCAAAGCCAATTGAAGAGCTCGCAGTTGCAACTGCCGAGATCACACGCACTCAGGACACCTCTAAATCCATTGAAGTGCGATCAAGTGGTGAGATTCGTAATCTCACAGATGGTTTCAATTCAATGCTGAGTGCACTCAACTTGAGCCGGATGCAACAGCAACAGTTGGTCCAAGATGCATCGCACGAACTGCGCACTCCACTGACAAGTCTGCGTGCGAATGCTGAAATTTTGACGCGTCACGACTTGGATGAATCCACCCGCCAGGAAATTCTGCGCGACATTCAAGCTGAAGTTGATGAACTCACCGCTTTGGCCAGTGAACTCACCGCACTGGCTACCGACCAGCGCAAAGAGGAGGAGGTGAGCGAAGTCTCAATGACTGAGATTGCTGATTTGGTTGCAAGCCGTGCATCAAGGCGCACTGGCCGCACGGTCACGGTCACCGCAGATAATCCCGCCGAGGTTCGGGTACGCGCATCTCAGTTTGATCGCGCGCTAAGCAACCTTGTGGACAACGCACTCAAGTTCAGCCCTGAAACCACAGGTGTTGAGATTCATATAAATAGGTATCGCATCGCGGTTCAGGACCACGGCCCTGGAATTAGCGACGACGACGCACCAAAGGTTTTCGACCGCTTCTTCCGCTCAGTTGCCACACGAACTGCACCTGGCTCGGGCCTCGGGCTAGCAATCGTTTCTCAATTCGCTCAGGACCATAACGCGACCACCTTCATTGAACGCGGTGAAGATGGTGGGGCGATCGTTGGATTGGTATTCCCGAGCGATCCGACCAGTTGGGCTAACCCAAACCCCCACCAGGCGCAATAGCCGTTGCGCCATCAGTGCGGAAAGCTGGGTCGTGCTTACGCAATTCAGCGCGTGCGATCGTCATTTTGTGAACTTCATCCGGGCCATCGGCAAGACGCAAGCTACGAATATGTGCGTACATTGAGGCCAGTGGGAAGTCCTGTGAAACTCCGCCGCCGCCGTGTACTTGGATTGCACGATCAATCACTTTGAGAGCAACTTCTGGCGCTGCCACCTTGATTGCAGCAATTTCTGTGCGTGCACCCTTGTTGCCAACGGTGTCCATCAACCATGCAGTCTTAAGAGTGAGAAGACGAATCATCTCAAGTTCAATTCGCGACTCAGCGATCCAGTCCTGGACATTGGACCGTTCGGCCACACGGCGACCAAAAGTCTCGCGCGAGATCGCTCGTTTGCACATGAGTTCAAGTGCGCGCTCAGCAGCACCAATTGTGCGCATGCAGTGGTGGATGCGTCCTGGTCCCAAACGTGCCTGACTGATCATGAAGCCATCACCTTCGTTGGCAATCATGTTCGACACAGGTACGCGGACGTTGTCAAAGATTGTTTCGGAGTGACCCTCTTGGTCGACATACCCAAACACAGTGAGATTGCGCTTGAAGGTCAAGCCCGGTGTGCCTACAGGAACAAGGATTTGGCTTTGCTGCTTGTGTCGTGACGGATTGTCGGGGTCAGATTTGCCCATCACGATCAGGATCTTTGTGTTTGGGTGGAATGCTCCAGATGTCCACCACTTGCGACCATTCAAAACATAATGATCACCATCGCGATCGATTCGAAGCGAAATGTTCGTGGCGTCGCTTGAAGCAACATCAGGCTCGGTCATGGCAAATGCGGAGCGGATCTCTCCTTCAAGCAATGGGCGCAACCACATGTCTTGCTGTTCCGGTGTGCCGAACATCGTGAGAACTTCCATGTTCCCCGTATCTGGCGCACTGCAGTTGCACGCTTCGGATGCGATTCCAGAACGACCCATGATCTCAGCCAGGGGTGCATATTCAAGATTGGTGAGGCCAGGGCCCCATTCCTTGTGCGGCTGGAAAAGGTTCCAAAGACCGCGCTTCTTTGCCTCGGCTTTCAATTCCTCCATGATCGGCGGATGGAAATGTGGGTTGCCGCTTGCTTCAATCTGCGCGTCGTAAACATCTTCGTTTGGATAGATCTTCTCGTCCATGAACTCGAGAAGGCGCTCGCGGTATTCCTGGCAACGGGCTGAAGGTGCAAAGTCCATGTCCCTGACCGTAGTCCCACCGTGGGCAAACGGCGAAGACTTGGCTAATTCGGCTTGCGTCGACGGCGAAAACCGCGTCGATCCTCGGCCTTTTCCCGCTCTCGCTGTTCTTCGGCTAACGCTTCCTGTTCGGCCTGTAAGCGTTTCATCGCAGATACACGTGCGCTACTCATCACACCTGATGCGACAGCGTCTCTAACCGCGCAGTCTGGCTCATCTTCATGCACACAGTCTCCAAAACGGCACTGTTCAGCGAGAGCAAACACATCGGCAAAAGCTTTGCGAATCCCAGATCCATCGGTCCACAAACTCACTGCGCGCACACCTGGTGTGTCTATGAACCAACCGCCATTGGGCAGCGAAACGAGTTCGGCTGCAACTGTTGTGTGTCGACCGCGCTGATCACTTTCACGAACATCGGCTGTGCGTTGCACTTCGCGCCCGACCATGCGATTTACCAGAGTGGATTTACCCACTCCACTTGCTCCAAGAACTGCAATCGTCTTTCCACCTTCTGCGTACTTCATGAGTCCATCGACACCTTCACCGGTCACAGCACTCGTTAGATGTAGTGGAACATCAAGATCTGCTGCGAGCAACTGTCGCGAGTTAGTTGGTGGTGGCCCGTCGGCGAGGTCGCACTTTGTCAGCACGATGACTGGCGTGGCACCACTGTCGAATGCAAGTACAAGTTCACGTTCCACTCGGCGCGGATTGATTTCCGAATTGACAGCATGCAGTAGCAACACATGATCGATGTTCGCCGCCAATGTGTGACTTTCGGCTCGCGCGCCTTCAAATGATGCACGCCTAGTGAGGGCCGATTTGCGCTCAAGAACAGTGTCTACTCGCTCCCCGTCTGGCGAGATCTGCACCCAATCACCAACGGCTACTTCTGCCCCTATGTTGCGAACGCGCGTAGTGGACCCATCAGGTGCGAGCAAAGTGCTCCACCCACGATCTAATCGGCACACTCGCCAAGGTCCATTCACCCTTGGAACGGTAGCCTTGAACTCTGCCAGACCCCCGAAATTGATTGGTTTTTCGTGTTCGCTTCGCTCGCCAGATTCTGTGTCCGCCGCCGCCGGTTGGTGGTCTTTGGTATCTGGATTCCCTTGCTCTTGTTGTTTGGCATGGCGTCGCGGTCTATCGGCGGTGATTTCAACCTGAGCTTCGTGCTTCCAAACTCGGAAGCCAAAGAGGCCCAAGAGTTACTGGAGGAAATCAATCCCAACCAGGCTGGATTCATTGGTCAAGTCGTATTCAAAAGCAGCGATGGCTTTGAGGAGCTTGAAGTGCGCCAGGCAATTGAGAGTGCCACCAATGCAATCGCCGGTCTCGACGGTGTTGATACGACGGGACCATTTGAACTTCCCGGCTACATCAGTGAGTCAGGAACTATTGCGTTTGCACAGATCGCCGTGAGTGACCGCAGCTATAACGAGGTCAAAGATCTCGCTCTTGACATTCGTGCCGTTGGTGATGCCGTCGCTGACTCAAGTCTGCAGGTGGAGTACGGCGGTGAAATGTTCATGGTGTTTGAGATCCCCGAAAGCGAAGCAATCGGTCTCATGGCAGCTGTGATCATCCTTGTGCTTGCGTTTGGATCAGTGCTTGCAATGGGACTTCCCATCGGCACTGCCCTTATCGGTCTCGGTATTGGGATCTCGGTTGCAACAATCGTGAGCAATGTGGTGGCGATGCCGGATTTCACCACGTCGATGATGGCGATGATCGGGCTTGGTGTCGGCATTGACTATGCGTTGTTCATCGTCACAAGACACCGCGAAGGTATGCACGACGGGCTCAGTGTTGAAGAATCAATTGTGGAAGCAATTGATACCAGTGGCCGTGCGGTTTTGTTTGCTGGTGTGACCGTGATCATTTCATTGTTGGGGCTTTACATCGTTGGTCTCCAATTCATAAGCGGGCTCGCAACTGGTGCAGCGATCGGTGTATTCGTGATGTTGATTGCATCACTGACTCTTTTGCCTGCATTGCTTGCAATGGTGGGCAAGAGGATTGAGACAACCACACGTGCTGCACTCATTTCACTTTCGGCTTTAATCCTCGGTGGATTTCTGGCGATCATCGTGAAAGAAGTTCTGCCACTTCTACTCGGGTTGATTATTGCGGTCGCGACCCAAGGATTGAGTCTCATGGTGCACTCACTTCGGCGGCCGTTGGAGATGCGCAAGCGCAAACCTCACCACGAGACGATTTGGTTTCGTTGGAGTCGCTATGTGCAGCACCGCCCTTGGCGGGCACTCACCGGCGCCGTGATCGTGCTCGTTACGTTCTCGATCCCGCTGTTCAACATTCGACTCGGCTTCAGTGACACTGGCAATGCCCCCGAAGAGCTCACAGTGCGTCGCGCATATGACCTTTTGGCTGAAGGATTCGGCCCGGGCATGAACGGACCACTGCTCATCACCGCAAAAGGCTTTGATGCTGCAACTCCTGAGGGAATCGCACCGTTAGTGCAAACCGTTGCTGAAGTTCCAGGTATCCAGTTTGCATATCCGATGCAGCTTCCGCCGGGTGGGAACGTCGGTGTGGTTCTCGCTTATCCAGAGACTTCGCCACAAGACGAAGCCACGTCTGATTTGGTGCACAATTTGCGTGACAACGTGCTTCCTGCAAGCGGATATGACGCACTCGTAGGTGGACGCGTTGCTTCAAGCATTGACTTTTCGGATTACATCGGAAACCGTCTGCCGATGATCATCGGTGCTGTTTTGATCTTGTCGTTCTTGCTATTGATGGTGGTTTTCCGCAGCATTCTCGTACCACTTAAAGCAGTGGTCATGAACCTGCTCTCCATTGGTGCTGCATATGGAGTGATCGTTGCGATCTTCCAGTGGGGTTGGGGCAAAGACCTCATTGGAGTTGGTCGAGCCGGCCCAATTGATGCTTGGGTGCCGATGCTTTTATTTGCAATCGTCTTTGGTTTGTCGATGGACTACGAAGTGTTCTTGTTGTCTCGAATCAAAGAGGAATATGACCACACGGGCAACAATGCAGAGGCGGTTGCCAACGGTCTCGCTGCCACCGCACGTGTGATCACAGCAGCGGCTTTGATCATGGTTTCGGTTTTTGCGGCATTCATTCTTGGTGATGATCGACAGATGAAACTCTTTGGATTAGGAATGGCGGTTGCTGTTTTCATCGATGCAACCATCGTGCGAATGGTGCTTGTTCCCGCCACGATGGAGCTACTTGGAAATCGCAATTGGTGGATCCCGAAATGGCTCAACAAGGTATTGCCGCGAATTGATGTTGAGGGGCACAGTCACACATGGGATGACGACACGTCCCTTGTGGATAACTCAAAGTAGCGCTAACTGAACTCTTTATGGCATAAGGCTTTTGTCGGATTGGCTTGACGAGGGCACTGTGTTCTCGTACCTAATGGAAAAGGTATGACTACAAGCACTGAAACCGCCGAGAAAACTTCCAACCCGAAATCTTCCTTCCTTGTGATCGTCGAATCACCTGCGAAAGCGAAGACGATCGGCAAGTACCTCGGCCCCGAATACATCGTTGAAGCCAGCGTTGGTCACGTGGCCGATTTGCCGAGCAAGGGGCTTGCAGTTGATGTCGAGAATGGATTCAAGCCGACCTATGAACTCACCGATCGGGGCCGCGATGTTGTGAAGCGCCTCCGTGGCCTCATGAAGAACTGCGACACCGTCTATCTCGCAACGGACGAAGATCGCGAGGGTGAAGCGATTGCTTGGCACCTGCTTGAGCACCTGAAGCCGAAGATCAGTGTCCGGCGCATGGTGTTCCACGAGATCACCAAGACCGCAATCGCCGAGGCGCTCGCCAACCCCCGCGGGATTGACTACGGACTCGTCGATGCTGCCGACACCCGGCGCATCCTTGACCGTTTATATGGTTACGAAGTCTCGCCAGTCCTGTGGCGCCGTGTAAACCGTGGCCTGTCGGCCGGCCGTGTGCAGAGCCCAGCGACACGCTTGGTGGTGGAAAGAGAACGGGAGCGAATGGCGCACGTATCTATGGGCTACTGGGACATCGCGGCCAACGCTGAAACTCAGCCACCGTTCAAGGCCACGCTGGTAGCGCTTGATGGAGTGCGCGTGGCAACGGGTAAAGATTTCGCCGCGAATGGCTCTATTAAAGAAGGTGTAGCTCTACTTACCGAGGATCGGGCGAAGTCGCTGGCTGCTGCCCTATCCAACACCACCTTCAAGGTGCGTTCGGTTGAATCAAAGCCCTACCGGTCGACACCAAAGCCACCATTTATGACGAGCACCCTGCAGCAAGAAGGTGGGCGCAAGCTTGGGATGTCATCTGCGCAGGTGATGCGGTTGGCCCAGGGTCTCTACGAGCGTGGCTACATCACTTACATGCGAACCGACGCGGTCACTCTCGCTGCTGAAGCGATCACCGCTGTTCGCGCTGAGATTGATCGTGCATATGGTGGATCCTTCGCCTCGCCACAAGTGCGCACATACGCATCAAAGGTGAAGAACGCACAAGAAGCTCACGAAGCGATTCGTCCTTCGTTGCCACTGCGCTCCCCTGAGTCTCTTTCACTCGAATTGAACGCAACCGAGATGAAGCTCTATCGCCTGATCTGGCAACGCACTCTCGCATCGCAGATGGCTGATGCCAATGGCACCACCGTGAGCGTTCGTCTTGGTGCAATCGCCGAGTCGACCGATTGTGAATTCGCTGCCAGTGGAACAACAATTACTTTCCCCGGCTATCGCCAGGTCTATGAAGAATCGGTCGACGAAGAGTCAACTGATTCACAAGAACAAGAAGCGCTCCTTCCAAATCTGACTGTTGACGATCAAGTTGCCGTAGGTGATTGTCTGGCTGAAGGCCATACAACCCAGCCACCTGCGCGTTACACCGAAGCATCGTTGGTGAAGAAGTTGGAAGAACTCGGAATTGGTCGCCCGTCCACCTGGGCAAACGTGATGCAAACCATCATCGAGCGTGGTTATGTGTGGAAGAAAGGTCAGTCGTTAGTTCCAACATGGCCCGCGTTTGCCGTTGTTGGGCTGATGGAAAAGCACTTCACCGCATTGGTCGACTACGCATTTACTGCCGACGTTGAAGAAGATTTGGATGAGATTGCAGCTGGCACACAAAAGAAAGAAGATTGGCTGCACTCGTTCTACTTCGGTGAAGAGGGATCTACCCTGCTTGGCCTCAAACCATTGGTTGAACTCAACCTCGACAAGATTGATGCTGCAGCGATCAACACTTTCCCTCTTGGTGATGATCCGGTTTCTGGTGAAGAAGTTGTTGTTAAGCCCGGCAAGTACGGACCGTATGTAAAGCGTGGCGAAGACACCGCTGGCGTGCCACAACTTGTCACGCCCGATGAACTCACACTTGAGAAGGCACTTGAATTGCTGGCTCTTCCTAAGGGCGATGAGCCAATCGGCATTCACGACGGTTTCGCTGTTTATGCAAAGTCAGGCCGCTTTGGCCCATATGTGCAATGGGGCGACAACGACAATCTTCCCCCTGGACTCGAGAAACCCAAGATGGTCAGCTTGTTCAAGACAATGAACATCGAGCGCATCTCACTAGAGGATGCGATCAGGTTGTTGTCCTTGCCACGCAACCTTGGAAAGCATCCCGAGACCGAGGAGCCAATTACCGCACAGAACGGAAAATTCGGACCATATATACAGTGCGGAAAAGAAGCGCGTTCACTGCCAAATGAGGACGCGATTTTTGAGATCTCCCTCACCGAGGCGCTGGAGTTACTGTCACAGCCCCGAGTGTTCCGTGGAAGAGGAGCACCCAAGCCCCCTTTAGCCGAGTTCGGCACCGACCCAATCAGTGGAAAACCAGTCGTTGCCAAAGAGGGAAAGTTCGGCGTGTACGTTACCGACGGCACCACAAACGCAAGCCTCACAAAAGGCGACCGTATTGAAGAGATGGCCAATGAGCGCGCGTATGAGCTCTTGGACATTCGGCGTCAGCGTGATGCGGAAAACGGTGGCAAGCCAGTGAAAAAGGCGGCCGCAAAGAAGGCCGCACCGAAGAAGACTGCAGCAAAAAAGAAGGCGGCCCCCAAGAAGAAGGCGGCGGCAAAAGACGCCGAGCCACCGGAAACGCCCTAGCCTTCACTTCGTGGGTAAGGGCTTCTATATCGCACTTGAGGGCGGCGAAGGCACCGGCAAGTCAACTCAAGTTTCAAGGTTGGCGAATGCGCTCAATGCAATTGCAGTGCGCGAGCCAGGTGGCACACCAACAGGTCTGGTGCTACGTGGCGTGATGGCCGATCCAAAGAACACGAGTCTTACCCCACTAACCGAGGCGTTGTTGATGGCGGCCGATCGTCATCAACTAATGAACGAAGTTGTTGCACCCACTCTTAATTCGGGACGTCATGTTGTGTCTGACCGAAGCGTCTACTCGAGCCTCGCCTATCAGGGATACGGACGCGGTCTTGATCTTGAGCGCTTGCGATCAATTAACGATTGGGCTCTCGGTGGACGCTGGCCAGACATCGTGATTTTGATGAACGTTGATTCAGAAGAGACTCAAGAACGAATCGGGCACCGCACATTGGATCGCTTCGAACGCTCAGGGGCGGAATTCTTTACGCGAGTAGATGAGGGTTTCAAATCTCTTGCCGCCGCTGAGCCAGACCGCTGGTCAGTGATAGACGGATCTGGTACACCAGACGAAGTGCACTTACTGATTATGAATGCAGTGAACGAGCGCATCGGTGCTCAACGATGATTGCCACTTCGAGTTCCTTTGCGGGAGTCGTAGGGCAAGATCATGCTGTTGATCGTTTGCATCAATTGATCGTTGATCCAGTTCACGCTTATCTCTTTATTGGCCCGGCCGGTTGCACGAAGGAAATCGCCGCCCGCGCATTTGCCGCCATGCTTATCTCCGGGTCGGAAGATCCAACGAATAACGACGTTCGCCTAGTACTTGCGGGATATCACCCTGACGTGATTGAAATTCGTCGCGAAGGAGCGAGCCTCTCGCGCGAACAAGCCGACGAAATAATTCGCAACGCGTCACTGTCCCCCATTCAGGCATCATCCAAAGTGATCATTGTCGAAGATTTACACCTCGCAAGGCCAGACACGGTGGCGCGGCTCCTAAAGACAATTGAAGAGCCGCCAGCGGGCACGTATTTTGTTTTGCTTGCTGACCTCATGGATCCGGTGTTGGTAACAATTGCTTCACGATGTGTACGCGTTGAATTCAATCCGCTCGAGATCGACGAACTCACAAGTGTTCTAGTGGCTTCAGGAATTGATCACGATACGGCAGCGTTTGCGGCAGCTTCATCTGCTGGCGATCTTCGCCGCGCAAAATTGCTCGCGTCAGATCCTGGCTTGCGCCATCGTCGTGAAGCTTTTGCTCGCGTCCCTAACGAAGTCAATGGAACTGGTGCTGCGGTAGCACGCCTCGTCACGCATTTGTTGTCGCTGATTGCCGAAGCAGCAAAGCCAATGGAACAGCGACACGTAGATGAAATCGCGGAATTGGAACGCCAGCAAACGGAGTTCGGGGTTCGTGGCGGCAAGAAAGCCCTACAAGATGAACAAAAGCGTGAATTGCGCCGTCATCGCGCCGATGAACTCAAGGCTGGTCTTGCTGCAATTGCGAGCACGTATCGCGATGCGATCGTTGCTACACCTAACTCACCCTCAAACAATGCCTACATCACTGCAATACATGCGATTCACAAAGCAATTGGTGTCATCGATCTCAATGTGAACGAGACCTTGTTGCTGCAAGCACTGTTTCTCAAACTTCCCCAACTCAACGCCTGACCGCACGTATCGATCGTTTGCGGGCGGGCTCTACCCCGCCCCTAGAATTGCCTCCGCGCCCAGGTAGCTCAGTCGGTAGAGCAACGCACTCGTAATGCGTAGGTCGCGGGTTCGATTCCCGCCTTGGGCTCCAGTTGGTTCAGGGCGTCCTGGTGATTGGTCCACAGGTGCGTTTTTCCTCATTAGGGTTAGCAAATGACCCGTAGACGCTCATTAATTGCTCTTTTGACCGTCATTTCCCTGATCACTGGTTGGCAGGCGAATGAAATAGTTTCCGCGCGCAGTGCAGCCCAGAAGGTTTGTCTCACCGCTTCCGGAACGGTAACCAAGAAAACCTCGTGTGCTTCTGGCGAAACGGAACTAGCTGTCGGCAAAGTACGCAGTACCCCTATCAAGAAACGTCAAATGAAGAGGGGTTTGACGAGGCTTTCTGCCAGTGAGGTCCTTGGGCGCAACCAAGTTGCAGCACAAGCCGCTCCGTCTGATGTCCCATTGATTTCAACTGTGGCTTCTTCAATTCGTGCTTACACATACGCTCTCACGTTCACGCCGGACTGGAGTGGGACGATATTTACCGAGTGTGCCGAAAATGAAATACCACTTGATGCATATGCGACATACACAATTGGTGGAGAGCGCATTAGCACGGAAGTAAAACCCGGTAAGTGGTGGCATATGTCCAGCATCTTGGTTAATTACGAGCCGTTAGATGGTGAACAAGCAAAGATGCTAGATCTCTACTTTGATGTCAACTATTGGAAAAATCCAAACCACACCGCCAGAGTCACCACAATCAGTAATGCATTCGATCGTGGAGAGCCAGTTCCAAACCCCACGTCGGTGAACCTCGTTGCTTTTCCATCGAACTTCACTCTGTATCTAACTCAGACCTGCGCACCCCTATCCACCCTCGAAGGTGTCGGCTGACCGTTAGTGTCTAATCCACCGATGATCAAAGTGTGGTTTTCGGCAGAATTAGTAGGCGTGGGTTTGAGTCGTGTTGGGGGCCCAGTTGCAGCGGTTATGGAGTTGGATTAAGCACCCTGAGGTGCTTGTTGCCATTATCGCCGTAGTGCCAATCGTTTGCGCGCTTATTCGAGCGATACACGCAAATGTATTGCCGATGGGTGACTTCGCCAATCTTGAGATCCGGAGTCGTGATGTTTTTTCTTTGCATCACTTCCCATTACTTGGAACCTCATCCTCCGCTTCACAAGTGCTAGGTGTCGGCGTCAATCATCCTGGACCGATGCTCTTCTACATCTGTGCACCGTTTGTCACATTATTTGGTGGGGCCGTCGGCTTAGCGACTGCAGTTGCATTGATCAACAGCTCTTGTGTGGTCGGTTCAATTTATGTCGCTTATCGAGTATTTGGGCGTTTTGGCGCACTCTCTGCTGCTGTTATCGCCAGCATCATCACTTGGGCGCTAGGCAGTGACCTTCTTGTCGCGGCGTGGAACCCTTACATACTGCTTTTCCCTTGCTTATTAATGATTTTCCTTACAGCGGGCGTTGCGAGTGGACATGGAATGATGCTGCCGTGGCTTTTGTTGGTTGGGACATTTTGCATCCAGACTCATATTGGATACGTATACATTGTGATCGGATTGTGTGCGTTCGCGGTCGTGGTGGCGGGCATCAAGGATTTCAAGCAACGCTCTTCAACCTTGATGGCCAAGCGGATTCGACACAAATGGTTGTTGGCAGTGATCGTCATGTTGCTTGGATGGCTGCCTCCAATTTGGGAGCAGATATTTGTCGATGGAAATATCGGCAATCTCATGCAAGGTCTTAGCGGAGACGTCCATAGGATTGGAATTGGCCTTGCAGTACGACTTGTGGCTGCAGTTATAGCTTTGCCACCATTCTGGAACCGAAGCTCGCTATCGGATTCAATTCCACCTCTTTTGTTTGATAACCGCTGGAAAATTGTTGATGATGATGTTATTCCTGGTTTGCGCTCATCCGTCTTCGGACTCGCAATACTGCTTTCAGTATTGATCTTTCTAGTCATTCGCGGACGACTTAAAGAGGACCGTCAACTCGTCGTTGTATCCGGGTTGAGTGTGTTTTCCATATTTCTTGCATTGTTTGCGACTTCAAATTCGCTACCCAATTTTTTTAATGTTGTAGCTTCGTACAACCTGCTTTGGCTATGGCCGATAGGTGCGTTTACTGGTTACACACTTCTCATCGGTTTTGTGCGTTCAATCCCGGTGGAACGCCATTCCCGAACCCTGTCAATCTGTTTTGTTTCAATCACGGTCTTATTCTCGGCACTTACAATCCCAACACACCGCGACAAAGTCCATACTGGAAACGCGGAGACCTTCAAGGTGCAGGCACCGCTGCTCACACAAGTGTTGCGCGAATTAGATTCCTTCAGCCCACTCGGAACAGTTGTAGTCGATACATCGAACGAACCATTCAACTGCCCTTACTACTCAGCAATCATGGCTTACTTACAAAGGCGTGGAATCGATTTCAACGTCCCAAACACTAAGGCTGGCACACTGGCACAGATGGGTCCGGCACGAGCGGTAATTGGTGATGAAGTTGCAACTATCCGCGTCTACGTTGGTCGAAGCGCAATCAAAAGGCGAGATGATGCAGCCACGATCGCCTTCGCCAGCCCACTCACGCCTGTGGAAGAGACAGAACTCCACAAACTTGAATCTGTCTTGGCCAAATCCGTGCGCAATAATCAGATTTACCTAATAGACGATGTGCGTCAGTTGGTGAACGACGGGAAATCGTCTTTTAGTCTCACCGACTTCGCGGATGCACTTTTGTATCCAATGAGATTCATCCGTGATGGTTTTGGAATCAAACTGTTCCAACTCAACTTTCTCATGCTCAATGACCAAGATCACGAGTTATTCAGGCAGCTCAACGCACTGCATTCAAAAATCATGAATACAGCTGTCACAGTACAAATTGAATTGCACTAGAGATTGCGTTCAGTTCGAAAAACGAAGCTACGCAATAGCGCAAATCGGATAGCTGACGACGAGATCCAGCAGGTTAACGCCACGAGCAAACTCACCTCGGGACTAGATTCATCTGTAAGCACCAAGAAGAAGGACGAGATCACTACAAGACCGAGAAACACAGATACCGCTGTCCAAATCTGTCGCCTTCGATCCGATCTTGTCCGATGACCAAAAGTAAATCGTCTGTTAAACCAAAAATTCAGTGGCGTAGTCACTGCCAACACGACGAGATTGGCCAGCACAGGGTGCATCTGATTCATCAGTAGAAGAAATAGACAGACCGATAATGAGGTAGAGACGGTGCCGATCTTCGCAAAACTGATGAGTTGTCTACCAAGGTCATTCTTAAGAGGCTCTCGATGATGCTCGCCAAGATCAACTTCACCCCTGCCACATAGGAATGTCAATCCCATGCGATACAAGCCACGAATGTCTTCGAGTGCCGTGGAACGAATGTGTACGCGCGAATCCGGATCATCAATCCAGTCCACAGCGACTTCATGAATTCGTAATCCATTGTGCTCAGCAACTAACAGCAATTCGGTATCAAAGAACCAGTTGTCATCCCGGATTGCAGGTATGAGCTTGCGGGCAATATCAGTCCGAATCGCTTTGAATCCGCATTGGGCATCTGTGAAACGGACCGCGAAGAACGTCCGAATCATGAAGTTATAAAGACGAGAGATCAGTTCACGCTTGGGGCTTCGTGCCACGTTTGATGTTCGGCTCAGGCGACTCCCTATTGCAATGTCACTGTGATGTGTCATCAACGGTGCTACCAGTGGGAGAAATGCATCGAGTCCCGTTGACATATCAACATCCATATAGCAACAAATTGTGGATTCACTCTGCATCCATGCAGCGCGGATTGCTCCACCTCGTCCTTTATGGCCAAGTGCCATCACCTTTACGAATTCAAGTTCACATTCCAGTTTTCTGGCAATAGAAAGGGTGTCATCTGTGCTTCCATTGTCAACTATCGTTATTTGCCAACGAAACGGAAGGCTTGTACCTAGGTATTTAGACAGGTACTGGATTTGTGCCTCGAGTACCGGAGCCTCGTTAAACACAGGTATGACAATCTCAACTAGTTCTTCGTCTGTACCTAGTGAGTCTCTGGGTTGCACCTAATTAATCTAGATAATCCAAGGAGTTAACTTCCCGAAAACACTCTCTGAAGTTCCATCTCCGAATTGGTGAAAACTTGGGTTGGAAATGAGATTCGCCAAGGGCGTACCTGTGACCAGTCTGTATCCATGTTTGAAGTTGGCTCCTTCACAATCACATCGATCCCTCTATTCGGACTATTCGGAATTGACTCAAGATGAACGAGCACGCGTTTTGCGGCACAGGCAGCAAGCCACTGACGAGGCGCAATGAGAACGGGGCAACGAAATGAAAAGAATCCAATTTTGACTCGGTTCATACACAAACCGAGACTTTGTCAAACCTCGTGTTGCAGTTATTACTTCACTGCAGTTGTTGTTTTTGAAAGCCACAATGTGCCAGTAGTTCCAGCA
>JAFMEI010000153.1 GCA_017856815.1 Ilumatobacteraceae bacterium
ACGGCGCTCATGTTCCAAGAATCGGCACTATTCCCATGGCTGACTGCTGCGGGAAACATAGACCTAGCACTTCGGCTGGGTGGCGTACCCAAGAGTGATCGCGCAACACGAGTGGCCGAACTCCTCGAATCTGTTCACCTGCAAGATTTCGCCAAGAAGCGACCACATGAATTGTCTGGTGGCATGCGTCAGCGCGTTGCGCTGGCGCGCGCATTCGCTCAAGATGCAGAGATCCTTCTCATGGACGAACCCTTCGGTGCACTTGATGCGATGACACGCGACATTCTCCACGACGAATTGGAAAAACTCTGGCGTGAGCGCAAGTTCAGTGTTCTTTTTGTTACTCACAACGTGCGTGAAGCATCACGCCTGGGAGACAGGGTATTGGTTCTCACAAGTCGCCCAGGCAAAGTGGCGCACGAAATCGAAGTGAGTATTCCGCGACCACGAAGAATTGACTCACCTGAGGTGAGTTCGCTTTCTGCGGAGATTACCCAGCGTCTGCGTGAGGAGGTACGTCGCCATGCCAACGACTGACGGAGTGAACGAGCCGGACCTCAATGACCAAGAGCTTGCGGGGCTGGACAAACTTGAGAGCGCGCCAAGTATCGGACGTAACACGGCTGCATCCGTGTGGTCCAACCTCTGGCCAAAGATCGGCGCGCTAGCTATTGGATTACTCCTTTGGCAAATAGTGGTGTGGTCGGAGTGGAAGCCTGAATACATACTTCCCGGGCCGGGGAAAACCTTCAGCACTTTGTGGGAGATGTTGCGTGAAGGCACGATCTGGGACGCCACGCTCACAACGATGAGGCGCGCATTTGTCGGCTATTTCGTTGCAGTTTTATTCGGGCTTGTGATCGGTGGACTTGTCGCACGAATCCGTGCTGTGCGGGCGGCATTTGGTTCTTTCATTACGGGAATTCAAACCATGCCATCAATCGCGTGGTTCCCGCTTGCGATTGTGTTGTTCCAGCTCTCGGAGCGCGCGATCTTGTTTGTGGTGGTGCTAGGTGCTGCCCCCGCAATTGCCAACGGGCTCATCTCTGGCGCGGACAACATTCCACCGGTGCTGTTGCGTGCTGGCAAAGTGCTCGGAGCTCGCGGCTGGAATTCATTTCGACACATCGTGTTCCCAGCTTCACTGCCCGGATTGGTTTCGGGGCTTAAGCAAGGCTGGGCATTTGCGTGGCGCAGCCTGATGGCAGGAGAACTGCTAGTGATTATCAAAGGCAAACCCTCCATAGGTTCTTTGTTGCAAGAAAACCGGGCCGTGAACGACTATCGGGGTCTGCTTGCTGTGATGATTGTGATTTTGATCATCGGCATCATCGTGGATTCAGTGGTTTTTGGCCGACTTGAAAAGGCAATCCGTCGCCGTTGGGGTCTTGCGCAGTAGAGGTCACAATGGCCTTTGACGCTCTTCTTTGGTGACACGAAGCAGGGGACCCAAACTGACGCCACGGTAACCACGCGCCAGGAGATGGGTGGCTACCTTTGACAAAACGTTTTGGGCGCTTGCCAATTTGGTCCCGATTGGGGTTACTATTTTGAAAACGCCACACATACAGGGGGTAGTGATGCAGTTAGAGGACATGATTCTCATCAGCGTGGATGACCACGTAGTTGAGCCGCCCGGACTTTCCGATTACTTCAAGGATCACGTTCCTGCGAAGTTCAAGGATCGTGTTCCACGCGTGATTCGTCGCGAGAACGGAACTGATGCATGGCTCATCGAAGGGATTGAGATTTCAACCTTCGGATTGAATGCAGTTCAGGGTCGCCCACCGGAGTCATGGGGCTCGGACCCAGGTTCGTTCGATCAAGTTCGCCCAGGTACGCACGACGTGCATCAGCGCATCAAGGACATGGACGCCAATGGTGTTCTTGCTGCGATCAACTTCCCGTCATGGCCGGGCATGGGTGGTCAGTTCTTCATGCAGAACACCGACCACGAATATGTAGCGGCGATGACCCGCGCATACAACGACTGGCAGATCGAAGAGTGGTGCGGTTCGTACCCAGGTCGCTTCATTCCGATCGGCATCAGTGGCTTCATGCTCGGTGCTGACTGGATGGCAGAAGAGATTCGCCGTATTGCTGCTAAGGGTTGTCATGCCATTTCGTGTCACCCAGACGGATATCGCTTCGGCGCACCGGACTATCACGGTGACGAGTGGGACCCCGCTTGGAAAGCCTGTGAAGAGACCGGCACGGTTGCTGTGTTCCACTTTGGTGGAATGCCAAACTTCATGCCGCGTACACCTTTCTCGGTTATCCCGCAATCAATGCCGTTCCAGACTGCGATCTTCGCTGGTGAACTCCTCTGGTCACAGATGTTCATCAAGTTCCCGAAGCTCAAGGTTGCGCTCGCAGAAGGTGGCATCGGCTGGGTGCCTTACTTCCTCGAGAAGGCAGACTTCGTTTACGAACATCACCGCGCTTGGACTGGCGCTGATTTCGGTGACAAGTTGCCAAGCCAGGTGTTCCGTGAGCATGTGCAGACCTGCTTCATCGATGACACCACCGGTTTGAAGCTGCGTCATGACATCGGTATCGACATGATCACATGGGAATGCGACTACCCGCACTCCGATGCAACGTGGCCGATCTCGCCAGAGACCCTCTGGAAGTCAGTTCAGGCAGCCAAGCTCACTGATGAAGAGATTCACAAAGTGAGCTGGGAAAACGCAGCTCGTTGGTACCAGTTTGATCCGTTCCAGCACCGTGACCGCAAAGACTGCACAGTTGGTGCACTGCGCAAGAACGCTGTTGGCTGGGACACCACGCCACGTGAATACGGTGACTTGTCACACGCAAGCAGCCTTGAGAAGGGAAATGCAACAGCATTTCTTTCCAAGCAAGCAGACGTTGCGAAGGTTCCCACCAAGTAATCAAAATTGAAAAATCGAAAAATGGCCGGCTGAGAAATCAGTCGGCCATTTTTAGTTGTAGAACCTTGCCATCAATATCGGATGCAAACACTCCACTGCTCGTTGCATCAACTGACACAATCTTGCCGAGTGAGTTAGAGACCGTATGCATGGTGAACTCTTCTTGGCTTACTTGCTCAAGTGCGTAAATCTCTCCGGAACAGAAATCTGCGAACAAGTACCACTCAGC
>JAFMEI010000048.1 GCA_017856815.1 Ilumatobacteraceae bacterium
CCTTTGAGTCTGGCGGTCAAGAACCGATCCTTGCCTGTGAGGTCTTGGTGGATTGTCACGTCTGCAAAACCAGCTTTGGTGGCAAGACGATTTGCCTCCACTCCCTGACGATGACCGATCTCAACAACAAGTGCTCCGTTGGGACGTAACCAATCACGCGATCCGTTGATGATCACGGCGAGGTCTTCGAGTCCGGTTGCTCCGGCAAATAATGCACTATGAGGCTCATAGTCACTAACTATTTGCTCTACTTCGGAATCGTCAGCAGCAATGTATGGCGGATTGGAAACAATCAAAGCAACACGACCACGAATCGTTTGTGGCAATGCTGCGTACCAATCACCTAAAGCGACATGCACATTGTTGCCACGCACCCCTAAACCAGCGAGGTTGGCACTTGCGACTTCCAACGCATCGCGACTTGAATCGGTGATCCATATCTCGGCCGAACCACGCGGTAGTTCCATTGCAAGTGCGAGCCCGATTGCACCACTACCAGTCCCAAGATCAACTGCAATGACCCCACTCGCGGCAGAAGTTATTGCAGTCTTTGCAAGGTCCACAATGAGTTCTGTTTCGGGTCGCGGGATCAATACACGTGGGTCCACCATTAGGTCCAGCTCGCGGAATGACCAATGACCGAGTACATACTGCAATGGTTCACCCGTGCGCACTCGCGCAACCATCGCATCAAGATGAACCACGCTTCGCTTGGTCGCTGCAACATCAAGTACCTCGTGAAATTCACTCCCGAAATACCCACTCGCCTCTTCACATAGCCAACGGGCTTCGTTCCGCGCACCGATCACAGCGGCGGTCTCCTCCAGCAGTTCTCGCCAAGTAACTGTGCCGTCGGCACGCATTCTCTTTATTCCCCGCCGGCGAGAAGTCGATTTCGTTCATCTTCTGCAAGAGCATCGACAACGTCATCAAGGTTTCCCGCAAGTACTTCCCCGAGTCGATAGATCGTGAAACCTATTCGGTGATCGGTGAGTCGGTTTTCTTTGAAGTTGTAGGTGCGGATTTTCTCGCCACGGCCACCACCACCAACTTGGGCTTTGCGTTCGGCTGATTGCCTTGCTGCCTCTTCGTCCTGCTTCATCTTCAATAACCGTGAACGCAGAACCTGCATTGCTTTTGCCCGGTTTTGCAATTGGCTGCGCTCGTCCTGCATCGTGACCACTACACCGGTTGGTTTATGCGTGATACGTACTGCGGAGTCGGTCGTGTTGACACCTTGGCCACCGGGACCACTGGCTCGATAAACATCAACATCCAAATCTTTTTCATCGATCTGGATGTCAACTTCCTCGGCTTCGGGCATCACTAAAACGGTTGCCGACGATGTGTGGATGCGGCCTTGGCTCTCGGTAACAGGAACGCGTTGCACTCGATGTGGACCGCCTTCGAATTTGAGTCGAGTCCAGGCGGTGTCGCCGACTACGGACAAAGTCACCTGATTGATGCCGCCCAGATCCGACTCGTCCATTGACAGAACTTCGGTCTTCCAGTTTTTGTTTGCCGCATACGCCAAATACATGTCGAAGAGATCTCGTGCGAAAAGATTTGCCTCTTCTCCACCTTCTGCTCCTCGTACTTCCATAATCACGGACTTGCCCTCATTGGGGTCTGGTGGCAATAGAAGTACTCGCAATCTTTCGGCAAGCGTCTCAAGTTTCTGCTCACCGTCTTGGATTTCCTCTTTCATGAGATCATGCTCATCACCGGTGGAGATCTCGAGAAGTTCGCGTGCAGCTTCGATATTTCCCGCAGTCATTTTGTATTCGCGGATGCACTCAACCAGTGGAGTTAGTTGCTTGTAGCGACGTGAGGCTTCACGCAGGCGTGATTGATCGCCGAGCACCTCGGCACTGCCGAGGCTTGCTTCGAGTTCTACGAACTCGGCCTCAATGGCATCTAGACGGTCAATCACGGCTACGAAGGCTAGACGGCAACGCCGATAACTGAGCATCCCCCGAGAACCGACGCCGCGATCTTCACGAGTAAGGAGTGCCGATCACGCTCTGGAACAACTACAACCAGTTCCGCTGTTGGGTCTATCCACGACCGTGCGTCTACCGCGAACGGAACCGTTTCGAGATCTATGCCGTAGGCGAATACGGCAACCAAGGATTTACCCGTTGCGGTCTTGCCCTTGGCCACGCATGGAACTTCGTCCTTCAGACTGATTCGAGGAACCGGTGGTTCAGCAACAACTAGATCACTCGCACCAATTAGCGCAGGATTGGCAATCACTCGATCGCGAACGAGTCGAGATGCGGCCAGTCGGTTGAGCGGATGTGTGCCGATCGCCGTTTGGCGATGTGGCTGCACTGCATTTACATGCTGACGCACGGCATCCACAGTGGGTAGATGACCATGGAGCAACGTGAATGCCTCCCGATCGTGCGCACCAACACCAACTTCCAGACGTGGTTCGCTGTCTGTATCAAGTACTCGGCACACTTCAAGCCCGTGGACCTCTCCAACAACCACGCCGTGCTCAATCACTACTTGAGCACCACCATCTTCGATCAACTCGCGCAGCGCAAGATGTGAGCCTTTTGCTTCAATCGGTGCAGGAAATTCAGAAGGGATCGCTTCAAGAAGGTCCATGCCATCAACCAACCGAACATTGATGCGGCGGCTGAACTGGCGAGCACGACGGGCAACAATCCCAGCATCCGAATCAACAACGATGTTCACCTCACGAGCGTCAGGCAATCGTGACTCAACCCATGCGAGACACGCACCAAGTGCACGGGCCGCATCATTTGTTACGTAAATCCACGCCGAGCCGTTCAAAGCAAATGCAACACCGCGATTGAAGTTGGGGTCTGGCTCGCACGACGATGCATCGACACTTAATGACGACTTGAGTAACGCCCGAAACTTTGCGGCGTTTAGTTGCTGACGCTGACCGGCTTCCACAGCCGAGGCGTTCAGCCGTTGTCGGCAGACTTGGACTTGCGTGTGCCGTAGCGCTTGTTGAAGCGGTCGACACGACCACCGGTGTCGACAAGCTTCTGCTTGCCGGTGAAGTACGGGTGGCACTCGTTGCAGAGTTCGACGGTCAGATCTCCACCCTTAGTGCTGCGGGTGGTGAAGGTGTTCCCACACGAGCAACGGACGTTCGTATCTGTGTACTGGGGGTGAATTTCGGTCTTCATGGCAATCTCCGTAATAGGGGCTTGAAAAGTGTAGCGAACGACTAGCGCGTGGGCTCTTTCGCGATTTCATTTAGGAATTCGTCGTTGTTTCTGAAGGTCTTCAGGCGGTCAATGAGGAGCTCGAGGCCCGGGGCGGCATTGCCCTCTGCGGCAAGCCCCGAGAGGACTCGGCGTAGTTTCCAGACCTGTTGGAGCTGCTTGCGGTCAAAGAGGAGCTCCTCGTGACGGGTGCTTGAAGCGTCAACATCAATGGCTGGGAACACGCGTCGTTCCGCGAGTTTGCGGTCAAGGCGAAGTTCCATGTTGCCCGTGCCCTTGAACTCTTCGAAGATCGCTTCGTCCATGCGGCTGTTGGTCTCAACAAGTGCTGTAGCCAGAATCGTGAGGCTTCCACCTTCTTCAGTGTTTCGCGCGGCGCCGAAAAACTTCTTCGGCGGGTACAACGCACCAGCGTCGATACCACCAGACATGATGCGACCACTTGCCGGTGCAGCAAGGTTGTAGGCACGAGAGAGACGCGTGATGCCGTCGAGAATGATCACGACATCATCACCCATTTCAACCATGCGCTTTGCTTTTTCGATTGCGATCTCAGCAACATGCGTGTGCTCATCGGATGGACGATCAAAAGTAGATGCGATTACTTCGCCTTTGACGGTACGGCGCATGTCCGTAACTTCTTCGGGGCGCTCGTCAATCAAAAGCACAATCATTTTCACTTCAGGATTGTTGCGCTCAATTGATGTTGCAATGGTTTTCATTACCGTGGTCTTGCCGGCTTTTGGCGGAGACACGATGATCCCGCGCTGACCTTTACCAATTGGTGCAATCAGGTCAACGATGCGTGCGGTCATGTTGGTTGGATCACTTGGATTCTCAAGAGCAAGTTTCTCGTCTGGGAACAAAGGGGTTAGATCCTCGAACCTTGGACGACCCTTGGCCTTTTCCGGATCCATTCCGTTGATCTTGTAAACCTCCATCAACGCGGGGTTCTTCTCATTGCGGCCCGCTGGACGTGCAAGACCAGCAATGTGGTCACCCTTGCGAAGACTGAACTGACGTGTCTGGCGCACTGGGATGTACACATCTTCGCGGCTGGGCAAATAGCCGTTCACACGCAAAAAGCCATAACCCTCATCGCGAAGATCGAGATAGCCCTCGACCACCACTGGCTCAGTTGAGACGGGCTCGTCACGTGGCTCTTCATAGCGATCTTCGCCCTGGGGTCCTTCATCGCGCCCACCTTTGCGGCGGCGGTTGCGGTTGCGATTTCGATTGCGACCGCCACCCTCACCGTCACGATCACGATCACGTTGACCTTGGTGCTGGCCATGATTTTGGCGATCGCGATTTTGGTTATCGCGTCCGCCCTGGCGGTCACGTTGTCCACCATCGCGTGAGGACTCTTGACTACCAGCACTCACTGGTTCACCGAGTGTGCCCTCGGCTTCGGCGAGTTCAATCTCCCAGTCAGCTAGTGGTTCGCCGTCGGGCCCGAGATAGATCTTCTTCCCCTCAGTAGGCGAAGGCGTGGGCTCGGCAGCCTTTTTCACAGGCGCCTTCTTCTCCGCTTCAGCAGGACCCGCGGTCTGCTCAAGAATTTTCTCCACGAGGTCGGCCTTCTTCAGCTTTGCCCCCGATTTGATACCCAGCGCACTTGCGATCGCCAGCAACTGGTCTTTGTCCTTTGATTCAAGAACTGATTTTTCCAAAGCCTCAGCAGCCACTTGGACCCTCTTTCTGATTGAGGCACGTCGAAACTTTGCGACGTATTTAGATGAGAAACACCCAGCGGAATTCGCGCGATAATCGCAACCGGATTCGCACTTGGGGACTGCGTCTCGCAGCGGGACGGCGGTGAGGCCGTGAATGAACCTTACCCGCTGGTGCCAACTGATGCAACAAAGGACTGCACCGCCGCAAGGTCATTGGGCAACTGGACGGTTCGCTCGGGCAGCTGGAATAGGTCCGCCAAATGGTCTGGCAACTGGGGATGCTCCCCCGTTGCTTTGCGGACCGCATCGGGGAATTTGGCTGGGTGAGCAGTCGCCAAAGTGACCACAGTTTCGCCCTCGCGACGACACTTTTCCGTAGCACCAATACCTACCGCAGTGTGCGGGTCAACCAACATGTTGCACTCTTTGTGCATGCGCGCCATCACGTCCAAAGTGCCAGCGTCGTCAACACTCGCTGCAGCAAAAACCGGTGCAATCCATTTTGCGTACTGATCTGGCTCGACAGCCAGAGTCCCGGTTTGCCGGAATCGTGCAAGCTGTTCAGCGGTTGCCCCACCATCACGATTGTTCATTTCAAATAACAGTCGTTCAAAATTCGATGACACCTGGATGTCCATGCTTGGGCTGAGTGTTGGAGTCACTGAAGTGGCGGTCATTTTTTGAGTGTCAAAGAACCGCGTCAGAATGTCATTTGAATTCGATCCAACAATCAGGCGATCAATCGGTGCACCCATCTGCTTTGCGATCCATCCCGCCAAAACATTGCCAAAGTTTCCAGTTGGCACGCTGAACGAAATGGGTTGACCACCGAGAGAATCGCAGGCATGAATGTAATAAACCACCTGAGCCATAACACGAACCCAGTTGATTGAATTCACAGCAGACAGATTGTGGCGCTCACGGAACGGGGCGTCGTTGAACATGGCCTTGACAAGGTCTTGACAGTCATCGAACGTGCCATCAATTGCCACGGTATGCACATTTGCTGATTCCACGGTGGTCATCTGCCTGCGCTGCACATCGCTGACACGACCGCGTGGATAGAGAATCACGATGTCAATGTTTGAACAGTTCCGCACACCATCAATAGCGGCACTTCCAGTGTCACCGCTTGTTGCGCCAACAATTGTCAATCGTTGCGATTTTTTGGCAAGAACGAGATCGAACATTTGACCAAGCAACTGCAGGGCAACATCCTTGAATGCGAGCGTTGGCCCGTGGAAAAGTTCAAGTAACCACGCATCTTGGTCATATTGCACAAGAGGAACTACTGCGCCGTGCCGAAAGGTCGAATACGCCTGGTCACACAACCTACGAATCTCATCCTCACTGAGTTCACCGCCGGCGTACAGCGAAACGATCTCGGCTGCCAGCGATGCGTAATTTGATGAGCGCTCAGCGGGCAACGGCGCCCACGATTTCGGCACATAAAGACCGCCGTCTGTTGCCAAACCCGCGAGCATCGCGTCTGTAAAACCAATCGTGGGCGATGCCCCGCGAGTACTTTCGTACTTCATTGGAGGGTCAATCCCCCAGTACGCGAAGCAAGCCGCTCGACTTCTTCACCGCGGGGAGTTCGCGGAACTCACGTAGGCAGGCCTGCACGTCAGCTTCACGCGCCGAGTGCGTGATGAACATCAGCCTCGCATTGTCGGCAAGACCGACTTGTTCAGCGGCACGAATGCTCACGCCATGCTTGGCAAAAACTCCAGTGACTGCGTGCAGAACGCCAGGCTGATCAGCCACCTCGAGTGGGATCAGATACTCAGACGAGGTCTCATCGATGGGGCGAATCTTCGCCCGTGCAAAAGTACCCAATGAACCATGTGTCTTGTTTTTGAGATTGACCGCAGCGTCAATTACGTCACCAAGCACCGCACTTGCAGTGGGGAATCCACCCGCACCACGGCCGTAGAACATCAATGAGCCAACTGCTTCACCCTCGACGAACACGGCGTTGTAACTTTCGCGCACACTGGCAAGTGGATGGTGTTTTGCAACCATGGCTGGATGCACACGCACTGCTATTTCTCCAGATGCCGCGTCCTTCTCAGCGATTGCGAGAAGCTTGATCACATAACCGAGTCGGTTGGCGACATCTATGTCCGCTTTGGTGATCTTGCTGATTCCCTCGTGATAAACATCGCCCGCCACAACGCGTGCACCGAATGCAATTGAAGCGATGATCGCAGCTTTGGCACCCGCATCAAATCCTTCGACATCTGCTGTTGGATCGCGTTCAGCGAAACCTAGATCCTGCGCTTCACGCAGTGCCTCGCTGTAGTCCGCGCCATTCTCGGACATCTTGGTCAAGATGTAATTAGTTGTTCCATTAACAATGCCGATTACACGACGGATGGGCTCGCCGCGCAGCGACTCACGTAATGCTCGGATCAACGGTATGCCGCCAGCCACTGCTGCTTCGAACAACAAATCTGTACCCGCAGCGTCAGCTGCAGCGAATAATTCTGTACCAACATTGGCAAGCAACTCTTTGTTGGCCGTGATAACGGGCTTGCCACGCACAAGTGCGGCCGTGATCAATTCACGTGCTGGCTCGATTCCACCTATCACCTCAACAACGAGGTCGATAGTTGGGTCTTCAATCACACCCAGTGCGTCACGTGTGAGCATCCCATCAGGGAGATTCAAGTTGCGGTCACGAGAGATGTTGCGCACGGCCACACGCGCAACTTGAAGCCGCACCCCAGTGCGTGCCTCAATCGCATCGGCTTGGCGCTCAACGAGCTGAACGAACGCGGCACCGACGTTGCCACAGCCCAAGACACCAATTCGAACAACATTTGCCATGTTCTGAGGCTATCCGTCACACACGTACGGTCTCTAGCCAATATCTAGCCGCACCAGATCTTCGTATTCTTCACGGCGCACAACCAAGCGCGCGTTTCCGTTGCTGACAAATACAACCGCGGGTCGGCCGATCTTGTTGTAGTTGGATGCCATTGAATATCCATAGGCGCCAGTCACCGGAGTAACCATCAAGTCGCCCACTTTGACGTTGGCGGGAATTGACGCATCGAGAATCACAATGTCTCCCGACTCGCAGTGTTTACCAACAATGCGAGCGTTGTCCGGGCGATCTGCATCAACACGCATTGGGTCAAAAGCTTCATATCCACTCCCGTACATAATTGGGCGTGGGTTGTCACTCATTCCGCCATCAACTGATATGTACTTGCGGATCCCAGAAATGTTCTTGACCGTGCCGACGCTGTAGATCGTCACCGCAGTTGCCGCAACAAGTGAGCGGCCCGGTTCGACAATCACACGCGCGCTGCTCGGCAGATTTCGCGTGGCTTCTTTCAGCGCACTGCCCCACTGCGAATAGGTAGGTGTTGGTTCGTGATTTAAATATGCAACTCCGAGACCACCACCAAGAGTGAGTTCTTCTAGCCCAAGTGGCGCGAAGAACTCAACCATTGCCTTAGCCGCGGCTGTGAAATTGTCGGCGGCAAAAACCTGGGATCCAATGTGGCAATGAAGCCCGAGCAACTCAACAGACTTCGACTCCTTACAAAGCGCAACTGCACGCGCTGCATCACCGTTGGTGAGATTAAATCCAAACTTTGAGTCATCTTGGCCAGTTGCCACAAATTCATGTGTGTGCACGTGCACACCTGGTGTCACACGAAGTTGGATGCGGGCCGCAGGCAAACCCGTTGCATGGATCGCTTCTAGCCGAGCAAGTTCATCAAAGCTGTCAACCACGATGTGATGAACGCCAGCCTCAATTGCTTCAATGAGTTCGCGATCACTCTTGTTGTTTCCATGAAGCACGCAACGATTTGCAGGCACTCCTGCGGCCAATGCCACAAACAATTCCCCACCGCTTGCAACGTCAAGCATGAGCCCTTCTTTGTGAACAAGCGCAGCCATCGCCTTGCAAAGGAAGGCCTTTGATGCATACACAACATTGTCCACACCGAATTCTGCGACCAGCGCACGGCAGTTTGATCGGATGTGGTCCTCGTCGTAAACAAAAAGTGGAGTGCCGTATTCTGCTGCGAGGGCATCTATGCGTAAACCCGCAATTCGGAGTGCGCCGTCAGTATCCACACTTGAATTCATCGGCAGCAAATGCTTAGAAATCGGGGCCATCACATCACCTCGGGCGATTCGATTCCAAGCAAACCGAGTGCGCGATTTATTACGAGTGCCGTAGTGTCAGCAAGACGTAGTCGCGACTCTCGCAATTCATCGGTCTCAGCTTTCAGCACTGGACAGTTCTCATAAAAGGCAGTGAAATCCGTTGCCAGGTCATAGATATACGTGCAAAGCCGGTGTGGAGAGTAACGCTCAATGGTCTCTCCAACTGCGGTATCAAACTGCAGAAGTCGAATCACCAATGCGCGTTCGGCAGGATGCGTGATTGCAATGTCCCCACCGCGCAATGCGCCACGGTCAACACCCGCCCGCCTGAAGATGCTGCAGATTCGGGCATGCGCATATTGCAGATACGGTGCCGTATTGCCCTCAAATGCAAGCATGCGATCCCAATCAAAGATGTAGTCCTTAATCCGATCAGTGGATAGATCCGCATACTTGATCGCTCCTATGCCAATCATGCGCGCAACATTGGCCCGCTCCGACTCTGAAAGTTCGGGATTTTTATTGGCAACTGCAGCGGCAGCGCGGTCGATTGCTTCATCAATGAGTTCCACCAACTTCACCGTGTCGCCATCGCGACTCTTTAACATCTTGCGATCAGACCCGAGAACACTTCCGAACGCCACGTGGACTGCTTCGTCTGTATCGCCCATCCAACCCGCCATGCGGCACACAGCGTCCAGCATCTGGAAGTGCTGTGCCTGAGGTGATCCGACGACATACAGCATCAACGAAACCTGAAGGCGCTCAATTCGATCAAGCACACACGCCAGGTCAGTGGTTGCGTAGTTGTAACCACCATCCCCCTTGCGGATGATCATCGGCAAGGGTTCATTGTCGCGGTTTAAAAATCCAGGTGGAAAGACAACTTCAGCGCCGTCACTTTCTTCCAAGATTCCCTTGTCTCGCAAACGCTCCACAACCTTTGGAAGCAGGTCGTTGTACTTGCTCTCACCAGCCAGATCGTCATCAGTGAGCAACACGCCAAGACGCTGATACACGGTGTTGAAATAACGCGTGCTTTCGGCCACCAGAATCCGCCACAACCTCAGTGTTTCCGAATCTCCACCTTGCAGACTCACAACTCTTAGACGGGCTCGCTCTTTAAACGTGTCATCGGCATCGAATTTGGCGCGCGCCGCCTTGTAGAAACCGTTGAGATCACCTAGTGACAGCTCATCTGCCGCCGAGGTCTCGCCAACATCAAGCAGGTGTTCGATCAGCATGCCAAACGGCGTGCCCCAATCTCCGATGTGATTTTCGCGAATGACCGTGTGCCCAACGAATTGAAGCATTCGCACCAACGCATCACCGATCACGGTGCCGCGCAGGTGACCGACGTGCATTTCCTTTGCGACATTTGGTGCCGAATAGTCAACGACAATTCGCCGTGAAACTTCAGCAGCACCAACTCCAAGACGTTCGGAGGTGAGAGCTTTTTGAAGCTCACGCAACAGAAACCCATCATCAAAAGTGAGGTTGATAAATCCCGGGCCAGCAATCTCAACCTTTGAGCAAGTGCCTTCAAGGTTCAGTTTTGAAACAAGTTCTTCGGCTACCTCACGTGGATTACGCCCAAGGCTCTTCGCCAAAGGGAGCACGCCATTGATTTGGGCATCAGCGCGGTCACTCGGGCGCACGATCGGGTCAGCGTTCTTTCCCGCAACTGCGACAAAGGCGGTTGCCGCCAGCGAAGAGACAATTGATACGGGATCGGACATGACCGTTCCATTGTTGCCGAAGGGATCGCAAGACCAACGGACTATTGTTTGGGACTTAAGGCCCGCGTAGCTCAGTGGATAGAGCGTCTGCCTCCGGAGCAGAAGGTCGCAAGTTCGATTCTTGCCGCGGGCGCCCTTTGCTTAGTCGCTTGGCCACACCACAACCACTAGTCGCTTGGCCACTCCTTGGACGCCGCTATGAGTTCGTCGCGAAAGTCAGGGTGACCAATCTTGGCCAAGGCCACCGAACGCTCATTGATCGTCAAGTCCTGCAGTTCAGCAACTCCGTATTCGGTGATCACCACATCAACATGGTGCCGTGGCGTGGTCACCACCGAACCCGTGGGTAGCTGAGGCAAAATTCTTGACACCAACTTGCCGTCCACAACTGTGGTCGATGGCAGACAAATCAAGCTGCGACCACGTTGGGACAATCCGGGACCAGACACAAAATCCTCATGTCCTCCGATGCCCGAAAACTGATGGCCATTCACACTGTCAGCCACTATCTGACCAGAGAGATCCACCGCCATCGCACCGTTAATAGTTGTGATTAACCTCTGACGGCTAATCACATCTGGCGAATTGACAATTCGCACCGGCAAGAACCGAACCAACTCGTTGTTGTGCAACCACTCATAAAGTTCGGGAACCCCCGCAGAGAAGGTTGTAACGGAGAATCCATCAAATTCATTGCCTTTTTTGTTGGTGACTTTTCCCGCTTGGTGTAGTCGCATCAAACCCGTCGTGAACATCTCTGAGTGAATTCCGTAATCACCACCAGTTCCATTGGCTAGCGCAGTTGCTACTTGGCTAGGTATTCCGCCGATTCCTGTCTGCAATGTGCAACCGTCATGAATGAACTGCATGGCCAGCTCTGCGATCTTTAGTTCAGCTTCGCTTGGTTCAGGCTCTGCGAGATTCAATGGACGCGCATCACTTTGAATCAAGATGTTCACTTGATCGATATGAATTCTGTGTTCGTGAAGCGGCGTAACACCTTGTGTGAATGGAAAGTGCGGACTGCACTCAACAATCAACACGCGGCCCGGATCTTGCGCTGCAAGACGTATCTCATCAACTGTGGCCCCTGCGTGAACCGACAAGCTCACCCAACCATCAACCGGCATTGATGCCGCAGTAGCCATTACTCGTGGTCTCAACCGCCGAAGCGCGGGCTCAAACCGCCTGAAATCGGCTGGCACGTAGTCAATTGACGCCCCCGCATCACGCAGGAAACGCTCAGCGGGACCAAAAAATCCACTGCGATAGTGCACACCTTTACGCATGAACAACTGGTACAAATCAGGAAGCAAAGCACCGAAAACTTCGAGCCTTGTGAAGTCGTCGCGCACACCAAGTGCGTGCACAAATCCACCAGGGATTCCAGGACCGAGTGGTAAGCCAAGGGTGTCGCTGGGACGAATTTCAGCAACCGCCCGTTCAATGGGGTCAAAGCCGCGCATCAGATAGTCACTTTGCGATGATTGAAATCACGAAGGTGGCAAGCGACACGATCAACAAGAACGCTGCTGGTGCCGTGTCTTTGATCGAGTCCTTAGCCTTGCGGTGATAAGCAACTGCAATAAAGAAGTAGCCAGCCAAGCAAATCGCCGTAATCGATCCAAGCCACTCCAACCAAACACCGATTATCAATCCGCCAGCAGCTGCCACCTTGATGCGACCCAAAAGCTCGGGCGGATACGGGCTCTTGATCCGCACCATTGACTCGACTATCGAGGGATGATGGCGAAAATCCATCAAGGCTGACGCAACGCAGATGAAGGCCAAGATGAGTGACAGGACTGTGGTGGCAGATTCCATAGTGCTCAGGATACGGCCATTCAGCGCGACTCAAGTTGCAGCAGAGTGCGTTTGCGATCCACACCTGCTGAGTAGCCGCCAAGGCCACCACCAGTGGCAACGACTCGATGACAAGGAACAATTATTGGAACGGGATTGCGTCCATTGGCATTGCCAACTGCACGGAAGGCTCGTGGTTGACCAAGCCTTGCCGCTTCTTCGGCATAAGTGATTGTTGATCCAAATTCAATTCCACACAGAACTCGCCACACACGCAATTGAAACTCTGTCCCGATTAAGTCCAACGGAACTGTGAACTTCGTCAGTTCACCAGAAAAGTAAGCAGCGAGCTGCAACACAGCATTGCTCTCGTGTTCGTGTGCATCTCCGGAAGTTGGATCCACCGTTTGCGGGCACTCGAAATCGATACGGCGCACCCCAAGTGCTGAGGCAGTGACGTGGAGTTCACCGATCGAAGTTTGCAAACTCTGCATACTTAAATGTTGCTCAATCAGGACTAAAGTATTAGATGCTTGCATTGTGCAAGCATTGTTTGGGGGACGTTAATGAGCACTGCCACGCCGACGGTGGAGGACGGAAACCTCGACCATCGCAG
>JAFMEI010000003.1 GCA_017856815.1 Ilumatobacteraceae bacterium
GGGACGCGCACACGCGCAGTACTCCTCCCTGATGCACGAAGCAGCTCATCGACTCTTGTTTTCCAATAAGCGTGTCAATGACCGAGTTGGGCGATGGCTACTTGGGTATCCGGTCTTCATCTCAACCGATGCATACCGCCGCGCGCATATGGCACATCACCGTGAAGAGTTTGGTGCTGAAGAACCGGATATCCCGCTGTACGCGGGATATCCGATTTCGCGTGAAAGTTTTCGTCGCAAAGTGATTCGCGATTTGACTGGACAAACAGGTTGGACCATGTTGCGAGGTCAACTGCGTGCACTGCGTTCGCCTGATGTACGTGCGCGTCGCACCATGCAAAAGATGATCGGTGTACAAATAATCCTGTTCGCTGCATCAATTGCAATCGGTGCACCACTTGCCTATCTGCTTCTTTGGGTTCTGCCGTGGTTCACAATCTGGCGGCTGATAAATCGTCTGCGAGCAATTGCCGAACACGGTGGGCTCCGCGCGGACCCTGACCGGCGCAACACCACACACTCCATAAAGCAGCATTGGTTGGCTCGTTTTTACATGGTTCCGTACAACATCGGATTCCACATTGCCCACCACGTGGATGCTGGAATCCCATATCGTTCGCTGCCGCGATACCACCGCGCTATGTGCGCAACAGGATTCGTGACCGGAGCCTACGAATACCCGTCGTACACGGCCTTCTGGCGCGCTGCGAGGGCGGGAAAGGCTTGAAACAGCTGGATTTAGTGGATGTTGGATTTGCACTATCGGCATAGTGCTATTTGGGTCACCCGAATCTAGAATTGATCCGTGCCTGAGTTGCTAAGCCTCGTTGACATCCACGCCAAACCCGCCAACCCCGATGCCGGTGGCGACGAGATTCTGCGTGGACTCAACCTCACCGTGAACGTGGGTGAGGTCCACGCAATCATGGGCCCGAACGGCTGCGGAAAATCCACGCTCGCCTCCACTCTTTTGGCGTCACCCGAATATGAACTCACTTCGGGACGAATCGTCTACAAAGGCGAAGATGCCACCAAGTGGCCAACGGAAGAACGTGCGAAAAATGGCATGTTTCTCGCATTTCAGTATCCGCAAGAAATCGCTGGGGTGTCGGTCATTCAGTTTTTGCGCCAAGCCCTCTCGGCGCGCAAAGGAATCGATCTCTCGGTACTCGAACTCCGTCTTGCAGTAATGGACTGGATGAAGCGTCTTGACATGGATTCGTCATTTGTGGATCGTTATCTCAACGAAGGTTTCTCAGGCGGCGAGAAAAAGCGTAATGAGATCATGCAGATGGCAATCCTCGAACCCGAGCTTGCGATTCTTGATGAAACCGATTCCGGGTTGGATATTGATGCACTTCGAGTGGTTGCCAAAGGTATCCGCGAGGTTCGTAAAGATCGCCCCGAGCTCGGCATCGTCATGATTACCCACTACCAGCGTCTTCTTGATGAAGTTCAGCCGGACTTCGTTCACATCATGGTGGATGGACGCATTGTTCAAAGTGGTGGCATGGAGTTAGTGGAAATTGTCGAACGATCCGGATACGACTCCTTCAGGGATTGATGTCATGACCTTTGATTCCTCAGTTGTCCGCCGTGATTTTCCGGTACTTCAGCGCGTGATCAATGGAAAGCCACTCGTCTACCTTGACTCCGCTAACACCTCACAAAAACCAGACTCCGTAATCACGGCAATTGATCACTTTCTTCGCAATTCCTACGGCCCAATTAATCGCAGTGCGTACTTGCTGGCTTCAGAAGCAACTGACGCTTACGAAGGGGCGCGAGCAAAGGTGCGGAAGTTCATCAACGCACCCCAGGTGCACGAGATCGTCTTCACAAAAAATGCCACAGAGGCGCTGAACCTCATTGCACGATCGTGGGGTGCGGCCAATCTTGGATCCGGTGATGCAGTCGTTCTCACACACATGGAGCACCACGCCAACATCGTGCCGTGGCAGATGCTGGCTGCTGAAAAAGGATTTGAAATCCGCTGGATTCCATTGACCCCCGATGGCCAACTAGATCTGAGTGATCTCAATACCTTGCTTGATGGAGCAAAGGCCATTTCATTCACCGCGATGTCGAATGTCCTTGGCACCATCACGCCGGTTGAGCAGATAGTGAGTGCAGCACATCGTGCGGGAGCGATCGCAATCGTTGATGCCTGCCAGTCGGTGCCACATATGCCTACTGATGTTCAAGCGTGGGATGCCGATTTTGTTGCCTTCTCATCGCACAAAATGTGTGGCCCATCTGGCATTGGCGTGCTCTGGGGGCGGGAGTCATTGCTTGACGCAATGCCACCGTTTCTTGGTGGCGGCAACATGATTGCCGACGTAAAGCTTGAGGGATTCAAGTGTGCAGAACTACCAGCGAAGTTCGAAGCTGGCACCCCACCAATCGTGGAGGCCGTAGGCCTTGGGGCGGCGGTTGACTATCTAACCTCGCTTGGCATGGAATCCGTTCGTGCCCATGAAGTTGAGATCACCGCATACGCAATGCGCTCGCTCAAGGACCGTTACGGGGAGCGCATCACTATTCATGGGCCCACAAGCCCAGCGTGTCGTGGGGCCACTCTGAGCATCGCGTTGGAGGGTGTCCACCCACATGACGTGAGCCAAATTCTCGACCAAGAAAACATCTGTGTACGTGCCGGACACCACTGCGCCAAGCCACTGATGCGTATCCTCGGAGTAACCGCAACTGCGCGGGCAAGCTTCTATTTGTACAACACTGAATCGGACGCCGACATTCTCACCGACACACTTGTTGGTGCATTCGATCTCTTTGGAATGTGAGTTGAAATGCCAGGACTAGAAGACCTCTACCGCGAGATCATCCTCGATCACTACCGCACACCGCGTAACCGTGGTGAACTCCCGCCTCCGGCACGCATGGCAGAGGGGCACAACCCGCTTTGTGGGGATGAGATTCATGTGTATCTCGATGTCCAAGGTGACACCATCGTTGATGTGAAGATTTCCGGGCAGGGATGTTCAATCAGCCAGAGCTCGGCATCCATGATGTCAGCAGCAGTAAAGGGCAAAGACATCAATGATGTGTTGGCGTTGGTCAAGCGCTTCAAACAAATGATGTCGATTGAGGAAGAGAACGCCGACACCACAGGTGAGATTGACACTTCAATAAAGCTCGGAGATCTCGAGGCGTTGCAGGGTGTGGTCAAGTTTCCGGTGCGCATTAAGTGCGCAACGCTTGCTTGGAACACGCTTGTGCAAGCACTTGAATCGCCGGAGCGCTGAGATGTCTGAGTTGCACGAGCTCTCAACACTTCAAGATCCAATTCATCCAGATGGCGAAGAATCTTGGGACCTTCTGCACACCAGGAATTACGTGGTTAAGTCATACGTGACCCCCGATAACAATTTCGTTTTCCGCGGCGCGGTCGCTGATGACAAACCGGGAGAGTTGTACCTGCTTGAAGATCCCGAAGGTATGCGGTTACACCACATGGTTGTAGACCTTTTTGTGAACCGTTCCACTTTGGAGATTTCCGATGTCAAAGTCACTTTTCGTGCATACCCAGGGGTTGGGTGCCCTGCAATTGCCGAAAAATACAAAGAGCTCATTGGCACCAACTTGAGTCGAGGTTTCAGCAAGAAAGTGCGTGAGACCTTCGGGGGCCCAAACGGTTGCTCTCACACCACCGCATTGCTATTGGCAATGGCGCCTGTAAGTGTGCAAACGATGTTCTCCGGCCGGTATTACGACCTGCGCAATGCATCCGATGAAGATCGTGCACAAGTTGCGGGCGTAGGTAGACAGAATCTTGCGCGCCTAAATGCCAACACATGTCACGTCTGGGCCGAAGGTGGTGAAGTGCTGGCTGGTGCTCGGGAAGGGGTACCTGTAGCAGCTCCGCTTCCTGTGCAACTCCGCTGTAAATCATTGGGCATAGACCCAAGCGCGTGGATCAAACGGGTGGCAGAATAGCAACACGATGAAACTCCCCCGTTTGAGTCAGTTGGCAATGGCGTCAGTGCTGTTGGTGGCACCTTTCGCCCATGCCGCTCAAGCAGCATCGCCCGAATCACTACCGACTTATCGGAACTTACGTGCTGTGCGCAACATGGACATCGTTCGAACTCTCGATCGCAAAAGTCTTTTCATCTCTGCTGACCCCGTTGACACTGCGGTCAAGTATCAACTCAATTACAACGGCAAAAAGATTTACGAAGGACGCAAGCCGCAATACACGGACACAAATCGCGCACTGGGCGTAGGCACTCACGTCTACTCAATGGTCGCAATCAACGCCTCAGGCGAGCGGACCACCCCCAATGTTGCTGCCTACACTGTGGATCCGTTTCCGACCATATTGCCCCCAATATCCGATTCAGTTGTTGGTGCAGTTCGAGTAGATCTTTCCGAACAGTTGGTCTACGTATTTGATGACCGAGCAATCTTTCCGCGATTGCTTGCCACTATTCAGATGTCGTCAGGCACTGGCTCAAAAGGCAGGCCCGGCAGCACGCCAACTGGCACCTTCAATGTGTGGTCCGGCGATCGCGGGCGTAGCGAACGCGCACGATTCAGTTCCACTGAGTGCATGGACCACATGGTGCGCTTCACCATCGGCTTTGGCGGAGGCAACATTGGATTCCACTCGATTCCGTATCGCTGTGGATCAAGCCCAAAGCAATATCTGAGCAATGCAAGTGAGTATCTCGGTATCGCGCCTTCGTCACATGGATGCATTCGTCTTAATGACTATGCAGCTGCCTGGCTGTTTAGGAATATCGCCGAAGGCGCACGCGTAAGCGTTATTGATTGAGCGTTACCCGCTGAACGCGGCGTAACCGTCTGCTTCAAGACGATCTGCCAGTTCTGGGCCACCGCTTTCAACAATGCGGCCCTTAACCAAGATGTGCACAAAGTCTGGTTTCAGATCTTCGAGAAGCCGCGCGTAGTGGGTAACCACAATGGCCCCGAGGGAGTCCTCATTCGTTGCATCTTCAACGCGACGAGCACAGTCTCGAAGTGCGTCAACATCAAGGCCTGAGTCAAGCTCGTCGAGAATCGCAAACTTCGGCTTCAATAGCGCTAGTTGCATGGTCTCATTGCGCTTCTTCTCACCACCCGAGAGATCTACGTTGACAGCGCGTTGGACCAAACGCGGATCAAAGTTGATGCGTTCTGCTTCGGCCACCACTGCACCAGCGAGTTCAGTTGTTGAGCGACCACGCGCACGCCAAGCCTGTTCAATGAGCTCATCAACGTGCACACCAGGCACTTCGGTTGGGTATTGCATAACGAGATGGAGTCCAGCCACCGCGCGTTGCCAGGTTGGCATCGCAAGAAGATCGACACCGTCCAACTCGACCGAACCAGACGTGACCTCATACCCGCGTTTACCCATTAGCACGGCAGAAAAAGTTGACTTACCCGCACCATTCGGGCCCATGATCGCATGGACTTCCCCCGAGCGAACCGTGAGGTTCATGCCCGTGAGAATTTCCTTACCTGCAACTGTTGCGCGCAGATTTCGAATTTCAAGCACACTCACGATTCGACCTCCACAACAACTTCCCCATTGACAACCCTGGCCACAAATACCCGAACGGGCTGAGTGGCAGGAAGCGAATTGGGTACTCCAGTACGGAGATCAAAGGCACTTCCATGACGCGGACACTCAAGCGCGCATTCATCGTCCCAAACCGTGCCATCCGATAGTGAAACATTTGCGTGTGAACACACATCGCCAATTGCGTAAACCGCATCATCAATACGCACAATCGCCACGGCCACGTCTCCGACAAGAGCTTTGCGTGCTTCCCCATGCTTCCAGTCTTCGAAACGACCGACAACAACGCTGCTCATTCGCTACCCACCGTTTCGCTTGCGGCCAGCTTTGCCACCACACGGTCATACAGCTCGGCTGCGAGAACTTTATTCGGCAGTCGTTCGAGCACTTCGTTGAAAAAACCGAGAACCACTAGTCGTTCAGCGGTTGCTGGCTCGATACCACGGCTCTCAAGATAAAAGCGTTGATCGTCATCAATTGGACCCACTGTGCTCGCATGGCTGCACTTAACTTCATTGGTCTCAATGTCGAGATTTGGAACGCTCTCGGCCCACGCACCTTCAGAAAGTGTGAGGTTGCGATTGGTTTGATAGGCCTCGGAACCCCGTGCATGCGGATGGATCTTGATCAAGCCGGTGTACACACTCTTTGACTTGCCAGCAACTGCCCCTTTAAACAAAAGGTCACTGTGGGTGCGTGGCGCTACATGCTCTTGGGTCGTGCGGAAGTCATGCATTTGCGTTCCGTCGGCAAAATACAGAGCGACTTGCTGAGCTGAAGCACCTTGACCCACGAGGCGGCACTCGGTGCGCACTCGGGCATAGTCACCTCCCAAGGCAACAACAGAGAGATTTAGATTCGAATCTCTCTCTCCTTCGGCTTCTTGATGGGCGATCATCCAGGTTGTTGCACTGAGTTCATTAACCGCAAGGTATGAAACCCGTGCCGCTTGTGCAGCACGCACATCGAGCACTGGAATGACCAGCGCCTTGACACCATCTGCGGAGACAAATCTCTCAACTACAGATACCTCAGAATTTTCTCCAGCTTCAATAACCACACGCGGGCAATAAAGTGCACCGCTGGCATCAAAGCGATGGATGATCTCAACTACACCACCAGCATGAGACTTGGGCACCCGAATTACGATCGCCTCTGAATTTTCAAGGTTTGTCTGAGTGAACACATCCTCGTGTTTGAGAACACTTGCTTCAGATGACTGCACCAGAATCGCTGGATCGCCAACCACCTGAGTTGTACAGCGCTGAGGTGAAAAAGCACCGAGATCGAGGTCGTCGATTCGGCTGTAGCGCCAAATCTCTTCCTCAGTTGTGGGCAATGCGAGCGTGGTCATGGCCCCTGCTTTCTTTTACCGAATGGCCAACGGCGCTTCTTGGCTTCGGGCTGTTTCCATTCTTCGAGCACCGAAGCCCCGATTGAATTGATGATGTCTTCGGCTTCATCCAAAATCGCAGCGGCACTTCCATCGTCGAGGCCTGGTGGTTCTTCTGGAGTCTTTGGCGTGACAAGGGAACCGTAGGTCCAGTTAGCGTCAACCAAGCGGCGCTCGAAACCTGAACAGGGTTCGGGGCAGCGCCAAGGTGCCTCCGGTGCGAGGTCGAGATTGCACTTGCGAACGGTTTCACCATTGGCATAAGTGCGGCTCTCGAAGTTCTTGCACTCCACTCGCATTGGCATCAGCCAACCGAACCTTCCATCTGGAGCTCGATCAGGCGGCTCCACTCCACTGCGTATTCCATTGGCAAAGTACGGGTAACGGGCTCAATGAATCCGTTAACCACCATGCTCATCGCTTGTTCTTGTGAGAGTCCGCGGCTTTGGAGGTAGAACAACTGCTCATCGGCAATCTTGGACACGGTTGCTTCATGACCAATCTGAGCATCGCGTTCTCCGACTTCCATGTAAGGCAGCGTGCGACTCTCACTTTCCTCATCAAGGATCAGTGCGTCACATTGCACGTGGCTCTTGCAGCCGTAAGCACCTTCATCAACTCGAACGAGTCCGCGGTAGGTGGTGATACCACCATCTTTGGAAATCGACTTGGAAACTATCTTCGACGAAGTCTCAGGAGCAGCGTGCACCATCTTGGCTCCAGCGTCTTGATGCTGACCAGCTCCGGCGTAAGCCACCGAAAGAACTTCACCTGTTGCCTTTGGACCAACCAAGTACACCGCTGGGTACTTCATCGTGAGCTTGGAGCCGATGTTGCCATCGATCCATTCCATGTGACCTTCTGCTTCAACACGCGCACGCTTCGTTACGAGGTTGTACACGTTCGGTGACCAGTTCTGAATTGTTGTGTAAGTGACACGTGCGCTTGGCTTGACAACAATCTCGACCACTGCTGAATGCAATGAGTCACTGGTGTATACAGGAGCCGAACAGCCTTCGATGTAATGCACCTTTGAGCCCTCATCGGCAATGATCAGTGTGCGCTCGAACTGTCCCGCATTTTCGGAATTGATTCGGAAGTACGCCTGCAACGGCATCTCGCACTCAACTCCTGGCGGTACGTAAATGAACGATCCACCAGACCAAACCGAGGTGTTAAGGGCGGCGAACTTGTTGTCTCCAGGTGGAATTACCGTGCCGAAGTACTGCTTTACAAGATCGGGATACTCGCGCAAGGCGGTGTCCATGTCGCAGAACAGAATTCCCTGCTTCTCCAGATCTTCGCGGTTGCGGTGGAAAACCACTTCACTTTCGTATTGCGCAGTGACACCAGCAAGGTACTTGCGTTCCGCCTCGGGGATGCCGAGCTTTTCGTATGTGGCCTTCATCTGCTCGGGCAAGTCGTCCCATTCGTCCACCTGCTCGGTAGCTGGCTTCAGGTAGTAGAAGATGTCCTGGAAGTCGATGTCGGGCATGTTCGCGGCGAACCACGGTGCCATTGGCTTCTTTTCAAAAACATTGAAACTGCGCAACCGCATTTTGCGCATCCACTCGGGTTCGCCCTTCCACCACGAGATCTGGTCAACTACTCCCTCGTTCAAGCCCTTCTGTGGGTCAAAGGCGTACTCGACTTCGTCACTCCAACCGAGTTGGTACTTACTGAGATCGAGGTCAAAGGTGCTCATTCGGGCTCCAAACGGGCTTGTTCCAAGGGGTTGGGATTTGCACTATGACGATAGTGGGAATCCCACAGAAAGGCTACTTCTGGGGCTTTCCAACTAGCCTGAAGCCCTCTTATGGAACGTTTCGGCCTCGTCGGGCTCCCCAATGCTGGTAAGTCTTCTCTCTACAACGCACTCACTGGGGGTGGGGCGCTCGCGGCCCCTTACGCGTTTGCCACCAAGGACCCAAACATCGGGGTATCCAAGGTTCCTGATTCGCGTTTGGACGCTCTCGCATTGATGTCGAAGACCAAGTCCACAATTCATGCCTCGGTCCAAGTGGTGGACATCGGTGGCTTGGTCGAGGGCGCCAGTAAAGGTGAAGGCCTCGGCAACAAATTTCTCGCCAATATCCGTGAAGTCGATGCGATTGTTTACGTCCTACGGGCATTCGAAGACGACGACGTACCCGGCCCTTCCGATCCACTTGAGCATCTGCGTGTTGTTGAACTTGAACTCGCACTAGCAGACCTGGAAACTGTCGAGTCACGACTTGCTCGTGCACAGAAGGCCGCAAAATCTGACAAGAGCCTTGCCGACGAGGCCGCGCTACTCACAAAAGCGCACGCACTATTAGCCGAGGGCACGCCGCTCTATCGCGCTGGATTGAAGCCCGAAGAGCGTGAAGGGCTTGCACCACAATTTCTCCTCACTAACCGACGCGTACTTGCGGTTGTAAACGTGGGCGAGAACGACCTGGACAAGATTCCAGAAGTCGAAGCCCGGGTCAGGGCCGAGTTTGCTCAGCATGGCGCCACCAACGATGACGATGTGCAGGTTCTTGGCATGTGCGTTCAACTTGAGGCGGAAGCTGCGTCAATTGAAAATCCCGAAGAGCGCCGCGAGATGCTCGAAGGCCTCGGGCTCGGTGATGGTGCGCTCACACGTATGGTTCGCACTGCCTACCACCTGCTTGGACTGCGCACATTCTTCACAACAGGAGAGAAAGAAACACGAGCGTGGACTTTCAACGCTGGTGCCAAGGCCCCAGAGTGTGCAGGCAAGATCCACTCCGATCTTCAGCGTGGGTTTATTCGCGCTGAAGTCATCCACTGGGATGAACTCTTGGAGATCGGCTCGTGGCAAAAGGCCAAAGAGCTCGGCAAGATTCGTGCCGAAGGCAAGGACTACGAGGTAGTTGATGGCGACACGATGGAGATCCGGTTCAACGTCTGATCATCAGTGGCGTTCGGGCGCCATCACCACTGCGTTTGGCGTTATTCCCGCATGTATCGCGCACACGCGTTCGTTACGCCGTCGCGGGCTACTCGGATTGGACAACTTCGATTCGATCCTCGTTTTGCCAAAAACTCGATGGATACACACGTTGGGTATGCAATTTCCGATTGATGTGGCGCATCTGAACGCTTCGGGCTTGATCGTCGCAATGGAAACGGTGAAACCTAACCAAATCACTCGCCCGGTTCTGTCGGCTCAGGTGGTGCTGGAAAGTTACGCTGGCATGATGTTCCGACACGGTCTCCGTAAAGGTATGAATATCGCCGTGAATCACGCACCAAGTGCGGCAATCTGATGGGGAGTCTGTATGTGGTTGCCACGCCGATCGGCAACCTTGGAGATCTAACGCTGCGGGCAACTGAGACATTGAGCAACGTCGATGTGATCGCCTGCGAAGACACGCGGCGCACCGGAAACTTGCTTCGGCACATTGGCGCCAAAGAGTTCCGCTACATCGTTGTCAATGAGCACACCGAATACGACGCCACGAAGCAGATCGTTGACGCGTTGAACAATGGCGATGATGTTGCGCTAGTCAGCGACGCAGGTACGCCAGGGATCAGTGACCCGGGTTCATTATTGGTGCAAGCGGCGATTGAAGCTGGACACCAAGTGGTGCCAATTCCAGGTGCTTCAGCATCGGTTTCTGCGTTATCAGTGAGTGGGATGGATTCACGTCGATTCTTCTTTGAGGGATTCCTCCCCCGCGATGGGAAAGAACGCACCGATCGACTTGCTTTTTTGAAGTCCGTTCCGGTCACGACAGTTGTTTATGAAGCACCACACCGCATTGCGAAAACCATGAACGACTTGCAGGAAAATTTGGGGGGCGAACGACGGGTTGTACTTGCGCGCGAGTTGACCAAAATCCACGAGGAAATCTGGCGCGGAAGTATCCGTGATGCCGTCGAACACTTTTCTAACGCAGAGCCGATTGGAGAGTATGTGATTCTCATTGAATCTGCTCCGCCGCGACCCGCAGTCACAGAGGACCTTATTGAAACAGCGCTAAAGAACGCACTCGTTGATGGTCGCAGTGTCAAAGATGCAGCCAACGATGTTGCGGATATGTTCCAGCTCCCAAAGCGTGACCTGTACGAACGCGCATTACGTCTACGGGGTCAGCGGTGAACAAGCCCCGCATGTGGGCGCACCACTCAGTACTTTTTTTCGATCTGGACGGCGCTCTTATTGATTCCAAGTCCGGCATTGAAAAGGGGCTCAATGCAACCTTCGATATTTATGACCTTCCGCATGTGACCACCGATGAACTTTCTTGGATTGTTGGACCACCCTTCCAAGTCACTGTGCCCCAACTATTAGGAGCACGAGATGCCCACCATCTCGATGTCGCAGAGTTCATCCGGGAATACCGCAAGATTTATGCCGACGGCATCATTCAAGAGACACCATTAATGCCGGGAATCGCGGCAATGCTGCAAGCGGTCAAGGAAGATTGGCCGTTGGCGATTGTCACTTCGAAACCCGAACCCCAGGCCCGAATAGTTCTTGAAACCACGGGCGTCATTGATCACTTCGACATAATCGTCGGTGCTCCGATGGATGAGAATGTGCGCAAGGCAGTCCTCTTGGCAAAAGCATGTGAATTGTTTGATGCCTCGCACAATTTGCGTCCTAAACATCCAAATTCGTGGATGATCGGTGATCGCCACCATGACATCGACGCCGCCACTGAAGAAGGTGTTTCATCAGTCGGTGTCATGTGGGGTTATGGCTCCCACGACGAATTCACCACCGCGGGTGCAACCCACATCGTGCACAAACCCGAAGAACTTCTACATTTGTTGCGAACCCAACTTCGCTGACACAACAGAGACTTCCACACTGCACGGCAGCATTACGATTGCCCCATGGGTGTCAAGCGTTTCAAAGCGCTGATCGGTAGGCGCGGAGCTTGGCTGCTTGTTGCAGGCATCGTTGCAGCTGCTGCAATCTCATTTGCCAACCAGCCATCCAAACAGATCTGGAAACATGAATGGAAGGCGGTGACTGATCCACTCGATACGCCGCTTCCACTTGCAGACTCCCCCGTTCACTCTTTGCACTTCACCATGCAGTGCCCTGAAGTCACGCAAGGCTCACAAACATTGCTTTCATTGTCTGCATCACCGGGAGCACTCCAGTCGTTTCGGTTAGTACAGAAAATTGACACACTGCATCTTGAATTTGAGGGCGAGACAATTGCCGATCAGCTTCTAACCGATGATGAGTGTGACGTTGAACTCTTATTCAATGACAAGACCAGCGAAGCAACTTTTCGAGTCGGAGATTTAGCGCAAGTCATCGGCATCGATCGTGGTGACTCGTTATACGCCGCCCCAAGAATCACAGGGATACACGCCGTCGATGCACTGCGTCTACTTGATGCACGTCTGACGCTGGAAGTTCAAACTGCTGAGACACAACCTGAAAGTGAGCAACTAGCCGCCTTCTATGTGGCCGTTGGACTACTAATGCTTCTGTTGGTGCTGACTCGTGCCCTCAGCAAAAAGCACACTTACGCCTTTGCCATCGGCCCGCCAGCTTTGTCGACCAGTCGAACATGGCCCGCAACGGCCCTAGTTGCCTTCACGACTCTCTGCGGAATGTTTATTGCTCCGCCCATGATCGATGATGGCTGGCTGACAACGATGGGACGCAAGTTCAGTGCACTTGGATATGTAACTAACTACTTCCACAATGCATGGCCCGCGATGCCACAGGGACATTGGCTGACCGCACTAAGCCAGTTATGGCTCGATACAGCAGAGAACGCTCTGCTTATGCGTTCAGCTTCCGCAATCGCAGCGATCGCGTCTTGGTTGATCCTAAAGCGGTGGGTATTGCAGCCGATTGCTGCGAACTGCAATTCAAAACTCCCGATCTACTTTGCTGCAGTTGTTTACCTTCCATGGGTTGCCGTACCGATGATGACTCTTCGCTACGAGCCAATAATCGTGCTCTTGTGGTCCATAGGTCTTGCTGGCGTAATGCAAGTGTTCAAAAGTGGCTCGCCATTAGCCTTTGCAACGGTCTTGGTAGTTGGTGCACTTGGCGTAATGGCTCACCAAACAGGATGGGTTGTCGTGTCACTGTCCATCGTGGCGACTGTTGCACTGGTTCAGCACCAGCGCGCTGGACACCAAGTTCCGTGGTCACTCCATGCAGCAACCATGGTGGCGGTTGTCGGCACGGCATTCAATTCGTTGATTCTTGACAACCGAGTGAGTGACCTGTTTCGCTCCGCCGGTGATTTTTCCGACGCCCGTGCTTACCAAAAGTCGGCTTTGAGTATCGAGCATTGGCTCACAGGGCTCAACAACTCAGCGACGATCCGTGCATTTGCGGTACTTGGTTTCCTGGCACTCTTCGCCGTTGGATTGAGGCGGCGCGCAACTGAAGCCCCGTCAATGAAGTTGCTGCGGTTGGTTGTGATCCTCGCACTTGCATCCACAGTGATTAATGCAAGCAAATGGATTTGGCACCTAACTGTGCTCGCGCCCGTGGCATGCGTGCTTGCAGCTCTGGTTGCAATCGACGTACTTAATGACTACGACACACCAAAATTCAAGAACAGGATTCAACTACTTGCCTTAGCTGCATCAATCACAGCGGGAATCGCAATCACACGCGATACCAACATTGAAGCCGACTTCAAGAGCAGTTGGGTTCTGATCCCTCTCGCTGCAGTGGCATTGATTCCGCTTCTCCTGCGCATGAAGCGCTCGGAGTCAAAAGATATGAAGTCATTTGGTGGTCGGTTGGCACTTTGCTCAGTAATGCTGTCAACCACGATCGTTATTGGATCAAGTTGGGTTCCGCGTTTGGCTGACGTGAACGACACTCATTGGAGCATGCTCTACCAAAATCTGCGCAGCATTAATCATGCAAATGAGTGTGGCGTGATGGAGCATTTTGACGCGACGACTCCTGGCGATCCGTTGCCAGTTTCAGAATCTCGAGCGCCTGACGTGGCATTCCCGCCAGCCAAACTACGTGGAGTCGACACCACTCCAGTTGGTGGGCTCAACTCGTACACATCCGCTGACCCGAACGATCCTGCTTTCGTTGGCCGTGTCGCCACACCTTGGCAGTCGGTTGCCGGTGCTGACGAAGTCGTGTTCTGGGCTCTTGGTAATTACGACGAGCAGCCGAACGTGAAAGTTGTTGCCCGCGATGCGAGTGGTGAAATTTCCGAAGTTGAGTTGGAACCACTACTTATTCCCGACGAATCAGTGCGGCCCACGAATGACCTCAACCAACCTGCGGTGGATTCCTCGCCAATGTGGATATTGCACCGTGTGCAGGTACCTGCAGGAGCAGTAGAACTTTCAATCCGGCTGTTCGATACTTCAGCTGAGCCGAATAAATGGGAGGCAGCGACGGTCCTTGCCGAGCCCAACACGCGCACCTTGCGTTACTTGCATGATGTCAATCCAACACAGACCTATGTCGAGCCTTCGGTTCTCATGTTCACTCCATGTGTTCAGGAACCAGACATCGAACGCGGATTAGTCACTGATGTACGCCTCATCGTTGGTCAACGCACGTGGGGCTTTGGTTACCTGAGCTTTGAATACACCCGTCTAGAAGTCGGTTGTAAAGAAATTGAGGAACTCAAATACGTTTGCGCTTACCTGATTCAGTAATCAGCAAGTGGCATCGCTGCGATCTGGCGCGAAATAGCAATTAAGTTGCCGTTCTCGTCCCAAATTTCGCCGTCTTCTTCAACTAATCCATTTTTTACAAACCGCGAAGAGAACGATGTTGCGAGCCTCGTACCAGTTGGTATTTGTCGGTAGTGAACTGTGAGTTCGATGGTTGGCACCCAACCCGCTTGGCCGACCAGGTTGAACACCGCAGGCGCGGTTGCATCAGCGGCGATGAAGGTAGAAAGTGCATCCATCGGACGATCATCTGGAAATGCGAACCACGCACGCATAGTGCCTTGGCCATTTGGCTGATTCAAAACGAAGCCAACATCTTCTGGGGATAGTCGTAGGGCGAGCCGTTGCATCAACTGTGGGCCGCTACCACTCGCATCGGTAACCAGAGATTCATACGGAGGAATCTGTGGCGGTTGACCTTTGACAATCTCACGACCAATCGACTGAAGATTGCCAAAGGCGCCCATGGCCGTGATGGCAATACGTCCGTCTGAATTTCCCGAAGGATCATCGATCGTGAGTTTGGCAATCATTGAGTTCGTGAGTCGACCACGCTTTACAGTTTCCACTTCAATTCGCGCCCGACCGGGCGGCACAGGCATCAGATAATGAACCGTGATGGTGTACGGATCGGGGCGCCCTCCGTGGAGTTGCATCGCGCGCATCATCACTGCGCCGATATAGCCACCGTTGGCCGCACCGTAGATGTCCCAGCCATCGAGAATCTCGGCTTCGTATTGCCCAACCGTGTCATCACCACCAACTTTTGTGACCTTGGTTGCGCGATCAAACTCAAACATGACCGCTTAATCGTAGGTGTGAAGGTGCCTTGTCCACCTAACCTTGCGATGTGCCGCGGTTTTCGTTGACAACTCCCATCTATTACGTAAACGCCAAGCCTCACCTTGGTCACGCATACACGACCATCGTTGCCGATGCGGTGGCACGCTGGCACAGGATGCTCGGAGAGGACGTTCACTTCCTGACGGGCACCGACGAACACGGTCTCAAGATTCAACAAGCTGCTGATGCGGCTGGGGTGTCTCCGCAACAATTCGCCGACGACATCGCGCCACTTTTCCAACAAGCTTGGGAGCGGCTTGGCATCACTAACGATGACTTCATTCGCACAACAGAAAATCGCCACAAAGTTGGGGTCCAAAAACTCCTACAGGCATGCCACGACGCCGGCGACATAGAACTAGATGTCTATCGGGGTCTCTACTGTGTGCCCTGCGAGGCTTACTACACCGAAGAAGAATTGGTCGCTGAGAGCGGTGCGAGCAATCTCTGTCCGATCCACAAAAAACCCGTAGATGCAGTTGAAGAGGAAAACTACTTCTTTCGACTTTCACGGTTCGAGGATCGATTGCTCAAGTGGTATGCAGATCACCCAACGGCGATAACACCGCAACACCGGATGAACGAAGTCGTGGGATTCATCAAGCAAGGCTTGAATGACTTCTCGGTAAGCCGTAAGACCCTGAAGTGGGGCGTGCCACTCCCCTTTGATGAATCGCACGTTGCCTACGTGTGGTTTGACGCACTTTCCAATTACCTCACTGCAATTGGTTATGGAACCGATGATGCGAAATTCAAGTCATGGTGGCCAGTTGATTTTCATCTCATTGGAAAAGACATCATCCGTTTTCATTGCGTGTACTGGCCAGCGATGCTCATGTCTGCCGGCATTGAGCCACCAAAGGGCTGGGCTGTTGGTGGCTGGCTACTAGTCGGTGGCGAGAAGATGAGTAAGACCTCTGGAAATGTGGTTAATCCTCTCGACCTAATTGATGATTTTGGGGTTGACGGTTTTCGCTACTACGTACTGGCTGAAACCCCATACGGGAACGATGGCGACTTCACATACGAAGGTCTTGTCGCTCGCTATAACTCTGATCTTGCAAACAACCTCGGCAACCTTCTCGCGAGGGTTGCAACTGTTGTTGGAAAGAAATGTGATGGCATAGGTCCGAGACCATCGGAATCCAGCCCTCTTGCGGCATCCGCAAAAGAGGCAGTGGCTGCTGCACAATCTGCATGGTCTGCGGTGCAGCCGAGCAAAGCTCTTGATGCAACTTGGCAACTCATTAGAGCCACTAACTCCCATCTTGAAAACAACGAGCCCTGGAAAGCAGAGCCTGGGCCGACAGTTGACGCCGTAATGGGCGACGCGCTGGAAGCTCTTCGGATCGTTGCTCTCCTCACTTTTGCCGCGGTACCAACAACTGCCCAAGCAATCTGGGAACGAATTGGCATGAGTGGAGATGTGTCCGAGCAGCGACTCCCCGATGCTGCGGCATGGGGCGGATATCCAGGCGGTGTTCAAGTCACCAAGGGTGAATCACTGTTCCCGCGCAAGCAGGCCTGACTCATGTGGGTTGACACTCACTGCCATGTTTACGACCCCGGAGAAGGAAACACGGTTGACGGCACCATTGCGGCTGCGGCCTCTGAAAATGTCACGAGGATGGTGTGTGTTGGTACCGCCCGCGAAACGAGCATTCTCGCAAACGAAATTGCGTTAGCCAACGAGTTCGTGTTCAGCACTGTTGGGGTACACCCTCATGACGCAACCGAAGGCACTGACTCAATCCGCGATCTGATTACGCGGAAAAAAGTCGTCGGTATCGGTGAATGTGGACTCGACTACCACTACAGCCACTCACCACATGAGATACAGCAACAAGTATTCGCCGAACACATCCGATTGGCAAACGAAACTGATTTGACTCTTGTCATTCACACACGCGATGCATGGGCGGACACATTCCGCATACTCGATCATGAAGGAATGCCGAGAAATGTTGTATTCCACTGCTTCACCGGTGGACCCGATGAAGCTGCCGAATGCTTGAGTCGAGGTGGCTTTTTGTCATTCTCGGGCATCATCACATTCAAAAATGCGGATGCGACACGGGAAGCTCTGCGTTACGCACAACGTGATCGCATTCTGATTGAGACCGACTCGCCTTATCTCGCGCCGGTCCCACATCGCGGCAAACCAAATGAGCCAGCGCTCGTATCCCTTGTGGGTGCGAAGGTTGCCGAGGTGCTGGGCATTTCTGCACACGAGGCCTCTAAAATCACAACCGAGAATGCGTATAACGCTTTCCCAGGAATTCGCCCGTAACCGCGGGTTGACTGCACCAGAAATTGCCCACAATGGATCCAACTACTTACAAACGTCGACGCTTGCGCGTGCTGTTGGCTGTTGGTGTCACGACTGCGGCGATCATCTGGGCGACCACTCGAGATTCTGAGCCCGATGCCGAAACGGCCGATACAACCACCACGACCCAGTTTCAAAGCAGCCTTCCACCAATTGAAGGTGAGCCGGATGCGCCCGTGTACATCGAAGGCCCCAAGACCAGCATTCCAACTGCCACTAACCCGATTGCCTATGGCTCGGGTTACGGGCAAAACAGACTTGCAGGATTTGCATCGTTCCATCGCTTCAGCGACGACACAAACGGCAAGTGCCACACAGAAAAAGTTCCACTTGGAATTGTCATAACAATCACAAACCTGAATACAGGGCGCCAAACAACATGCTTCAATGTCGCCTACTTGCCGCCTCCGGTTGGATCGATCATTACCCTCAACACCAACAACTACCTGCTGATTGGTGAGCTTGCCGATGCACCACTACCCGTCGAGATCACCTGGTGACACTCACACGACGGGAAGCCTCTGATCTTTTGGCAACCCACGGGCTTGCACCATCACGGGCGTTGGGGCAGAACTTTGTTGTTGATGCCAATACCGTGCGGCGGATTGCTTCGCTGGCGGAGATTGATTCACATGATCGCGTGATTGAGATCGGTGCTGGACTCGGTTCGCTAACCAGAGCCCTGCTTGAAACAGGAGCCCAGGTACTTGCAATTGAGGTCGATCGGGGCTTAATACCAATTCTTCGTGAACTTGAAGCCGACAATCCTGGGCAACTACGTGTGATTGAAGCCGACGCAATGAAGATTGGCTGGAGTGATGTTCTCGGTGAGCACACCGACTGGAAGCTCATTGCCAACTTGCCATACAACGTTGCCACGCCACTCGTTGCCGATCTCCTAGACGGAGTTCCTCAAATCAAATCGATGCTTGTGATGGTGCAACATGAAGTCGGTGAGCGCATGGTTGCAGCGCCACGAACAGATGCATTTGGTGCGCTCTCAGTGAAAATCTCCTATTGGGCACAGGCACGAATCGTTGGAACAGTCTCGCCTCAGGTGTTTCTTCCACGGCCCAAGGTGAACTCAGCACTCGTGAAGATTGATCGCCGCACGAGCCCTGCGGTTTCCACAGATCCACAACGCATGTTCACGTTGGTTCGAACCGCATTTGGGCAACGCCGCAAAATGTTGCGTCGATCACTCGCGGGCGTGGTCTCAGAAGAGCAATTCTTGCAAGCCGGCGTGGCTTCCGATGCCCGCCCTGAAGAACTCGGTGTGGAGGATTGGGGGCGGCTATGTCAAGCGTTGAGTTGATCGCTCCAGCAAAACTCACACTCTCTCTGCGAATCACTGGCGTGCGTTCTGATGGCTACCACTTGATCGATGCCGAGATGGTCTCAGTTGCGCTGTCTGACACGGTGAGAATTACAGAATCATCCAACACCTCATTGCAGATCTCGGGCCCATTTGCCGAAGGTGTACCAAACGATTCATCAAACATCGCACTGCGAGCTCTCGCACTTGCCAATCGAACTGCTGCAGTGGAGATCGTAAAGAACATTCCCCACGGTGGTGGGCTCGGAGGTGGATCGACTGATGCAGCGACCGTGCTGCGGTGGGCGGGCTACACCGATCTTGATTCAGCTTCGCGCATCGGGGCCGATGTTCCGTTTTGCATGGTCGGTGGTCGGGCACGTGTACGTGGAATTGGCGAGATCGTCGAACCCTTACCTGCGAATTCACAATCACTGCCTCTGACACTCATCGTTCCACCGCTACAGGTGTCAACACCGGTTGTATACAAAACCTGGGATGATCTCGGCGGCCCGGCCAGCGACGGCGTCAATGACCTTGAGCCTGCTGCGTGCGCCGCGTACCCAGACCTCGGTAGATGGCGCAGCCGAATAAAAGCACTTGGAATCGAGCCGATCTTGGCCGGCAGTGGTGCAACTTGGTTTGTGCATGGGCACATCAATGACATCGCAAAAGCGCTGCCTGATGCACGGGTGTACTTCACCGATACCCTCGCCTAGCGAGGGACAAACTGCTACTTACGACGCTGATGGCGCGTGCGGCGAAGCATCTTCTTGTGCTTCTTCTTGCGCATACGCTTGCGGCGCTTCTTGATCAGTGAACCCATAGGAAGTTCCAAAGTAGTCCGTGAACGTCGTTTGGGTGAAATGGGGGTGCTGGGGCAAAAACCCGCCTCCGCTAGCCTTGACCCTGACCCGCTCCGGGGTCGTCCAATGGCAGGACATCTGGTTTTGGTCCAGAGAATAGGGGTTCGAGTCCTCTCCCCGGAACCATCTAAGCCGTCGAATGGGACTAAAACAGTTCCATGACAGTTTCTGCGATCGTGCTCGCCGCTGGCGGCGGCACACGCATGAGATCAACACGACCCAAACCTCTGCACTTGATTTGTGGCCGTCCCATGGTGATGCATGTCATTCATGCCCTTGAGAACGTAAAGCCTGATCGCACCGTTGTCGTGGTGGGCCATGGTGGTGACCGTGTTTCAGCAAAAGTGAGCGAGAACGTTCCTGACTGGGCCCATGTGAACTTCGTTGAGCAGGCGCAACAAAACGGAACGGGCCATGCAGCCCTCATCGGTTTGACTGCCCTCCCCGGTGACGAGTTGGACGACACTTCCACCGTGATTGTTCTTCCTGGTGACACTCCCCTGCTCCGCACCGAAACCATTGAGGCACTGGTCAACGCCCACGAATCGAGTGGAAATGCCGCCACTGTTCTTACTGCCGTAGTTGAGTCACCTACTGGCTACGGACGCATCGTGCGCGCCAGAGATGGTCGGGTTATGAAAATCGTTGAACAACGAGATGCCGTGACCGAAGAGTTGGCAATCCACGAGATCAACACCGGAATTTTTGCGTTCCAGCGCAACCTCCTCGGCCCAGCCCTCAGACGTGTTTCAAATAAAAACTCACAAGACGAGTACTACCTGACCGACACTCTCGAAATCCTCTCTGGAATGGGGCACCGCGTAGGCAGTGTTGAGGCGGACGAAGCCGAAACGGCTGGCGTGAATGACCGGTGGCAGCTCGCAGTCGCTGAACGCGAGCTACGTAGGCGCACCAACAAGTTCTGGCTCCTAAATGGGGTCACCATGTTTGATCCGGATCAAACCTTTATCGATGTGACCGTGGAAATCGGCCAGGATGTGACCCTCTTGCCGGGGACTCTGCTCCAAGGCCGTACCCGCGTCGGCGATGCATGCGAAATCGGTCCAAACACCAGGCTCATCGACACCACAGTCGAGCGAGGCGCACAGGTTCAGTATTCAGTTTGTGAGAACTGCACCGTGGATGCGGACACAATCGTGGGTCCTTTCGCCCACCTACACTCGTAGAGCAATGGGCTCTGCGCAAAACACTTCCAGCGACGGTAACGGCAACACGATTGACAAGGTGACGACTAAACGTCTCGCCCTCTATTCGGGTCGTACTCACCCCGAACTCGCAGCTGAAGTTGCACAGCACCTTGGTGTGAAACTCGGCGATCCCAACATCATCGAGTTTGCTAACGGCGAAATTCGCCCGCGGTTTAACGAGAGCATTCGTGGTGCTGACGTGTTCATTATGCAGACCCACTTCGGCGTCGATGGTCAATCAATCAACGACTCGATCATGGAGCAGCTAATCATGATTGACACTGCTGCGCGCGCATCGGCAAAACGAATCACTGCTGTGTGCCCGTTCTACGGCTACGCCCGCCAAGACCGTAAAGCCGAAGGTCGCGAACCCATCACGGCAAAACTGCTTGCAGATATGTTCCGCGCAGCGGGCTCTAAGCGCATGATTTCAATTGATCTTCACAGCGGGCAGATCCAAGGATTCTTTGATGGTCCAGTGGATCACTTAACTGCACTTCCAGTTCTCGAGCACTATGTGCGCGCCAACGCACCAAAAGACATCGTGATCGTTTCACCTGATGCTGGTCGCGTGAAGGTTGCGGAACGCTTCGCTCAGCACTTGTCCGACATGAATGCTGACGTTGCGTTCATCAACAAGCGCCGACCAAAAGGAACAACCAACGTTGCGGTCGCAAAAGAGGTGATTGGAGAAGTTGAGGGTCGCGTGTGCATCCTCACCGACGACATGATCGACACCGGTGGCACCATCGTGTCCGCCGCTGAGTTGCTCCTCGCCCGCGGAGCAACTGAAGTCTGGGCTATGGCTACCCACGGGGTGCTCTCCGGCCCAGCCATTGAGCGCCTCGAAAACGGCCCGATTAGCCGAGTGGTGCTCACAAATACCCTGCCCCTGCCTGTGGAGAAGCGGATCCCCAAGATTCAGGTCTTGTCGGTAGCGCCGATCCTCGCCGACGCCCTCGCAGCCGTATTCGACGAGACCTCGGTGAGCGAATTGTTCGGCGGGGAAAACCAGTCCTAAACTCTTACCCCCTTGGCTCAAGTCGCCTGATTTCCCTGCCTCGGAGGGTCCCAATGTCAAACCAAACAAGTCTCACAGCTGTCGCCAATCGCCCCACGGGCTCTTCTGCTTCGCGCCGTCTGCGCGCTGAGGGTCGCATCCCAGGAGTGCTCTACGGACACGGCATGACCCCTATTGCTCTCAGCGTTGAGCGTCGTGATCTGCGTGTTGCCCTATCCGGCCCAGCTGGCGTGAACGCAATTCTTGAACTTTCTGTGGACGGCAGCACCTACCCCGCGATCGTGAAAGAACTCCAGCGTCATCCAGTTCGACGCACTGTGAGCCACATTGACTTCCAGCAGATCAACATGAACGAAGAAATCACTGTTGCTGTACCGGTTCGTCTCACTGGTAACGCAAAAGCGGTTCTTGCCGAGGGTGGTCTCGTGGACGCCGCTGTTGACACCATCGACATCCGTTGCACCGCGATGACACTGCCGAACGAAATCGTGATTGATGTCACCGAGATGCAGCCATACGACGTGATCCGTTTGTCCGAAGTTGCTCTTCCTGCCGGCGTATCCGCTGTCGGCGATCCTGATACAGCTGTCGTCACCACGCTGTTCCAGTCCAAGGAAGAAGTTGCCGCTCCTGCTGCCGAAGCCGATCCAGCGGCTCCAGCCGCACCTGCAGCTGAGTGAAACCTGGTGGCACACTGAGCCACCGATTCCATGAGACAGCGCCGAGGCACCGCAATAACCCATCTGATAGTTGGGCTTGGCAATCCAGGGCGCGAGTATGCGCGCACACGACACAACGTTGGGGCCGAAGCAGTAGAGCTTCTTGCTTCACGCCGAAATACCAATCTCAAGTCGTCGCGATCGAAAGCAATCGTTGCTGAACTCGGCTCCGTAGTGCTTGCAGTTCCAACTGTGTACATGAACGAATCTGGCGAAGCCGTCGGTTCGCTCGCCCGGAAATACGCGGTGACACCGGACCAGATCGTGATTGTGCACGATGAACTTGATCTTGAACCCGGTGTTTTACGGGTGAAGGTTGGTGGCGGACTCGCGGGACACAATGGTCTTCGATCCATCAATCAGCACATCAAATCCCAAGACTTTGTCCGAGTAAGAATCGGGATCGGTAAACCGCGCAACAAGGAACAGGGAGCGGACCACGTGTTGAAGCGTGTCCCACTGCAGGAGCGCCAGATTCTTGATGAAGCGGTTGCTCGCGCGGCTGATGCCTTGGAGTCGATAATCGCAAGTGGCACCGATGTCGCAATGCGTGAGTACAACGCAATATGACCGTTCTTGCTGGCCTCGCGGGCTTGATTACCCGCGACCCTGCAGTCAAGCAGGCCCTCTCAGGCTCCATAGACACCCTCGCCTGCCCTGAATCTGCGCGTTCAACGGTTTTTGCTGCACTTGCAGAGGGCTCGGGTCGCCAATTGCTCATAGTGCTTCCTACCGGCACCGCAGCCGAGCATCTCGCCGCAGACCTCGCCGGCTTTGCCGAAGGTGTTGAACTTTTCCCTGCTTGGGAAACCTTGCCATTTGAACGAGTTAGTCCCGCCGTTGAGACCATGGGCCAACGTCTGGCAGTAATCGAAAATTTGGACCGTATAAAAGTTGTCGTGACCAGCGTGCGTGCGTTGCTCCAACGACTTGGCCCAGGCGACGAATCACACGCACCACGATTAATCGTCCCTGGTCAAAATGTTGACCCCGATGAATTGATGTCATGGCTAGTCACGCACGGCTATCGACGCGAAGACATCGTGGAACATCGTGGTGAAGTCTCACGACGAGGCGCGATCATTGACATCTTCCCTGCAGTTGGGGAAGTGCCAATCAGAATTGATTTGTGGGGCGACGAGGTTGACCGTTTGGTCACGTTTGATGTCAATGATCAGCGCACACTGCACAGCCTTGAACGAGCCGAGATCGTTCCGGCACGTGAATTCTTCGTTGAAAATGCGCTTCGTGACCGAGCACGTGAACTGACTGCTGTAGAACCCTGGGGTCGCGAACAATGGGAGCGGATCGCAGAAGGCCAAATCTTCGATGGCATGGAGAGTTGGATGCCTTGGTTTTGTGAGCGAGAAGAACTTCTTACTCATCGCATGAAGGAAGGATTTTCCTGCTTGCTAGTGGAACCACGTCGAGTCGAAAACCGTGGCGAAGACATCATTGCTGAAGAATCAGATCTTGCAAGGAGTCTCGCTACTACCTGGTCGCGGGATCCTGCGCAGGAGTTTCCCCGATTGCATCTTGATCTTGAAACAGCGCTCGAGTCCATCAATGCGCGAGCTCACAACGTGATGCGAATCGTGGCCGTAGCCGAGGGGCCACACACAGCCCAGGTCGAAGCACACGCGTGGAGCACCACTGCAGCGGGCCCCACAGCATTAGCCGACCGCATTGGTGAGTACCTGGCTGACAAGTGGTCGATCACGATTGCCGTGGATGACAAATCTTCAATTGCCCGAATCAGCGATGCGATGAAAAATAACGGACTCCAAGTTGCCGACCCATCGGTGGCAATCACAGAGCCTGGTCTACACGTAATTGAATTCCCACTCGGGGCCGGTGCCGCATTTAGTGCTGCAAAAACTGCAGTCTTGGCCGAGGCCGATCTCTCCGGGCGGCGGCGACGCGCACGACGCGTCTCGCAGAGATCATCGGCGAGCATCTTTGAAGATCTGAAGCCAGGTGACTATGTCGTTCACCAGCATCACGGTGTGGGCCAGTACGAAGGAATGGTCACTCGTGCAATCGGGGGTGTTGAGCGCGACTATCTATTGATCTCATACAAAGGCGCAGACAAGCTCTATGTTCCGACCGACCAGATCGATACGGTGCGTCAGTACATCGGCGGCGAAGCACCCACCGTAAACAAACTTGGTGGTGCCGACTTCGCACGAACCAAGTCACGCGTTGCCTCAGCGGTTCGAGCCATTGCACAGGAACTTGTGGTTCTCTATCAGAAACGTGTCAATGCAGTCGGCCACGCGTATGGCGGAGACACTCCGTGGCAACGCGAGATGGAGGAACGCTTTCCTTATTTAGAAACTCGCGACCAACTACGAGCTATCGGTGATGTCAAAGATGACATGGAACGACCACACCCGATGGACAGGCTGATCTGTGGAGATGTTGGCTTTGGCAAGACCGAGGTGGCAATTCGAGCAGCATTCAAGGCCGTTCAAGATGGAAAGCAAGTTGCTGTACTTGTGCCGACAACCCTTCTTGCCACACAACACATGAACACGTTCACTGATCGTTTTGCTGGATATCCAATTCGAGTAGAAGTTCTATCTCGATTCTTGACATCAGCCCAAGCAAAGAAAGTCATCGCCCAACTCGCTACGGGCGAGATTGACGTAATCGTTGGAACTCACCGACTCTTACAAGACTCCGTGAAGTTCAAAGATCTCGGGCTCCTCATCGTCGATGAAGAGCAACGCTTTGGCGTGCAACACAAAGAGATGATGAAGAAGCTACGCACAAATGTTGATGTGCTCACTTTGTCGGCAACTCCAATTCCGCGCACACTCGAGATGAGTCTTGTGGGCATCAGGGATTTATCGCTACTGCAAACACCTCCCGCCGACCGTCAGCCAATCTTGACTTATGTCGGCGAGTACGACGAGCGCGTTGCCGTTGAAGCGATTCGCCGTGAATTGCTTCGTGAGGGTCAAGTTTTTTGGGTTCACAACCGTGTGCGGTCAATTGAAACATTTGCGGCCGAATTAAGAGAGCTTGTTCCCGAAGCGCGAATAGCCGTGGCACATGGCCAGATGGATGAAACAAAGCTGGAACAAGTGGTTCTTGATTTTTGGGAAGGCAACTTTGATGTGCTTGTTTGCACCACCATCATCGAAAGCGGAATCGACATGCCAGCCGTCAACACGCTTGTGGTGGAACGCGCCGACCTCCTAGGCCTGGGTCAGATGCATCAGCTCCGTGGTCGTGTTGGACGCAGCAATAGTCGTGCGTACGCGTACCTGTTCCATCCACGCGACAAGCGATTGACCGAGGAGGCTTACGAGCGGCTGCGCACGATTGGCGAAGCAACCGACCTCGGTTCTGGATTCAAGATTGCAATGCGTGATCTCGAAATTCGTGGTGCTGGCAATCTTCTTGGTGAGTCGCAAAGCGGCCACATCGCTGCCGTTGGCTATGACCTTTACTGCCAAATGGTGAATGATGCAGTCGCTGAGATGAAGGGTGAAGAACCACCAGCCCGCGACATCATCACACTTGATGTTCCAGCCGATGCATTCTTGCCCGTCGATTACATCCCGCGGGAGGAGATGCGACTCGAGGCGTACCGACGCTTAATGGCGGTCACATCGCATAACGATGTCCGCGACATACGCATGGAGTGGGAAGACAGATTTGGTCCGATTCCTGATGCCGCGACCGCATTGCTCAAAGTTGCATCACTGCGTGCCGAGTGCCATCGAATTGGCTTGCGTGAACTCACGGTGACCGGGTTACGGGTGCGCATGGGACCAATTCACCTTTTAGGCAGCGAAAAGATGCGCCTAATGCGCCTTTCAAAGTCAGCGGTTCATCGTGAAGAAACTGGACTCTTGACCCTGGACATACCGAAGGGAGCGAATTCGGTTGAGTTTCTCCTTGGTTTTTTGGCTGAACTGCGACCCGTCGAGAACGACTGATCAGTCAAGATATTCGCCCACCAACTAGGGTCAATTTTTGTGAAATCCAAGAAATTCTTCTCTGTCTCCGCCATCGCCACAATGGTCATTGCTGGCTCAATGCTTGTGTCTTGTTCGTCTGTGGACTCAATTGATTCAGTTGCCACGGTCAATGGCAAAGAGCTTGGACGTGACGAATTCGAGGATCTAGCCGCGATGCTCAACGAAGCAGAGATTTTTACCCTTACCAACGGTGAACTCACTTCGGAAGATGCCCGTCAGGTGCTCCTGACGATGATCAGTGCCGAGGTCGTTCGCGGCATATTGGCTGACTATGACATCGAGGTCACTGATGCTGACCGTGAAACGTACCGAGCCCAGCTCCAAGAGGGTGGACAGCTCGAGGGGTACTCTGACGCACTCAAGGATTACGTGATCAACCTTTATGCAGAACAGGGTGCATTGTCGAACATTGAAGCCCTCACCGATGCCGAGATCGAAGAACTTTACGATTCCGCACCCGGTGCTGCTGGGGTGATGTGCCTGCGTCATCTTGTTGTTGAAGCAGAAGACACCGCACTGGAAGCGCTTGCCGAGTATGAAGGCGGCACCGAATTTGCCGAGGTTGCAGGTAAGTACTCGACGGAACCCAATGCGGTGACATCTGGTGGCGCACTGCGTGACACGACCAACGACAACGACTGCATTTCGGTTGTTCAGTATCAGCGCCAGTTCGATATGGACTTCGTTCGCGGCGCCTTAACCGCAGAAGCTGGCGCGGTTGTTGGCCCCATCAAGTCAAGCTTTGGCTATCACTTGATTGAATCGCGTTCTTTTGATGATGTGAAGGAATCATTAAGCAAGATCTTTGAGAGCAACACAGGAGCGAGCCTCGCGGATGCTGCATTGTTGAACTCAGATGTCCGTGTTGACTCGTCGTTTGGAAAATGGGACGCCTCGTCTGGCGTGATCGTCGACCTGTGATCATTCGCGTCGTCGGTCTTGGCCCAGGTGATTCTCGTTACCTGACCGACCACACGCGACAAATTCTGAACTCAGCAGAGCGTGCCTTTCTGCGCACGAACCGTCACCCAAGCGCAGCTGAGTTCTCTCACTTGCCAAGTTTTGACCACGTGTACGAAACAGGTTCGAGTTTTTCCGATGTATATGAATCAATCGTCGACCATCTTGTCGATGCGGCTCGCGATGGCGAGGTTGTCTATGCGGTACCAGGATCGCCATTGGTACTCGAAGACACCGTGCGTCGCCTTCAATCTCGACCCGGCATCCAGCTCGTTGTCGAACCCGCAATGTCATTTCTTGATCTTGTGTGGCCCGCGCTCAACATTGACCCGATCGAGTCTTCGGTCCGCCTAGTTGATGGGCACACTTTTGCGAGTTCGGCCGCTGGTGAAACTGGACCACTGCTTGTGGCTCATTGTCATGCCAACTGGGTTTTGTCAGATATCAAACTTGCGATTGACATACCGGACGATTCCGCAGCCGTCGTGATTCTCAAGTCACTTGGAACTCCCCAACAAGAACTCATCCACACCACATGGGCGGAAATGGATCGTGTCACTGAGGCGGATCATCTCACCAGCCTCTTTATCCCCCAATTGGCAATCCCTGTTGCCTATGAACTGCAGCAGTTGCATCAACTCTCCCTCAAATTACGTGAGGAATGCCCGTGGGATCGTGAACAAACCCATGCAACGCTCATTCGTTACCTAATTGAAGAAGCGTACGAAGTTGTTGAAGCTCTTGATGAGCCCATTGATGACGATCACTTGATCGAAGAACTCGGTGACCTGCTCTACCAGATTGAGTTTCATTGTGCGATCGCCCAGCAAGAGGGACGGTTCACTATCGCAGACGTGGCACGAAATCTGCACGACAAGATGGTGCGACGACACCCTCACGTGTTCGGTGAAAACGCTGGTACCGGTGGCACGGCTGACGAGGTGGTCGACCTTTGGGAACAGGTGAAGCAAGCAGAGAAAAAACAGGCGGGCAAAACCACCGTGGGAATCTTTGCTGGAGTAAACCGCCATCTCCCCGCGCTCACATTCGCCGAGGAACTGCAGCGCAAAGCAGCCAAGGTGGGCTTTGACTGGCCCGACGCGAAAGGGCCCCTTGAGAAGGTGGCGGAAGAAGCGCGCGAGGTTGCAGCAGCAGAACCCGAGTCGATCATGGGCGAGTTCGGCGATTTATTGTTCAGCGTGGTCAATCTCGCACGGCATCTTGGTGTTGACCCCGAGGCCGCATTGCGGGTCTCAACGGCCAAATTCCGCCAGCGAGTTGACACCATGTTTTCCATTGCCGAAGCGGAAGCGCTTGATTTTTCGTCACTATCACTCCCAGAAATGGACCAGTTATGGGAGCGGGCCAAGCGCGGTAAGTAGCGTCAAGGTATGAGCGAAATTGTCCATGTTCTAGGTCGCGAGGTAATTGATTCGCGCGGCAATCCAACTGTTGAAGTCGAGGTCCATCTCGAATCAGGTGCAGTCGGGCGGGCGATGGTGCCTTCAGGTGCATCTACCGGTGAACACGAGGCCGTCGAACTTCGTGATGGTGGTACCCGATATCTAGGTAAAGGTGTGCAAAAGGCAGTGGCCAATGTGAACACCGTGATCGCTGCTGAGATCGTTGGCTACGACTCCACCGATCAACGCGACATTGACTATCTGTTGATTGATCTGGACGCCACCCCAAACAAAGCGAAGCTTGGCGCGAACGCAATGTTGGGCACGAGTCTCGCTGTCGCTCGAGCAGCCGCGATCGACCAAGGTCTACCTCTTTATCGCAGTATCGGTGGACCCAATGCCCATGTGCTGCCGGTACCAATGATGAATGTGATTAATGGTGGTGCTCACGCAGATAACACCATTGATCTCCAGGAGTTCATGATCATGCCAGTTGGCGCACCGAGTTTTTCGGAAGCTTTGCGCTGGGGCATCGAGACCTATCACACGCTGAAGAAGATCCTTCATGAGCGCGGACTTGCCACGGCCGTTGGTGATGAGGGTGGCTTTGCACCGAATCTCGCCAAAAATGAAGACGCAATCAAGATATTGGTGGAAGCCATCGAACGCGGAGGACGCGAGCCCGGCAAAGACATCGCGATTGCGCTTGATCCCGCGATGAGTGAGCTATTCAAGGATGGAAAATACACACTCGCCGGTGAAGGCAAAGTACTTACTTCTTCGGAGATGGTCGATTGGTGGGCATCGCTCGTGGCGTCCTACCCCATCGTTTCGATTGAAGATGGCATGGCCGAGGATGACTGGGACGGGTGGTCGGCATTGACCACTGCAATAGGTGGCAAGGTGCAACTCGTTGGTGATGATTTGTTCGTTACAAACGCCAAGCGTCTCCAGATGGGGATTGACAGAAAAACTGCAAACAGTGTGCTCGTGAAGGTGAACCAGATTGGAACTCTTACCGAGACTCTAGAAACCGTGGATCTTGCAACACGCCACGCCTACACATCTGTGATGAGTCACCGCAGCGGCGAAACCGAGGATTCAACGATTGCCGATCTAGCTGTAGCGACCAATTGCGGTCAGATCAAGACTGGTGCACCTGCACGCAGTGATCGTGTGGCCAAATACAACCAACTTCTCAGAATTGAGCAGGATCTCGCCGATACAGCTCGCTACCTCGGTCGTAGCGCACTCGCACCAAAGCGCTGAGTCCCAGTCGTTAAGCGATGACATGAATTCCACGGTGGTGGAAGCCACAATGGATCCATGGCAAGAACCAGTGGATTCACGCGTCCAATCCCTAAAGAAGACCGCGTAATCCAGCGTCGGTCAGGTCAAGCAATCGCATGGCCTGTCGGAATACTGGTGGTCATCGCATTTGTCGTTGCACTCCTCATCTTGCCCGTACGCCAGTGGGTGAACCAACGACGCGACGTCGCACGAGCCAAAGAAGAGCTCGTGGCGCTCGCTGACGCCAATGCTGAATTGGCCAAGGAGATTGAGAAATTGCGCACCCCCGAAGGCGTGGAGATGGCGATTCGCACCGAACTCGGTTTTGTCAAGCCCGGTGAACAACCACTGGAGATTCTGGATGACCCCAGTGCGCCCAAGAAACTGCCCAAAGCTTGGCCCTACACGATGGTTTCTAACATCCTCATAGTGCGCGCTGAGGCTGCCAAGAGCGCAGCAGAAAACGATGATGGAGTACTGAGCCCGCTGACACCGTGAGGCTCTAGAGTCTCCTCACGGCTAGAGGAGATCAACATGGGTGGAAGCATTCTCGGAAATCGTGTCGTCCGCAAGGAAGATCCAAAGTTTCTGACCACAGGCGGCAAGTACGTCGACGACTTATTTGATGAACCCCTACTCGCTGGCGCGTTACACGTCACATACGTGCGATCAACCGTTGCCCACGGACAGATCATCTCCATTGACACTTCTACTGCCAAAGATATGGATGGCGTTGTCGCCGTATTCACTGCGGAGTCCTTGGGCCTCGAACTCATGCCTGCGGGACTCAACAAATCCGCCAAGCGCGCATTCTTGGCGCGCGACAAAGTTCGCTATGTAGGCGAACCGCTAGCAGCAATAGTTGCCACATCGCGTACTGCTGGTGAGGATGCAGCCGAAACAGTTGTTGTTGACTACAACGTGTTGCCAGCAGTAGTTGATGTTCGTGAAGCCGCAGAGAGCACAGTGCACCTGTTCGAGGAAGTTGGCAGCAACATCGTGTTCGATTCAATGAACCTTGGTGCACCCGATAATTCAGGGCCAGAGTTCTTTGATGGCTGTGAGGTCGTGGTGCGAGAGACCATCGTCAACCAACGCGTGGCGCCGTGCCCTATGGAAGTTCGCGGTTCAGCTGTTGCGTGGGTTGATGGTCGTTTGCACCAATGGTTGTCAACACAGCATGCGCAGGGAGCACATTCGTCTCTGTGTCGCACTTTTGGTTACGAACCCGCGAACGTACGCGTTATCGCTCCCGATGTAGGTGGTGGATTCGGCGCCAAGATTGGGCTTTACGGCGAAGAACTGCTGCTCAGTGTTATGTCACAACAGCTGGGTCGCCCACTCATCTGGCGTGAATCACGAAGCGAAAGCATGGTTGCACTCGGCCATGGTCGAGCCCAAGTGCAAGAGATTGCAATCGGTGGTTCACGCGATGGTCGTGTTCACGCCTATCAATTGAAAGTGCTGCAGGACTGTGGTGGCTGGGTGGACTCTGCGGCATTTCTTGCCCCATTTATGACACGCCCAATGTCACAGGGTGTGTATGACATTGACCGCATTGAGTGTCGCACGTTGTCGATTGTCACCAATACAACACCGGTTGTCCCCTACCGCGGTGCTGGTCGCCCAGAGGCAACGGCTGCAATTGAGCGCGCGATGGATCTCTTCGCCGCCGAGATTGGCATGGATCCAGTTGATGTCCGAAGCAAGAATCTGATCCAGCCATTCAATGAGCCGTACCAAACCAAGATGGGACAAACCTACGATGTCGGCAATTACATCGAATCCCTGAACCGTGTAACCGTCGCTGCCAAATATTCTGAACTGCGCGCCGAACAAGCGAAGCGCAGGGCTGCTGGCGACACTGTTCAGCTCGGAATCGGTGTGAGTGTTTACGTGGAAATCACTGGTGGTGGTGGCACCGGCGATACCGCCAAAATCGAAGTGCTGGAAAATGGCCGAGCCAAGGTCTACACAGGCACATCGCCACACGGCCAAGGCCATGACACCGCTTGGTCAATGCTGGCTTCTGATCAAACGGGAATCCCGATGGATCGAATTGAAGTTATTCATGGTGATACCGATCTAGTGCCAAAAGGTGGTGGCACTTTTGGTTCGCGTTCGCTGCAACAAGGTGGTGCTGCTGTGCATGTAGCCGCTGTGGAACTTGTTGACATCGCCCGTGGGCTCGCAGCCACTCTGCTTGAAGCCAACGAAGACGACATCGTGTTGGATAAAGAAAACGGCGCATTCCACGTAGCGGGCTCTCCAAGTGTGAACAAGACCTGGGCTGATCTCGCGGTTGCGAAAAAATCAGAGGGTGGTTTGGTGCACGCAATTGACTTCCGCGTTGACGGAGCCACATTTCCATTTGGTGCGCACGTAGCCGTAGTCGAAGTCGACACCGAAACCGGCAAGGTGCGACACATTGCCCACACCACCTGTGATGACGCAGGAACCGTATTGAATCCCCTGCTACGTGACGGCCAGATCCATGGCGGAGTGGCGCAGGGTTCGGCCCAAGCACTCTTAGAGGAAGTGCTCTATGACCCAGATGGCAACCCAACAACTTCAAATCTTGCCGACTACGCAATGATCTCGGCCGCTGAAGTGCCAAGTGTGACCATCGTGATGATGGAAACTCCAACATTTATGAATCCGCTCGGCGCCAAAGGCATTGGTGAATCGGGTTCAATCGGAGCAACACCCGCAGTGCAATCCGCGGTGTGCGATGCATTGTTGCATCTTGGAGTGCGGCACGTAGATATGCCTGCCACCCCAGAACGTGTCTGGCGAGCTATTCACACCGCAAAGTCAGGAGTTGGGCAATGAGCCAAATGATCAAAGTTGCAATCACCGTGAATGGTCAACACACAACCGCCATGGTTGAGCCGCGTACTCTTCTGGTGCAGTACCTTCGCGACAATCTCAATCTCACTGCGACGAATGTTGGCTGCGACACATCAAGTTGCGGTGCGTGCACTGTTCATCTAAATGGCGAAGCGGTAAAGAGTTGCACCATTCTCGCGGTGCAGGCCGATGGCGAAAACGTCACAACGGTAGAAGGGCTCGCTAATGGCAATGAGATGCACCCAATGCAGCAAGCCTTCATGGCGAATCATGGTCTGCAGTGTGGCTACTGCACCCCTGGAATGGTGATGGCTGCAATAAGTCTTGTAAAAGACATTCCAAACCCCACCGAAGAAGATGTGCGGATAGGGCTTGAAGGCAACTTGTGTCGATGCACCGGATATCACAACATCGTGCAATCCGTCTTGGCCTACGCGGAAGGTAAGTGATCGCGATGTATCCAGCAGCTTTTGACTACAAGCGACCCGAGTCCGCAGCTGAGGCCATCAGCCTTGTAAACGAATTTGGTGATGATGCGAAGTTTCTCGCAGGCGGTCACAGCTTGTTACCACTTATGAAACTTCGTCTAGCCCAACCTACGGTCCTCATTGACATCGGTCGCCTAGCCGATCTGTCGTACATCCGTGATGCTGGTGACCACATTGCAATCGGGGCTTTGACACGTCACAAAGATGTCGAAACATCAGCTTTGCTGCGGCAGCATGTGCCATTGCTTGCAGATGCTGCAGCACATGTCGGCGACCGCCAAGTGCGTCACCGTGGAACGATCGGTGGATCAATCGCTCACGCTGATTCTGCAAGCGACTTGCCGGCAACAATTCTCGCTCTTGGCGCAAAGCTGATTGCGGAAGGCATCGGTGGCAGGCGTGAAATTCCTGCTGTGGATTTTTTCAAAGGTTTCTTGGAGTCAGCGTTATTGCCAGACGAGCTACTAGTTGAAATTCAAGTGCCAAAGATGTCCAACGCTGGGTGGAGCTTTCTCAAGTTCAACCGCCGCGCACAGGACTGGGCAATTGTCGGAGTTGCGGCATGGCGTGACGCAGGAAATTGCGGTGTTGCACTCGTGAACATGGGGTCCACCCCCATCCTTGCCACGAGTGTCGTGCGGGCAATCGCCGATGGGGCCTCGGTCACCGATGCCGCCGCATTGGCTTGTGCGGAGGCAGAACCCCAGTCGGACAACAACGCCACTGCCGAATACCGGACACACCTCGCACAGGTGTTGGTTAAGCGCGCTTTAGAAACTTGCTCACGCTGAAAATTGCACCGCAGCACGCTCAGCAATGATGGCGCGGAAGACTTCAGCACGCACTCGCTCGTGAACTGGATGCGTGTCGTACAACCGCCAATCATCTTCTGAGTCGAATTGCGCCACAATTCCGTAGTCCCAATTACGACCCGTGGCCATCTGAAGATCGGGACCAAATGAGTACTCCCTGATCTTGGGTAATGCCGCACGCAACTCTGTTAGCGCATCAGCGATGCGCTGAAGATCAGATTCTGCGAGCTCACGATTCCATTTGAAGCAAACAACATGAGTGAACGTCACAGCAATCCTCCATACACACCACCATCAACAGGTATGTGTGCACCGGTGATGAATTTGGCTTGTTCTGAACACACAAAAGCAACCACTGCCCCAAAGTCATCAGGATCGCCCAGTTTCCCAACGGGAATTCCTGCGGCTGGATCAGCAGCCCCATAAAGCTGTTTCATGCGATCTGTTGCGTGATTCCCAGGCTGCACACTGTTCACCGTAATTCCATAAGGCGCGACTTCACGAGCGAGAGTTTTCAGATACGCAGTAAGCCCCGATCGAGCCGTGTTTGAAAGAATCAAGCTCGGTATCGGCTGGCGCACAGCAATCGACGTAATCGCCACGATCCGGCCCCACTGCTGTTCTTTGAATCGCGGCAGTGCTTCTTTGCACATTGCAATCATTGCGATCAGGTTCGCTTCCAGTGCAGCTGAATAATCCTCGGTGGCGATGCTCGCATCATTTCCCGGCTTAGGGCCACCACCATTTGTTACCAAAATGTCGATCCCGCCGAGAGCAGAAATTGCTTTATCCATAAAGCGCGTGGCACCCGAAGAGGTTGAAATATCCTCAACCACACCAATTGCATTGTTACCAAGCAGTTGCACCGCTGTGTTCACACGGTCCGCATCGCGACCACAAATTGCAACAGATGTACCGGCTGCCAATAAATTTCGCGCTGTAGCAAAACCCAAGCCTGCTGAAGCGGCAGCAACGACGGCTCGCTTTCCATTTAGCCCTAGATCCATGCTCGCAAGATAATGCCAAATGGAATAGAACGACCACTCCGATCGTTACACCAGGTACCACCGATCATGTCGGTGTGTTACCCCCTAGGAGATACCCCCATGAAGAAGACACTTGCCGCCCTTGCGGTAGCGTCGGTTTTCGCTCTTGCCGCATGCGGCGATGACGAGAACTCAGCAACAACCACCACTGAGGCAACCGAAACCACTGAAACAACTGCGATGACCGAAGAGCCCGGCACCATCGTTGAAGTTGCACAAGGCAACGATGATTTTTCAACCTTGGTTGCAGCAATAGTCGCCGCTGGACTCGGTGATGCGTTGTCAGGCGAAGGCCCGTTCACCGTGTTCGCTCCAACCAACGCCGCCTTTGAGGCACTGCCCGAAGGTCTGCTTGAGAAGCTTCTGCTTCCAGAGAACAAAGATGTCCTCACAGCAATTCTCACTTACCACGTTGTGAGTGGAGAGGTCATGGCTGCGGATGTGACAGCTGGTGATGTTGCAACACTCGAAGGTTCAACCATCGCCATCACAACCGACGACGGAGTGAAGATCAATGACGCAACTGTTACTGCCACAGACGTCGAGGCCTCCAATGGTGTGATTCACGTGATCGACCAGGTCATCGTGCCACCGACAGTAGATTTGTCGGCCCTCTAATCAGAGCCACCTCTGTTTGACACTGGGACCGGAGCGGAAACGCTCCGGTCCTTTTGTTTACCCAACTTCGAAGCCATAGCGACCGTGCAAGTACGCTCGTATCAATGTCTCAAGCACCATCCTCTGTTGGTCAGGTACGTGATGCCCTTCAAACCAACGATTACATTCCCGATGAAGGCTTAGCCACGGCTGTTTTCTTGGCCATCACCCTTGGTCGACCCCTGCTCCTTGAAGGCGAAGCTGGTGTAGGCAAAACCGAAGTTGCCAAAGTGATATCGCGGTGGCTGGGTGCTGAACTGATTCGTCTGCAGTGCTACGAGGGAATTGACGCATCACAGGCTGTGTACGACTGGGACTACTCGCGTCAATTACTCCACCTCCGAAGCTCTGAAGCCTCTGGCGAGGCACAGTCAATCGGCACCGGTGCTCTTGAGGGTCAATTATTCGATGAGAGATTTCTTCTAAAGCGCGCTCTTCTTCGAGCGATCGAGAACGATGGTCACGACAAAGTTTTGCTAATTGATGAAATTGACCGTGCCGATGATGAATTTGAGGCCTACCTTCTCGAGGTTTTGTCTGACTACCAGGTGACTGTTCCCGAACTCGGCACCTTTAAGGCAGAGAAGCCACCGATTGTGATCCTCACATCAAATCGCACACGGGATGTTCATGATGCGCTCAAGCGACGTTGTCTGTACCACTGGGTCGAGCATCCAAGTTTTGAACGTGAAGTAGCAATCGTGAAGCTGCGCGTACCCAACGCGGCAGACAAACTCGTTCGGCAAGTAGCAGCAGCAGTTGAAATCATGCGGGGTCTCCATTTGTACAAGTCCCCTGGTGTGGCGGAGAGTATTGACTGGACCACGGCGCTCGCACGTCTTGGTGCAACTGAACTTTCCGAGGAACTCATCCGTAACACCCTCGGAACTGTTCTCAAATATCGCGAGGACCAGCAACGCGTGGAGGATTCCGGGGTCGACGCAATCCTTGGCCAAGCTATCGCGCGGTGACTCAGTGAGTGCTGTGGTGCAATCCGACGTCGAAAGACTCGCTGTTGCGTTCGCTTATGCACTTCGTGACGCTGGCGTTTCGGTGCCGCTCGACTCTGTGATCACCTTTGTAAGCGCCATTGAGGCCACTGGAATCGACCAACACGAGAGCGTCTACTGGAGCGGTCGCGCAACACTGATCAGAAGACCAGAGGACATCGATTCCTATAACTCTGTTTTCCAGGCATTTTGGTATCAGGACCAAGGCTGGATGCCACTCACATTTGCGCCAGTTGAGCAAGAGCACACCCTTGCGATTGATGACGAATCTGGAGGGCTTGATTCGGATTCCGGTGAAGGTTCCGATCAAGCCGATACCACTCTTCGATTTTCAACAACTGAAATTTTGCGAGAGAAAGACTTTGCCGAGTGCACAGACGAAGAGCTATTCGAAGCGCAGAAGCTGATGTCTCGTCTACGCATTTCGGGCCCACCTCGGGCATCTCTGCGCTTTGCGACCGATCGGCACGGGAAGCGCCCCGATTTACGACGCACAGTTCGCGGGTCGTTGCGTCACGGGGGCGAGCCGATCAAACGAGAGTGGAAGGACGCGGGCGAAAGACAGCGTCGCCTCGTTCTATTGCTCGATATTTCTGGCTCAATGGAGCCTTACGCTCGGGCACTTCTCCGCTTTGTCCATGCAGCGGTAGCGGGGCGCCAAAAGGTGGAAGCTTTCACCATCGGCACCAGGCTCACCCGAATTACAAAAGACCTGAACGAACGCGATCCCGATAAGGCGCTTGCCGCCGCTGCTGCGCGAGTGGCGGATTGGAGTGGTGGCACTCGACTCGGTTCCTGCCTGCGGGACTTCAACGATCAATGGGGTGTTCGCGGTGTTGCTCGCGGGGCGATCGTTGTTGTGTTGTCAGACGGCTGGGATCGTGGTGAGCCCGAACTCCTTGGCGAGCAAATGGAGCGTCTACATCGAGTCACATCAAGGATCGTGTGGGTAAACCCGTTGAAATTCACACCGGGTTATGCACCTCTTGCCAAAGGCATGGCGGCAGCACTTCCCCACATTGACAACTTTGTCGAGGGGCACTCGCTTGCATCAATGGAAGAACTTGCGCGTGTGATCTCACTGCCGCTCAACATAATGGCTGTGCGAGACTGACACCGTGAAGGAAATACTTGATGACATCACTCGTTGGCGCAACGCGGGCAAGAAAATTGCTGTAGCGCGTGTCATCGATGTCGAAGGTTCGGGTCCCCGCGATGCGGGTGCTGCAATGGCAGTGACCCAAGACGGCGAGGTTGCTGGTTCTGTTAGCGGTGGCTGCGTCGAGGGCGCTGTAGTAACTGAGGCACTTGAAGTTCTGAGCAGTGGCACCCCTGGTCGTCGTGTCACTTTCGGATACTCCGATGACGAAGCATTTGCTGTTGGTCTTACATGCGGCGGCACTGTGCACCTATTCATCCAACCGCTCGATGAAATTGCATTTGATGCCTTGGCTGCCCCACTGCAGAACAACAATCCAGTGGTCATTGCCACCGTTTGCGGTGGACCCAACATTGGTTCAAGCATCGTTGCCACACCTGAATCACTCGTTGGCACATTGGGCAACAACGAGCTTGACCGCGTCGCAAGTCGCGATGCGCGCGGCGATCTCGATCTTGGGCGCACAACCACGCGCCACTACGGCCCCGAGGGGCAAGTAACCCCAAGTGATCTTGAAGACACCAACACAGTCACGCTGTTCATCGAGTCATTCGCGCCAGCACCAGAAATGTGGATCTTTGGAGCCGTGGACTTCACGGCTGCACTCACACGTGTGGCAAAAGTTCTTGGCTACAGAGTTACGGTGTGCGATGCGCGGGAGATGTTCGCCACCAAAAAGCGCTTTCCAATGGCCGACGATGTGAAGGTCACCTGGCCGGGTGCAGTTTTTGCCGAACACGGGAAGTCTCTTGGACCCCGTGATGCAGTTTGCATCCTCACTCACGATCCGAAATTTGATGTCCCCGCCATTGAAGGTGCGCTTGCAAGCAAAGTCGGTTATATCGGAGTTATGGGTAGCAGAAAGACCATCGAAAAACGCCTGCAACGTTTGGCAGACGTTGGCATTACTTCGGCTGAAGATCTTGCCCGCTTAATGCAACCTATTGGGCTCGACATCGGCTCACGCACTCCTGAAGAAACTGCAATCTCCATCTGTGGGGAAATAATCGCGTGTCGATCGGGTCGCACCGCAACTTCCCTGCGCAATTCAAGCGGTCCAATCCACGCCAACTAATGAGCGTTCAAGCAATAATCCTCGCTGCAGGTGGTGGCAGCCGATTCGCTAGCAACACGCACAAACTCCTAAGCACAATTAAGGGAAGGTCGATCGTTTCACTTGCGATTCAGTCAGCAGTTGATGCTGGAATCGGAGAGGTCTTGGTAGTAACTGGTGCAGCAAATCTTGACTCTGTACTCAGAGAGTTTCCCGATGTGGTCCAAGTTCATAATCACAACTGGGAAGCAGGGCAGGCTGTTTCAATTCAATGTGCGATTCGCAGCGTCAGCTCCGAGGTGACACGGGTAGTTGTGGGACTCGGCGATCAGCCAGGCATCGAGCCAGCCGCCTGGCGGGCAATCGCAGAAGATCCGAGTGAAATTACCGTTGCGACCTATCAAGGTATACGCGCTAATCCGGTTGGGCTTAACAGAAGTATGTGGGACTTGTTGCCCATAGATGGTGACGAAGGTGCACGAAAGGTGATGAAAATGCACCCTGAACTGGTCCACGAACTACCCTGCATTGGGTCATCTGAAGACATAGATACCGTGGAGGACTTGCGTCGATGGAACTGAATCACGAATTCAATGTCAATGTGCCGGCTGAACAAGCTTGGAGCGTGCTTACGAACGTTGAAATGATTGCACCGTGCCTGCCCGGCGCACAGCTCCAAGAAGTCGAAGGCGATACTTACCGCGGCGTGGTGAAGATCAAAGTGGGTCCAATCGTTGCCCAATTCAAGGGCCAGGCAGTTTTTGCCGAACGCGATGATGTCAACAAAAAAGCTGTCTTAAAAGCCGAGGGGCGCGATACCGGCGGAAAAGGTAACGCCAATGCCACCATCACCGCGCAACTCACACAGATAAGTGACTCCGTCACAAAGGTAAATGTTGACACTGATCTGGCAATCACCGGCAAGGTTGCACAGTTTGGTCGTGGTGCCCTGGCAGACGTATCGGACAAGTTGCTTGCCCAATTTGC
>JAFMEI010000049.1 GCA_017856815.1 Ilumatobacteraceae bacterium
CAATGCGGACCGTGCGCTATTGCGAGGTGCTTCTTATCAAACCGATTGATGGCAAGCCAAGTGCTGAGGTTTATAACACCTATCCACTCAATGAGTGCCCAGACGATGTCTGGGTCACGCTTGATGAAACGGCAATCGCAAAAGAACAAGGTGTGCCGCTTGCGGTATTGAATGGCCCACGGTTTTGGCTGATGGATGAGGTTGAGGCCGCCGGAGGCGATGCTCCAGCACCGGTGTCTTTTGGTGGCATGGAGATGATCAAACGAGCAACGCTGGATTTAAGTGCCGTAGGTATCGGCGCCCCGGCCTACACAGGGCACAATGTAAATCGCAAGTCAGTATTCACATTCGCAAAAGGCAGCACTGTCTACCAACTCGTTGCATCCGACGGCACGGTGTATGTCATGCAATCTTGGAGTCAGCAGGTGGACCCCACACTTGAGGAGTCGGATCTCTCTGGCCTTGGTGAAAGGCTCGAACTTCCTAATGGGTGGACCTTTAGGTCGTTTACATTGACCGAAGAGTTACGAGTTGAAACGGTTGAGGCAGATGCCGTTGTGCTTCAGGATGATCTCAGGAACTCGTATTCCAAGGTGACCTCACCCTGAGAATTGAGTGGGCTAACGAATAAACGGGCGCAGTTCAACTTTGCGGTTGCAGGCTTTTGAGCCTGCGCTGGCGAGACGCATTGCGGTTTCCATATTTTCGGCTTCAATCAACCAAAATCCACTCATGTATTCGGCTGAGTCAAACACCGAACCAGTTTTAATCTCTGCCTGGGCTCCACGATTGTCAATCACAGTTGCAGATTCAGGGCCGGTAATTCCAGCAGCCATGATCCAATGACCGTTGGTAACCAATTGGTCGTTGAAGGCATCAATAGCCTGCATCTCATCAGAATCGGCTGAGTTCGTTGCGGTGTCAATAACCGCGATGAGGAATCGCATGTTGCTCCGTGTAGCTCGTGTTTCCGTAGAGCCTATTGCAATGCCAATTCCTACCGAGATGACCGTACGATGTGTTCTGTGAAGCGACTCATATTCGTACCATTTGACCAGCTTCATTACGGATATGGGGCTCTCGCAGGCGCGGATCCCGAATCCGACACGTTGCTACTTGTTGAGAGTGCGCAGAAGATTGATTCGTATCGCCAAAGCAATCACCGTCTTCACTTCTATTTGTCTTCAGCGCGACATTTCGCTCAGGAGATGACTCAACGCGGGTTTGAAGTGATTTACGAACGAGCCCCAAGCATTCCTGTTGGTATTGCGACGGTACGCGATCGGAAAAATGTTGACGAGGTGGTGTGTACGACTCCTTCAACATTTGGCCAACAACGCATCTTGACTCAACTGGGAGTGAAATTTGTTGACAACGATTTCTTTTTGACACCACGAGCCCTGTTTGATCAATGGGCGAACGGACAAAAAACGTATGTGATGGAGAGTTTCTACCGAGCTCAACGAGTTCGTCTCGGGATCCTGATGGACGGGAGTAAACCGGAGGGTGGTCAGTGGAACTTTGACAAAGAGAATCGGCTCCCACCACCAAAGAACTACACGTGGTCCCCGTACCTAACGCATGAGATAGATGAAATCGATCTCGAGGTTGGACGCGAGATTGGTTTTGAGCCCGCGGGCACTTGGGCAACTTCGCGTTCTGGCGCACGAGCCCAATTAAAAAACTTTGTCGACAACCATCTGGCCTACTTCGGTCCTCTTGAGGATGCGATGACTACTGAAAATTGGGCGCTACATCACTCGTTACTCAGCCCGTATCTCAATATCGGGCTCTTGCATGTGTCGGAAGTGCTGGAAGCGGTACTCGCTAGGCATGCAAAAGGTGACATACCTATTGCATCCACAGAAGGTTTCGTTCGGCAGTTAATCGGTTGGCGTGAATACGTCAACGGAATGTACTGGCATCTTGGAGTGGACTACAAGAACAGCAATAACCTCGGCGCTACTGGACAGCTTCCAGAAGTGTTTGCGGATTCTGCAAAGACACAGATGCGATGTGTTGGCTCTGTTGTTCGCGATGTTGCTGAGCGAGGTTGGGTACATCACATTCCACGGTTAATGGTGCTTAGTAATTTTGCCTTGCTCGCCGGAATCAATCCTCAGGTATTCCTGAGATGGATGCAGGAATCGTTCATCGATGCCACTGAATGGGTGATGGTGCCAAATGTGATTGGAATGGGCCTACATGCCGACGGTGGTCAAATGATGACAAAGCCGTACGTATCTGGTGGCGCTTACATCTCAAAGATGAGTGACTACTGCAAAGGATGTAAGTACAACCCAAAGCTTCGTACAGGTGACTCTGCTTGCCCGTTTACGACCCTCTACTGGGACTTCTTAGACCGGCATGAATCACAATTCGCCAGTAATCACCGGATGAAACAGCAGTACTTTGGCCTACGTCGTTTGGCAGATCGCGATGCGCTCAAAGCGCGGGCTAGCGAAGTTATCTCGATGCTCGAACAGGGCACCCTCTAGTCAAAGTGCAGACCGCATTCGGTCTTATCGGTGCCAGCCCAACGACCTGAACGAGAGTCACTGCCTGGTTTTGGCGCGCGTGTGCAGGGCCAGCAACCAATCGAGGTGAATCCACGACCCGCGAGTGGATTCACAGGTAAGCAGTGTTCGATCGTGTACATATCAATATCTGCTTCGGTCCACTTTGCAATCGGGTTTACTTTGACGACATTGCGAGCAATGTCGTTCTGGATAATTGGTGCAGTTGATCGTCCCTCGGAGTCATCACGGCGCAAACCCGTGACCCACGCTTGTCGATCAGCAAGTAGGCGCTCCAGTGGTAACACTTTGCGTGCGTGACAGCAGGCATCGGTGTTATCTAGCCACAAGTTATCTGGTGGCAATTCCTGTTTCACGATTCGGAGATTGCCGTTGAACAAGCTGGCAGCGTGTTCTGCGTACCAGAGTGTTTCAGCAAACAGATAGCCAGTGTCCAATAGGAACACCTCGATTCCTGGAACCGTGGTCCATGCCAAGTGGGCGAGCACTGCATCACCGAAACTGGAGGTAACGGCGAGTTGATTGCCAAAGCGGTTGTGCGCCCACTTCAGAATCTGTGCCGGTGTCCAGTCTTCAAAGTCGCGGTTCAGTTCCACGAGTTCAGCACTCGGTAAAAGATGCGAAGACAGGGGCCTAATCGACACCGCCGACTCGTGATCTCTGATCTCGGTCATGTTGCGCACTCCGACTCAGAAACTTCGGCCACATAAGGGCCAGTCTCGTCGTAGTCGACGTAAAAATCTGGGCGATCATCAGGCGTCGGAACATGGTCGTGATGACGAAGTCCATCGGCAACCGAAGATGCGCCCCCAACACGCTCGAGCCATTTGGCGAAAGTTTCACCTGCAGAGCGTTCGTCAGCGAATCTACGAACTACATCAGCCACAGCCGCCGGCGCACCCTTAGCGGGGAGACGAAGAGCCTTTTGCCCGAATTGGATCTGCTCATCGGCAACGTGTCCACCGAGCAACAACTGATAGCCAGGGAGTGATCGCCCGTTGGCGCGACGCTCGGCACCAAAAAGTCCAATGTCACTTGCATGGTGTTGACCACAGCTGTTTGTGCAACCAGAGATGTTGATCCGCACACCACCGACCTCGGCAAGACCTTCTTCTTCAAGTTGATCGCCAATTGCTTTGGCTAGTCCACGCGACTGTGTGACTGCGATGTTGCAGGTGTCAGCACCAGGGCATGCCACAACATCACGCGCGAGTTCCGCACCGGGGCGAGCCATACCAATTGTGTCGAGACGGTCATAGAGAGTGCGTAGCTGTTCTTCAGTCAGATTGCGGAACACGACATTTTGGCGGTTTGACAATCGAACATCAGCGCCCAATTCGCGCTGTATTGATGCCAGTGCTCGGAACTGATCTGAGGTGATATCACCCAAAGCGGCATAGGCAACAGCTGAGACTGTCCCCTTGGCGACACCACGGATCACGCTGGTCTGCACCCACCGAGTAAACGGATCCGATGAGCGCAGTTCAACCCGAACTCCCTGACCCACTTCAGTTACTTCACCATCAGCGGTGACACCTGCTGGTGCATCTCCTGGAACCGAAACCTCCGGTGGGATTCCACCTGGCCAAGTTGAAGACGCGGGAAGCGTGTGACGCAACATGAGTACTCGGCGACGCACTTCGTCAATACCAAGCTCATCAATAACCCACTTGAGGCGCGCCCGAAGCTTGTTGTCACGATTTCCTGTTTGGTCAAACACACGAAGCACTGCTTCAACCGTTGGCAACAGAAGTTCACGTGGTGTGAATTCTTCCAATGCGAGTGCTGGATGGGGTGTGGCTCCAAGACCACCTGCGATGTAAACACGGAATCCCGATTCAACCGTGCCGTCTTCCTTCGTGCGGTTTACCGCTACGACACCGACATCGTTGAACATCGCCTGACCACAGTCAGTTGAGCAACCCGAGAAGTTCACCTTGAACTTGCGCGGCAGACGCTGACCCAATGGGTTGCGGACGAAGTGGCGGTAGACGGCTTCGGCCCACGGTGTGACGTCAAGCTTCTCGTAAGGGCACGCTCCAGCGAGATGACATGCCATCACGTTGCGAACTGTGTCACCACAAGCTTCACGTGAAGTGAGCCCAACTGCGGCGAGGCGGCGCATGAGCTCTGGGAGTCGACGCAACTCAACGAAGTGGAACTGAATGTTTTGGCGAGTGGTGATGTGGCCCCAACCACGGGAGTATTCAGTGGCGAGGTCGGCCATGAGATCAAGCTGTTCGGGCGTGATTGTGCCCGCGGGCAACTTGATGCGGATCATCTGGTTTGTGCCACCCTGGCGCTGACCGTAAATGCCGTTGTTCAGGCGCATCACACGGAATACGTCTTCGGGCATGTCGCCGCCTAGGTACTGCGCGATCGCTTTTTCAAAACGTTCAATGTCGGCAAGCTGCTCGGCATCCAGATCACGGGGAATCGGTGCTGGGACAATTCCAGTTACCGGTGCGGGAATGGGTGGCTTTTCTTTTTTGGTGCTCATGATTTTCCTTGGAACCTTCAATCGGCCTTTTCGCCTACTTCAACAAGAGCGTCACGCAACGCAGTTCGCAGTCGGCGCGCATGCTCGGGGCTGAGGTGAGCAACGAGCCCTGTGCCAGCGCGCCCAATTTCTTCAACTGTGAGTACAACTCGGGGAGCCGTGTCGTCGTAGTCATCACAGATTGCGACCGCCCATGACACGGGAACATCGTCCTCAACACCTGGCGGGAGCTCCGTGATCGGGAGATCGTCAATTGAACGGCGCATCAACGATCATCTCCTGCGAAGACGGGAAGAGTTTGGGCAATCGCCGACACATCAAGAGCAGCAACTGCGCCAATGACGATTGTGCATGGCGATTCAATTGGGGTTGCGCCCAGGTCAATGAGAGAGGTGCGTACGACTTCTTGTTCCGGGCGGGAAGCAAAACGTACTGCTGCGACTGGAGTCTCTGGCGAGAGACCGCCGCGAATGAGCCGGCGTGCGATCACGGCGCGCTCGGCGACACCCATGAGGATCACAATTGTGTCGCCAACCTTTGCAAGTGCTTCCCAGTTGACACCCGAAGCCCCGCCACGTTCGCGGTGTCCGGTCACAACGGTGAAAGATGCCGAAACGCCGCGGTGTGTGACTGGTATCCCAGCAGCACCTGGCGCTGCGATCGCGGAAGAGATTCCAGGAACAATTGAAAACGGTATTCCTGCTTCCAAAAGCACAGCGGCTTCTTCGCTGCCGCGACCAAATACGAACGGATCGCCACCTTTGAGTCGCACAACTTCGAGTCCTTGTTTGCCGAGTTGTACAAGTAGTGCGTTGATGTTCTCTTGTGGCGTAGGAGCACCTGGTCGTTTACCAACATCAATCATCTCGGCGTCAGGGCGTGCGAGGGCGAAGATCGCAGGGTCAGCAAGACGATCGTGCACGATGACATCGGCAACTGCGATTAGTCGAGCTGCGCGAACGGTGAGAAGCTCAGGATCGCCAGGGCCCGCGCCAACTAGATGAACGGTCATGTCGTTACCTTGCGTACAGACACGATTCCGAGTTCGTCACAGATCGAGGCAATGATCGGCTTCCAATCAATGTCCTCTGTGCTGTTGCCCGCGCTCTTCACGTTTACGCGCTCGGCGGCCAAACGTGAAACAAGCTCTTCGAATTCTGGGCCAACCAGAGCCGCGATCTCGGCACGAAGCCAAGAGGCGAGTGCTGGGCTTGCGCCGCCGGTGGAAATCGCAACCGTGATCGGTCCGCGACGGTGTACTGCGGGCAAAATGAATGAGCAACGCTTTGGATCGTCAGCGGAATTGCACCAGATGCGGCGCGACTCTGATTGATCAAAAATGAACTGGTCGACTTCTGTGTTGCCTGTAGCCGTGACCACGAGCCAAACACCATCAAGGTCTGTGGCTTTGAACTCACGGCGCACGATGCGCACGGGCAATGATTCGAATTCGGGGAGCACCTGTGGGGCGACCACGGTTAACTCGGCTCCTGCCTTTAGGAGTTGTTCGGCTTTGCGAAATGCGATTCGACCCGCCCCAACCAACAAACAGGGGCGTGAGCCGAGGTCAAAGATGACCGGAAAGCCGTTGGGATAAGGCGTTGACACGCCTCATACCTTATCCCTTAAAAGTTGATAGGAAAAGTCGGGAATTAAGCCCCGTAGCCCATGATCGCCTTTACTTCGAGGAATTCTTCGAAGCCCTCTGGACCCCATTCGCGACCATTGCCGGACTGGCGGTAGCCGCCAAATGGGGCATTGAAGTCGGGGCCGGCACCGTTTAGGTGCACATTGCCCGAGCGAATCCGGCGCGCGATTGAGCGGGCACGGTCGGTGCTTCCAGAGACATAACCGGATAGGCCGTAGTCGGTTTCGTTGGCAATGCGGACGGCATCATCGTCGTCTTCGTAGCCAATCATCACGAGCACCGGACCAAAGATTTCTTCGCGGGCAATGGTCATGTCGTTCTTCACATGCGAGAACACGGTCGGTTTCACGTAGTAGCCAACATCGAGACCGTCTGGCTTGCCTGGGCCACCGACAACTAGTTGCGCACCTTCAGCGATTCCTTTTTCGATCAAGCGTTGGATGCGATCAAATTGTGTTTGTGAAACAACGGGACCGATGCGCATGCCATCGGCGGTTGGATCGCCGACAGTCACACTTGCTGCTGCAGCTTTTGCAATTACTGCTGCCTCATCCATCCGTGAATTGGGAAGAAGCATGCGGCTTGGTGCATTACATGACTGACCAGAGTTGGTGTACATGCTGACAACATCGCGGGCAACGACTTTTTCAAATTCCGCATCATCAAGAATGATGTTTGCTGACTTGCCACCGAGTTCCTGGGCAACACGCTTGACTGTTGGTGCAGCGTTACGAGCAACTTCGATGCCTGCACGTGTTGAACCGGTAAACGACACCATGTCCACGTCGGGGTGTGACGAGAGTGCTGAACCGACCGTGAGACCGTCACCATTTACAAGGTTGAAAACTCCGGCGGGGACCCCGGCATCGTGAAGGATCTGAGTGAAAATAAGTGCGGACAGCGGCGCTACCTCAGACGGCTTCAGCACCATCGTGCATCCGGCTGCAAGTGCCGGCGCAACTTTGCAAGTGATCTGGTTGAGCGGCCAGTTCCAAGGCGTAACAAGAGCGCATACGCCGACTGGTTCGTGAACGATCAAAGTGTTGCCACGCATTTCTTCAAATTCGTAATTCTCAAGAACTTGCTTGGCGGTGATGATGTGCATAAGCCCGGCGGGCACTTGAGCCGCTCCAGCGAGCCATGCTGGTGCACCCATCTCGGTTGTGATTGCTGCAGCAAGTTCATCTTTGCGTTCCAGGTAAAGCGCGACTATCCGATCAAGTAGTGCGAGTCGTTCTTCTTTGGTTGACTGCGAGTAGGAATCGAATGCTTTGCGGGCGGCAGCAACGGCACGGTCTACGTCTGATGCCGAACCCATAGCGATTGTCTCAACGGTCTCTTCCGTTGCTGGATTGATCACCGCAAGAGTTTCCTTTGAAATCGGATCAACCCACGCGCCGTCAATGTAGAACTTTTTTGCGTTGCTCATAGATACCCCTTTGAGTTACTTCAACTGAAGAAACCCTAGTTTCCCTTTCCCTTTTCTTTGCCAAGCACAGACTTTGCTTTGTCCTGGAACGTTCCTGTGGTTGGAATCGCCTCCCGGACCTGTTTGGCATAGGCCAAAGCTTCGGCTTTGGACATGTCTTCGACGTGGCTTAGGTGCATCATTGTGGCCTTGACACCACTGGGTGACATTGATGCGACCGCTTGGGCGGCCTTCAATGATTCGTCCCACAGAGTGGCGGACGGGTACACGCGTTGTGCAAGACCAATGCGTAATGCTTCGCTGCCATCAATCACCTTTCCGGTGAGGATCAAGTCCTTTGCTTGTGCCACTCCGACGAGACGAGTTAGACGCGTGCTGGCACCCCAACCGCCGATTCCGAGACCGAGTCTGGCGAGATGCCAATCGCTGATCGCTGCAGTTTCGGCGACAAAGCGAAGGTCGCAGGCCATCGCAATCTCAAGCGCACCAGTGGTGCAGATCCCGTCGATGACAGCAATCGACGGCTTCAACAGGTCATCAATCAAACGAGTGAGCTCGCCACCAGGATTGCCCTTTGGCGCCTGACCCGATGCTGCCTCTTCGAGATCATCACCGGCGCTGAAGACTGGTCGCCCATCTAGCCGCGGTGTGCCGGTGATGATGAAGCAATGCACGCTGTCATCGCGCTTAATCGCCTTCACAGCATCGATCAGGGCCTGTAGTAGCGGCCCATTGAATGCGTTCAACTTCTCAGGGCGATTAAGGCGGAGAACTCGGACATTTCCGATGTCCTCGATAGCAAGAGGGCCTGAAGATTCCATCGCCTGAGCATAGGCAGTCAGCGGGTTCGCTTCGACTTGGCTGGGCAATAGAGTCGGGGCATGTTTGATCTAGTCATCAGGGGTGGGGAAGTCATCGACGGCACCGGTGCGATGCGGCGGCGACTTGATGTCGGAGTTAACGGTGACCGCATCGTGGAACTCGGCGATCTTGAAGGTGCCGAAGCAAAGTCGGTGATTGATGCAACGGGTCATGTGATTACTCCTGGTTTTATTGATGTGCACACACATTTGGATGCTCAAGCATTTTGGGATCCCACTTTGTCGCCGTCACCCTTGCACGGTGTTACCTCTGTAGTTGGTGGGAACTGTGGATTCTCAATCGCGCCGTTGGGAAAGAATCCCGCCGATGGTGCCTATCTAATGAACATGTTGAGTCGTGTTGAGGGCATGCCACTTGAATCATTGGAGACAGGTGTGCCGTGGAACTGGGACACCACCGAGGAATATCTGGCATTGCTAGAAAACACATTGGCGATCAATGCCGCATTCAAGGTAGGACACTCTGCAGTGAGGCGAGTGGTCATGGGTGCTGATGCCACGAAGCGTGAAGCCACCTCCGATGAGATCGCTCAAATGTGTGGTCTAGTTCGTGATGCGATCGAAGCTGGTGCAATTGGGTTTTCCTCTTCATGGTCAACCACGCACAACGACACCGAGCAACGAATGGTGCCGAGTCGCTATGCCAGTCGAGAAGAACTACTTGCGTTGTGTGCAGTACTTGCTGATTATCCAGGGACTTCACTTGAGTTCATTCCTCAAGTAGGCATCTTCACCGCAGAGTCGGTCGAATTGATGGCTGAGATGTCTCGCATTGCGAAAGCACCGCTTAATTGGAATGTGCTGATGGTTGGAGCCAGCAACCGAGAAGAAGTTGAAGCCAAGCTTGCAGCAAGTGATTTTGCAGATATGAACGGCGGAAAAGTTCGGGCACTAACAGCTCCAATGGCTCTTAATTTCAGGCTGTGCTTCCAAAGTGGCTTCCTGCTTGATGCGATTCCCGGGTGGGAAGAAACGATGCTGTTGCCCAAGGCCGAAAAACTGGCAGCATTCAGAAATCCCGCAGAGGTTGCGCGTCTTGAAGCTGCTGCGCAGGCAGCTGATTACCTACGTGCTGTGACTAATTGGTCAAAGATGTTCATTCACCACACTGTGCATCCTGATAATGCAAAGTACATGGGCCGCAACATTGGTGAGATTGCATCTGAACGTGGCCAGTCGCCGTGGGACGCCTTAGTAGAGATTGCATTGCTTGATGAACTACAGACTTCATTCGGTCCACCAGGCACCGATGAACCAGATGCCACTTGGAAAGCCCGCGTTGAAGTGTGGCGTGATCCACGTGCAGTAGTTGGTGCATCGGATGCGGGAGCGCATCTCGATCTCTTCCTCACCGCAAACTACACAACGACATTGCTGGGTGAAGCGGTGGTCAAGCGTCAGTTACTACCTCTTGAAGAGGCAATCAATTACCTGACCGCCGTACCAGCGGATTTGTATGGTTTCGTCGATCGCGGCCGAATCAAAGTCGGCGCCTTTGCCGATCTGGTGGTGCTTGATGAACACAACGTTGGCTCTAATGAGACAACTTTTAAATCTGACCTTCCTGCCGGTGGTACACGTCTTTACGCGGATGCTCACGGCATCAAGAGTGTGATCTGCAACGGTCAGGAGATTGTGTGCAACGGAGAATTCACATCAGCTAGACCAGGCTCAATTTTGCGTACTGGCGTGCACACCACCGCCAATATGTGAGCACCTAGCTCAGGGCATATGGTGTCTAGATGGATCTGATCAAAGAACTCAACGGACACATTCTCACCCTGCGGATCAATCGGCCCGATGCACGAAATGCAATGAACCCTGCGGTGATGGGTGGACTCGGTATCGGGCTCAACGAAGCAGAAAACAACCCTGAAATTCGTGCTGTGATCATCACTGCAACTGGTGATCGTGCATTTTGTGCGGGTATGGATCTAAAAGGATTCGCTGAAGGCACAAACACAGTTGGTGCCGATTTAGAGGCAGGGTTCAAGCACTTCATCAACTGGATGCGCGTCGGTGTTGATGTGCCGGTGATTTGCGCTGTCAACGGGACCGCCGTAGCCGGGGGATTTGAGTTGATGATGGCATCCGACATGGTCGTTGCAAGTCGCGATGCGAAGTTTGGTGTGCCCGAAGTAAAGCGCGGATTATTTGCAGCTGGTGGTGGAGTATTCCTTGCAAAGCGCATACCAGCAGTTCACGCATACGAGTTATGCCTCACGGGAGACACGATCTCCGCAGAACGTGCCTACGAACTCGGACTACTCAACTATCTCGTTGACCCAGCAGACGTGATGCCCAGGGCCCTCGAGCTTGCCGCGCGGATCACCGCAAATGGACCATTGGCGATCAAGGCGACAAAAAAGCTCGTGCGGGCAGGTGTTGATTCGACATCGGCAGAGGGATGGGCGTTACTCGACTCTCTGCGTGATGAGGTTTTCCAGAGTGAAGATGCAATTGAAGGTGCGCGGGCGTTTGTCGAAAAACGCGAACCGCAGTGGAAAGGCCGCTAACAACACGCATTAAGTTGTTGTGATGTCATCTAAACCCGAAGTATCAATCCCATCCGAAGAAGCGCCAACCGAGTTGGTGATTGAAGATCTCATCGTGGGTACCGGTGATGAGGCAAAAGCGGGCCGCAATGTCGACGTGCATTACGTGGGTGTGGCATGGAGCACCGGCAAGCAATTCGATGCTTCCTGGGATCGCAACGAAACGTTTGAATTCCGACTCGGAGCCGGGCAAGTAATTCAAGGCTGGGACCAAGGTGTCGCTGGAATGAAGGTTGGTGGCCGTCGCCGACTCACAATCCCTTCGGATCTTGGCTACGGGCCATATGGCGCAGGTGGGGTTATCAAAGGTGGCGAAACTCTTGTGTTCGTGGTGGATCTACTCAACGTCTTTTGATCCGCCATTGGGCTAATAGTCAACGGTTGACTAAAGTCAAGCCGTGCGCATACCAAAACTCAATCGAGTCCTTGCGTTTCTGGGTATTGCTGCACTTGTTTCTTGTGGAGGGTCTTCAGATTCTGACCCCAGTGCGTTGACCGTATTCGCGGCGTCATCGCTCACAGGGGCGATGCCGGAGATCATGGATGCCTTCATCAGTGAATATCCGGGCTCCAAAGTCCAAGTGCAATTTGGTAGTTCAAGCGATCTTGCAATCCAGATCATCGAAGGTGCACCGTTTGATGTGTTCGCATCTGCTGATGTCACGAACATGTTGAAAGTGGAAGAAGCGGGACGTGTCAATGCGAACTCAACGATGTTTGCCAGCAACACGTTCGCAATCATTGTGGAAAAGGGAAATCCCTTAGAGATTAAATCCATCGCAGATCTCGCAGAACCGGATGTTGTTGTTGTGCAGTGTGTGACGACGGCTCCGTGTGGCCAGGGTGCGTTGACAGTATTTAAAAACGCAGGCATCAGCGTGACCCCCAAGAGTTTTGAGGAGAATGTCAAAAGTGTCGTAACCAAAGTTTCATCGGGTGAAGCGGATGCAGGCATTGTTTACGTAACAGATGTGATTGCGGCCGAACAGCAGACCGATAAAATTGCAATTGAAGCTGGATTGAATACGACGACTGACTACTACGTTGCTGCGTCCAATCGCAGCAGTGATGTGGAATTGGCGCAGAGATTTGCTGACTTTGTTGTGTCGCCATTGGCTCAGGAAATACTTCGCAAGTATGGCTTCGTTCCTGCCGTGGGGGGAAAGTGACTAGGCGGCTTCCATCCCGACCACCAAAGACGCTCGTCGTGATGGCGCTGATTTCAGTATCGCTGTTCTTGTTGCCACTTGCCGGGCTGCTCTGGCGAGCGCCATGGTCAAAGTTTGGCAAGTACGTATTTGATTCCGACTCTGTTGATGCACTGCGAATTTCTCTACAAACCTCGCTGCTCTCGACGCTGCTATCCATTGTGTTCGGTGTACCTCTGGCATGGGTATTGGCACGTGTTGAGTTTCGAGGACGCTCGGTGGTGCGCGCACTCTGCACATTGTCAATGGTGTTACCTCCCGTCGTTGGTGGTGTTGCCCTCTTGTATGCCCTTGGTCGACGTGGTTTGGTAGGGCAGTGG
>JAFMEI010000154.1 GCA_017856815.1 Ilumatobacteraceae bacterium
CCGCACCCTTAGAGCGGTCGCAATCAGGATTGCTACACACAGAATTGCCATCGATTCAGACATGAGAATTTTTCCCCATGACCAAATTCCTGGGTGACCGGCAGCGATGAATGCCGCGAGAACACCAGTGATTCGCCCAGCCATTCGCCGAGCAGCACAGGCGATAAAGGGAATCGTTGCAACTGCAAGAAGGATTGTTGCCGCCTGATGTGGGCCAATTGATCGCAACCCAAATAAGGAAAATGCCGCGAGATAAATCATATAAAGCGGCGGGTGGTCGGCGGCCTGCATACTCTCGCCGGTTATGAAATATACGAACGACATGATGAACCCGTGGCCATCAGCAAGCAGATTTGCGCCGTTGTGGTAGTAAGAAGCGTCGCCCCCTTGGACCACAGCACCATCCAGGGAAACATGGCTTGTTAGCGCGCACGAGAGGATCCCGACGATGAGCGCCACGAACATGGCCACGCCGACCCATGCCCAGAATTTTTTATCATTGATCATGACCCTGGACACTCTATGAATTTAGTCGGAGTATTTTCATTCACTGTTGGACACTAAGTTGTGTCAACCCGCGATATGCCAGAACCTTCAAAGATCCTTCTCTATTACAAGTTCACGCCGCTTGCTGATCCAGAGGCGATTCGGTTATGGCAGTGGACCCTTTGTGATGCATTGGGATTGAAGGGTCGCATTCTGATTTCCAAGGATGGAATCAATGGCACTGTTGGTGGGCCGATGTCTGCGGTGAAAAAGTACTGGAGAGCAACGAGGAGCTACGCACCGTTTAAAGACACAGACTTCAAATGGTCCGACGGTGTTGGCGATGATTTCCCACGACTTCGCGTGCGCGTGCGCGATGAGATCGTGACCTTTGGTGCTCCGGGAGAGTTGAACGTGGATCAAAGCGGCGTTGTAGATGGCGGCATCCATCTCACCCCGCAACAAGTGAATGAACTTGTCTCACAGCGTGGAGAAGAGGTTGTCTTCTTTGACGGGCGCAATGCATTTGAAGCGTCAATCGGAAGATTTAAAGGGGCAGTTGTGCCTGACGTGGCTACTACCAAAGATTTTGTAAAAGTTTTGGACAGCGGTGTTTATGACCACTTGAAGAACCGACCCGTTGTTACCTACTGCACCGGAGGCGTTCGCTGCGAGGTGCTTTCCGCAGTGATGAAAAACCGCGGCTTCAACGAGGTCTACCAAATTGAAGGTGGGATCGTTCGATACGCAGAGGAGTACCGCACCCATGGATTATGGGAGGGCTCACTGTATGTTTTCGATCGCAGGATGAAGATTGACTTCACTGATGCACCAACCGCGGTGGGTGTATGTGAATGCTGCGGAAGCTCAGCTAGCGAATTGAAAAATTGTCTTAATCAGGAATGTCGCAAACTCACGGTCATGTGTCTTGGATGCCAAGAATCCGATGGGCTTTGCCCTGCTTGCAGTGGTTAATTGATTCTGACTGCAATCGCACAGAAGTCACCCGGGTCCTCTTCAAGCCCGGCACTACCTTGGAGAATGATCGTGACTATTGAACCCGAAGCGATATCGCTTAGGTCAAGTGTGGTGGAAAAGGGGAGAGCCTCTTCAGCAGAGCCACCCATAGGAAATTGCTGATCAACCGGTTGGCTATATGCAGATGGATCAATTGCGGTGACCCGTAGTTGCGCTTCATAACCGCGTCCTTTGCCGATTATCGCGGTAACACCTGGATCAATTGACGATTGGTGGACTGGGTTGGTGATGGTGTTGTTCGCATTTACCGCTGCAGTCACAAACCAACTCATAGAGGGACCCAGTTTGCGTAGAAGCAATGTGCCACGCACCACTTCTGACTCAGGGCTGTAAACATCAATCTCGCCACTCAGTGAATCTCCACCCTGAAATTCACTGATGTGTGGCTCAACGCCAAGAGCATTGCGGACAAAATCTTCGGCAACTTCTTCTGGGGTCTGGAAAGAAATGTTTGCTGCGGGCCAGATTGCGGGCTGTTCCAATTGGGGAATCGTCGTCGTTGTACTGGTTGACGCGGTTGTTGTCTCGGTTGTGGTTGTGCTTTCCACTGTGTCGCTAGATGAACACGAAGCAAACCCAACCAAGGCAGCTAGCAAAATCAGTGTGTTAACTAAGGGGCGTTTCACATGGCCTCCAAAAGCAGGTGATTATTGTCAAACGACACCCTCAACGTATCCGCACAATTCGAGCTGCCTCTCAGATATTTGTCCCTTCCTTGGGCTATAGGCGGACAGACTTTGATTACGAAGTACATAAGGGTTGTACAACTACCCTTGATTTCATGAATAAAGAGGATCTCATCAACATCGAGAGCCCCGCGAAGAAACGCATCGCGCTGGTGGCACACGACAACATGAAAAGCGAGATGCTCGAATGGGCCAAAGCGCATCACGATGTACTTTCTCAGCACATCCTGCTTGGGACCGGTACCACAGGCCGTTTAGTCGCCGAACAGACTGGCCTTGACGTAGAACGACTTCGGAGTGGTCCACTTGGTGGCGATCAGCAACTTGGCGCACGTATCGCAGATCGTGAGATTGACATCTTGTTGTTCTTTTGGGATCCACTCGAGCCACAGCCACATGATCCAGATATCAAGGCGTTGCTGCGAATCGCTGTCGTCTGGAATATCCCAGTTGCATGTAATCGTGCAAGTGCCGACTTCTTGATGTCGTCACCATTGGTGAACGAGATCTATCAGCGACGCGTTCCTAACTATTAGAGCCATGTCACCACGGGGAAGATTTGCTCCGTCACCTACAGGAGACCTCCACCTTGGCAATCTGCGCACGGCGCTAATTGGCTTTCTCTGGGCTAAAGAATCGGGCGGCGAATTCTTGATCCGAATGGAAGATCTAGATCAGATGACATCTTCACGAGCACTTGGCGAGAGACAGTTAGCCGATCTTGCGGCAATCGGAGTGGAGTCGGACATCCCTGTCATTTGGCAAAGCGATCGCTTTGACATCTACAACTCAATCATCAATGATCTGGCGGATAGAGGTTTGACATATGAGTGTTATTGCTC
>JAFMEI010000155.1 GCA_017856815.1 Ilumatobacteraceae bacterium
CCCGTTTGATCCAGCAGCAAGTGCCATTTCCACAATGTGATTGCGGGGTATGTAGGCGGGATTGTTGGCATCCATTTGAGTGGCTACTGCATCACCTGCGCGGCCCTGTGCTTTTAGTAGCGCATTCCACTCATCTTTCCACGTTTGAAAATCAGCCGAATCCGCGAGCTCAGTCACGGTTGTTACGTCACCACGCGCAATTGACGAAAGGGAACGCATGGAGTTGGTGTAATCCGCTTTTGAAGACTCAAAACATGCAAGCAGTCGATGGAAAAACTCAGGTGACACTTGGGCATCGGAAGCAAAACCCAATTTGGATTTCATTCCCTTATTCCACGCACTTTCAAATCGTTGCGGGAATGTATTGAGTCTTTCGGTTGCAATGCTTACAGCTGAATCGGTATCGCTATGGATGAGTGGCAACAAAGCTTCAACGAGGCGTGCGAGGTTCCACTGTGCGATGTAGGGCTGTCGGCCATAGGCGTATCGACCTTGATGGTCGATGGAGCTGAATACTGTGAGCTCACTGTACGAATCCATGAATGCGCAAGGGCCGTAATCAATCGTTTCACCTGATATCGCCATGTTGTCGGTATTCATCACCCCGTGGATAAAACCGACATGCATCCACTTGGCGATCAGCTCAGCTTGGCGTTGCATCGTTGCTTCAAAAAAGTCCAGCGCCCGATCGGTGCTGGAGCGAAGTTCTGGATAGTGCCGATTGATGGAGTAATCCAACAGTCGTTGAAGGTGCTCAACCCCCAAAGACGATGCGTACTGAAAAGAACCGACACGAATATGACTCGAAGCAACACGGCAAAGCACGGCACCAGGCAATGGCTCCTGGCGGCGAACCGTTTGATTTGTCGCAACAACTGCAAGGGCGCGGGAAGTGGGAATGCCGTAAGCATGCATTGCCTCACCGATTATGTATTCCCGAAGCATTGGCCCTACTGCGGCCTTGCCGTCGCCACTGCGCGAAAAGCGCGTGCGACCAGAACCTTTCAGGTGTAGATCAACTCGGTTGCCTGAAGGTTCAACGAGCTCACCAAGAAGGAGTGCGCGGCCATCACCAAGGACAGGTGAGTATCCGCCAAATTGGTGCCCCGCATAAGCCTGTGCAACGGGTGTCATGCCAGGTACTACAAAGTTGCCGACAAGGAATTTTGTTCCGTCAGCCGAATGGAGCCAATCAACATCAATCTGTAGATCCTTCGCCAATGAGTCATTGACAATTAGTGCAGTTGGATCGGGAACTTCGTCAGCAGTCCATGGCTCAAACATTCCAGGAAGGGATTCCGCCCACGTGTTTTGCAGGGCAGGCACACCTGTGGACTTGTTCACACCATCAAGGTTAAACCCGAATTTCACAGTTCATTGGGGTGGAGATTGATCAATCCTGCGAGACTTTGAGCATGGGTGAAGACGTATCTCTCTTCAGGCGTGAAGGGGAAGAATTTCTCGCGAATACCTGTGCATGTGGACCGTGGGGCCCAACAGCGCTGGCGGGCGGGGCAGTGCTGTCACTTTTGGGCCATGTGCTCGAAGATGTGCCGTCACTTGTGCCAATGAGCCTTAGCCGAATGACCGTTGACCTAATGCGACCCGTGCCGTTGGATCAGCCGTTGAGAATTGAGACCGAGATTCGTCGTGATGGCCGAAAGCTTCAGGTGGTTGATCTGGTCGTAAAAGCCGGCGACACTGAGCACGCTCTCGCACGCGCACTGCGTATTCGTGACACTGATGTTGAGTCGGTATTAGGAGAAGCCCTTCCAAGTGCAGCGCTGTCTCACCCTGTAATTCCACCGCCCGAGCATTTCCAGAATTTGATCCCAACAAACATGGGAACCGGGTTCATCCCGCGCGGCATTGATTATGTGCGATCACCGGAGTTTGAGAACGGACTCAACACAATCTGGATGAGACTTCGGGTCCCTGTAATCGAGGGTGAGAAGGTCAGGGCAACATCGTTGGCTACCGTACCGATGGACGTGGTGAATCTGATTGGCTACTCGTTAGATGTAGCTAAAGCCACCGCCATCAACGCAGATGTGAGTGCTCATATCATGCGCTACCCGGTTGGAGATTGGGTAGCGATCACGGGTCATACCGATGTTGATTCCACTATCGGTCACGGTATTTCGATGGGCACACTGAGCGACCGCGAAGGTGTCTTTGGTTCAACGTCCATGGTGCAGGTGGTTGATCCTGCAAAGAAGCGCTGACATGCACGACGGATTCCCTAAGCAGGTGTCATTAGACAAAGAGGCGATTCAGGCTCTACGCACGATTCTTGGAATCATGACAGATCAGGTGTACACCACTGAGATTACGAACAGTTGGAATTTCGAACACATCATCATCTTGGACCAAAGGTTTGAAGACCACGATCCCGAAACGCCAATCACACTGAACATCTACGATGCAGCGCTCTTGATTGACGGCATGGCTTTCACCGAAGTTGCATCCGCGGAGCTTCCCTGGATCGATATGGTGCGCTGGACTACCGATTTCGTCACAGCAGAATTGCGTCAGCACTGGACCGACGAAGAGTGGCAAAGCCTCTAGGCGGGCAGCAGCTGATGGGTCTTTAACCTGACGCAAAATTAGAGTTTGAATAGATTCTATTCAAACAAGTGTACTAAAATAGACCCTACATATTCGGTGTGGGGGGTCTGTTTTGCGGTCGAAAAACCAACGGTCAAGTGAGTCACGGAAGTCAATCAGTTGCGTAGTTTCAGTACTCATTCTCTGCGCCAGCGTGCCCTTCACTTTGGCGTTGCGAGGTGCTCCAGTCTCGGCCGTAGCAACCTGTCCTGGTGGCGGAACAACCACCGAATTTGTATCGGGTCTGAACGTGGTGTCTGGTTCTACATCCTTGGACCGCACATCACCAGCCAACATCGTTACTAATGGTGACTTCACAACGGAGCCAGCTGGGTTAGCTGCGTCGGCATACCCGTACATGTATTACTGGGGAGAGTCTGGGCGT
>JAFMEI010000156.1 GCA_017856815.1 Ilumatobacteraceae bacterium
CTTCGTGGATTAGCTGGGATAGTTATATCTCTGGTGAACTGTAATTCACCTGACGGCACTCGAGCTGGGAACAAGATGTCGGTATCGATTGAAACCGCTGTATCACCGATGCTGCCGTAAAGATACAGACGATCGCCACTTGAAATCACCATCGGTGAAACCAGTGAACTGCTGATTGGCTCGCCGTTACGGTCATTCCAATCAAATGAGTCGCAGTTTGTGTGATTGATTGCGATCGTTTCTGATTCGTAGTTCCAAAGATTCAAATCGGCGTCGTCATCAGCAACGCAGTCAACTGATATCTCCGAAGTTATAGTTCCCGTGGCCGCGGAGACTTGGCTTGAGCTGAATGCCGCTCCAGCAACCACTAGCGACAATGACGCGATAATTAAGCGGACGGACTTCTTCATTAGATTCCTCTATTCAGTGAGACACTGAGTCTAATTGGATTAAATCTCTACAGACGTAAGGTCCGGGCCAAGGGTAATGGGACCCGAAAATTTGGCGGCCGCAATTGCGCGCCATTCATCCTCAGTGCCGGGCTGCATTGTGGGTACGTAATGCGTCAGTACAAGGTGCTTGACACCGTTGCGCGCAGCGGTGTCACCGGCCTGCTCAACCGTGGAGTGGTAGTCGAGAATGTCGGTGAGGCGTCCGGCATTGGCAGGGATCAAAGCCGCGAGGTTTGCCACAAGGTCAGGTCGTAGAACCGTCTGTATATATACGTCTGCGTTTTGGCAAAGGTCATCCAGCTCTGGGCACGGGATTGTGTCCCCAGCTAGGGCCGCTGCTTTGCCTTCGTGCTCGATGCGGTATCCAAGTGTGGGCTCTACGGGGCGGTGGTCGGTACGAAATGCTTTGATCACCACATCATCGTGTTGGTGAGTATCTCCAGCGACCAGCTCAATCACGTCAATCTTCATGCCCCCGGCGGTGCGGAGATCCTCGTGGTGCTCGAGTCGGTACTGCTCATCGAGCGCGAGCATCGCAAGCATTCCCTCTACTACTTGGCGCGTGCCCACTGGGCCGACAACTTTCAACGCTGATGCCATTGGCGCGGGAGTAGTGATCCATCGGGTGGTGACGAGATCGTTGAGATCGCAGATGTGGTCGCTGTGAAGGTGGGTGAGCAACACGAGATTCACAAATGGCGGCATAACACCAGCGCCAACTAGTCGCATCACACACGCGCGCCCACAGTCGACCACGATGTTGTGTGCGCCAGTAGTCACGAGTGTTGATGGGCCTGCACGATTCGGATCGGGCAGCGGACTGCCAGTGCCAAGCAATGTAATTTTCATTGAACTATTCCTTTAGAATTGCAATGTGACGGGCACTTCGCAGATCGCAGTTGTGATGGGGTCGCAGAGCGATTGGTCCACGATGAGTAAAGCCGTTGAGACTCTTGAGTCGTTTGGATTGTCCCCACACACTCAAGTGTTGTCGGCACATCGCATGCCCGACGAACTTTACGCATTTGCCGAAACTGCGGCCGAAAATGGATACAAGGTGATCATTGCTGGTGCTGGTGGCGCCGCACATTTACCTGGGATGCTTGCGGCGAAAACGATCTTGCCCGTGCTTGGTGTTCCCGTGCCGACGGCACATCTAAACGGTCACGATTCTTTGTATTCCATAGTGCAGATGCCAGCCGGTGTACCTGTTGCCACTTTTGCCATTGGAGAGGCTGGTGCGGTGAATGCTGCGCTTTTCGCGATTGAAATACTTGCTATTGATGATGCAGCTTTGCAGAACAAGCTCGCAGAGTTCCGCCGCGCACGCCACGACGCCGCAGCTTCTTCGGTGCTCCCACCAGAGTGATGGGTGATGCACTTGGTGTAATCGGTGGCGGCCAGCTCGGGAGATACTTCGTACTGGCGGCGCAATCGATGGGCTTTCGAGTTGTGGTGCTTGAGCCCGATTCAAATTCGCCTGCGGGCAAAATCGCTTATGAGCACATAGTTGCTGAATATGACGACCGATCTGCGCTTGATCGTTTGGTCACTCAGTGCAGCGCGGTAACGGTGGAATTTGAGAATCCGCCAGTTGACTCGCTTGAGTACTTGTCGCAGCGAACCATTGTGCGACCCTCTCCAAAATCGATCGCAATTGCACAGGATCGACGAAAAGAAAAGCAGTTCTGCGTTGAGCACGGAATCGCAGTTGCGCCATTCGCGGTAATTGAAAGCAGCGTGGATATCAAAGCGGCGACGACTGACGAGGTGCTGCCTGGGATATTGAAAACCGCGCGACTGGGTTACGACGGTAAGGGCCAGATTCGAGTTACTGATCGTGACGCATTGGTGCGTGCTTTTAAGGAACTTGGAGGCGCGCCGTGTGTGCTCGAGAAACTACTTCCACTAGAAGACGAGCTGTCAATAGTCCTAGCGCGCGGGGTGGATGGCGAGATGGTCACTTATGAAGCGACTCGCAATGTGCACGTGAACGGTGTTTTGGATCTCAGTACAGCGCCGATTAATGACGATGAGTTGACACGAAACGCGAGTGTGGTTGCCCAACAAATAGCAGCGGCCTTGGATTACGTTGGCGTGCTTGCGGTTGAGTTTTTCGTTGTCGGTGGGGAACTACTGGTGAATGAGCTCGCGCCACGCCCACACAACAGCGGCCATTGGACTCTTGACGCCGCGCAGACAAGTCAGTTTGAACAGCAGGTGCGAGCACTTGTTGGTATGCCGTTTGGCGATATAGCGATGACCCATCCAGCTGTGGCAATGGTCAATCTTTTGGGGGATCGGTGGGCAAATGGCGAGCCGGATTTGGCTCGCACAGCCGGTGATGCATCCGCGCACGTGCATCTATATGGAAAGAGCGAAGCTAAGCCCGGCCGCAAAATGGGCCATATAACTGTTACTGGTTCTGATGTTGAATCAACTGCGAGTCACGCTGTAACCCTGCGCGATGGCATGACCCGATAGGACGCTGAGCCCGCTTTACCGAGAGTTGGAGTGCTGAGTATCA
>JAFMEI010000050.1 GCA_017856815.1 Ilumatobacteraceae bacterium
GACACCGCCACTTTGAAGAATGAGATTTCGGCTGATCTTGCTCGCACCGTGCAAGCCACAGTTAATGAAACTCTCACCAATGCAATGCAGGTACTGGGCAACCAAGCTCGCCATGATCGTGATGAGGCGATCAAGCTCGCAACGGAAAAAATCACAGCCGTTGGTTCAGAGCAGCTCGGCACGCGTGCTCAAGTGATTGATGAATCACTAAAAGGGATCACGAATCAAATGAACGAGCGCATAACCGCACTAACTCAGGAGCTGAATCGGCTTCGCGACATCAACAACTCCCAATATGAAGGCATCGAAAAAGCAGTGGCATCACTTGCGCGCGGCACGGACAATCTGAAAGAGATCCTCTCGAGTTCGCAAAAGCGTGGGGCATGGGGCGAGCGCGTAGTTGAAGACATGTTGCGAGCAGCTGGTTTCATCGAGAATGTCAACTACCAAAAACAGTCCACCAATGAAACTGGTGGTCGTCCCGACTACAAATTCATGATGCCACCCAATCGCGTTCTATTTATGGACGTGAAATTCCCACATGACAAATATGCAGAATCCGTAACTGCTGAAACTGATGCAGTGCGGCTGCAAGCACGAGTTGATTTTGTTAAGGCCATCAAGGGCCATGTTGATGCTCTTGCAAAGCGGGACTACATCAACAACGCCAAAGAAGAGGCAGTCGATCTTGTATTGATGTTCCTTCCCATTGAAAGCATCACCGGCTTCATCCACGAAGCCGACCCCACTCTTCTTGACTACGCGCTCAGTAAGAAAGTTTTGCTTTGTTCGCCACTCACTTTGTACTCGTTCCTCGTGGTGGTTCGCCAAGCAACCGACAGTTTCCACACCGAGCAGACTGCCGCTTCCATCATGCAACAGATCAACAAGTTTGATACTGAATGGAAGAAATATGTCGGTGCTGTAGATGATGTGAAGTCCGCCGCAAACAAGTTGAACGAAAAAATTGATGACATCAGCACCGGCGGTACTCGTTTCAAGAAGTTGGCGGTGCCAATTCGTGATATCGAAAAGATGCGCAAGCAACAAGGGGTGCCTGAACTCTCAACTGGTGAGCTCTTTGAGCTCCAACCCGGTGAAGACGAATAGCCACAACGGTCTGAGCCCACGATTATCTTGGACATGTGCGTGTGGGTCGGGGGAATGGATTAGTAGCCGCATTGTTGGCTGCCATATCACTCGTTCCTGCCGCGGGCACGCTTGCCTCACCTTTTGATGACCGACCCGAACCTTCCCTAACAATTGAGTTTGTAGGTAAGCCGTTTAAAGCATTCGAATTTGATGATGTTCAGCGATACGGATTACCTGATGGTGCGATCACTTTTTTGAAAGGCGGCGGGCACACTCGTGTATGGATGCCCACCGGTGACGGCGGAAATTCGATCGAGGTGGTAACGGACGATTTTCGACACTTTCGTGCAACCACTACACCTGCACCTTGGGTGCTTTCGCCGATTCCAGGCACATTCGAATCGGATTACACAGGAATTTCAAAAGTTGTACGACTCCCTTCTGGGCGTCTTGCCGCCATGTATCAAGCCGAAACCCACCCTTGTGGACCAAAGTCGGCGGGAGTATCAATCGCCCTCGCAACTAGTGACGACAACGGCACAACGTGGGACCGCCAAGGGCAGATCATTACCAGCCCAGTGATTACCCGCACCACATGTGACGAAATGGTCTTCCACGGTGTGTGGAGTTTTGCCGCCACTGTTGAACCCACTGGTGAGTACATGTACGCATGGTTCTCTCAAGGTGGCGATGAAGAATGGGACGACCATTACGGCGGCCTGCGTATTGCTCGTGCTCCACTATCGGGTGACCTAATGCCTGGAACATGGACGAAGTACTACAACGGGGCCTGGGATCAACCCGGACTCGGAGGCCTAACTTCTCCAACGCTGCTGACCCCTACGCCTGTGTTTTCAAACGACTCATCTTTGTCCAATGATTTTGCAGGTATTCCGAGCGTCACTTGGAATACGGCGTTCAATCGTTATGTCGCAGTTTTTACCACCATGACCGGCTTTTGGTATGCAACCTCACCTGATGGCATCAATTGGTCAGACGGCAACCAATTGCTAAAACACAAAGTGCTGGTCACAGTTGGACGCGAACCAGATGAAGCCTGGATCTACTACCCCACATTGATCAATCCCGAAGCTTCGAGCGATGGATATTCATCAACAAGCGGAATCTTGTACTACACCTACACTCCAACTGGCTTTGAACACGAGATGATGGGACGTCGCGTGCGGATACGTGAAGTGCCAGAAGTGCTGCCCCCGACCGGTATGAACACCGAGTGGTTTTTGGTCGCAATAACTTCCTTGATTTGTTTTGGAGTTTTTGCTGTACGCAAAACGCGTATTTGAGTTACCAGTTACCAGCCACGTACTTGGTTTCCAAGAACGCAAGTAGGCCATCGTGTCCACCTTCGCGGCCAATGCCAGAGGCCTTAACTCCCCCAAAAGGTGCTGACGGATCGGAAACCAATCCCCTGTTCAACCCCACCATGCCGGTCTCTAGGGCCTCTGCAACACGCATACCTTTACCTATGTCGCGCGTAAACACATAAGAGACCAGACCGTGTTCAACACTGTTTGAATGTGCAATCACCTCGTCGGTATCGGTGAATCGAATCAGTGGTGCCACCGGGCCAAACACTTCTTCATTGAGGATCCGTGCATTGAGTGGCACATCAACGAGAACAGTTGCCTCGTAGCCGCATTGAACACTGGACGCCTTCTTCCCACCGCACGCAATAGTCGCACCGTCAGTAACTGCGTCGGCAACTAGAGACGCAACGCGCTCTTGCTGTGCAGACGAGACCAAAGGGCCAAGATTGGTGCCTGAATCGAGTCCATTACCAATACGAAGTGATGCCATCCGCTCGGTAAAACGGGCCGCGAACTCCTCATAGATGTTCTCATGCACAAAGAGTCGGTTCGCAGCCGTACACGCAGCACCGCCATTACGCATCTTGGCAATCATCGCGCCATCGATTGCTACATCCAGGTCTGCGTCTTCAAACACAATCAGTGGAGCGTTACCACCGAGCTCCATCGAACAGTTGATTACTCGCTTGGCTGCCTGTGCAATAAGTATTGAACCAACACGTGTTGAACCAGTGAATGAAAGTTTGCGGACGCGGCCACTATCAAGCATCGCGTCCACTGCGACTCCAGGCTGATCTGTAACCACAGTGTTCAGAACACCGTCGGGCAAGCCGGCGTCTCTGAGAATCTTCGTGATTGCCAGTGCCGTCAAGGGGGTTTCATGGGCGGGCTTCAATACCGCCGTACACCCGGCTGCCAATGCTGGACCAATTTTTCGTGTTGCCATGGCGGCAGGGAAATTCCATGGAGTGGCAAGTAGGGCGACACCTACTGGCTGGCGGGATACCAACAGCCAGTTGCCACCATTTGGTGCGCGGCGGTAATCGCCATCAATGCGCACCGCCTCTTCACTAAACCAACGGAAGAACTCCGCCGCATATGCGACTTCGGCTTGCGCATCAGCAAGAACCTTGCCGTTTTCGCGCGTGATCAATTCAGCAAGGCTGTCTTTGTTGGCAATCATCACTTCGAATGCTTTGCGAAGAATTTCTGCCCGTTGACGCGGTGGGGTTTCTCGCCACATTTGTGCGGCATCATGCGCACGATTGACTGCATCAAGACAATCCACAACAGAAGAATTGTGAACATTGTCAATAACACTTCCGTCCGCCGGATTAGTTACTTTGAGACTCACCATAATCACAGTCTTTCAGGCAAAGAGCAGGTTTGCACTCCAATGCTGACGCTAGGTGCGATGACTGTTTCAGTATTCTCATCATGTGCCCGTCCCAAAACTTTCACAAGCGACCACTGTTGCAAAGAGACTGGCAGGCAGTAGAGATGACTGGAGGATTCATCGTCCCGAACGTCCAGCACTCCCCCACGCTGGCATGCACTGGGTCGGACCGATAGTCGCAATTGGCTCGGTTCTAGTTGGCTGGTTCGCATTTGCCAATGCAGTCGGTGACGATGGTGTTGGATTTGCACTTTTTATTGGTGCGGCGTCAATTCTGTTAATGGCATGGAGCAATCTTCTCTCAACTCGTGCACTATTTTTGGAGAGGTTTTTTGGCGGCCTAGATCGAATGTATCGCTGGCATCGTTGGTATGGAGCTATTGCAGTTGGGGCGATGTGGCTCCACATCGAAAATGTGGATGACGTAAAGGGGATCAGGGGGGCTTCGAAAGACATTGCAGATGCAGCTGAAGATCTAGCTGAAACCGGATCAACGTTGCTCTACATCCTTGTAGGTATCAGTCTTTTGCGGTGGTTGCCGACTCGATGGTGGCGACTGAGTCACAAACTTCTTGTACTGCCGTACGCATTTGCTTGTTGGCACTTCTACACAGCGACCAAGCCATACGCGAACAATTCACCTTGGGGTTGGTGGTTTACTGGATTTATGGTCCTTGGTATCGCAGCCTGGATCTATCGGGTTGTATGGCGCGACATGATTCAGCGCGGCGCTAAGTACCGGGTGAGCAATATCAATCAAGACGGCGCAACGCTAACTATTGAACTTGAACCACTTGATCAGAAAATTGAACAGCGACCAGGTCAGTTTGCATTTCTCAAATTTGCAAAACGGGGCCTTCTCGAACCGCACCCGTTCACCATCGCATCTTCTCCAGAGGAGGGAGTGCTTAGATTCTTGATTCGTGATCTAGGTGACTGGACACACAATCTGATGCAATCGGTGCAACTCGGTGATCGGGTCACAGTTGAGGGCCCTTACGGATCTCTCCATCCGCTTCCAGATGATCCTGCAATCAAGACTGTTTGGATTGCGGGTGGAGTCGGCATCACACCATTCCTCGCCGCATTGAAATCACTTACCTCATTAAGAGTCGAAAAGCCGACACTCTTTTATTGCATACGCTCTCGCGATGACGCTCCTGGAGTCAGCGCTCTACAGCAGGCTGCCAATGATGGGCTGATCAACCTGCACCTTCATGTTTCCTCTGAAGGCACGCGCCTTAAGCCAGAGGACATAATTCGAAATGTCGGCAAAGAAGGTTTGGTGGGTGCACACGCAGTGATGTGTGGTCCGAGTCCATTGATTCGAGCAATCAGGCCAATGCTCCATGCAAACGGTGTGAGCCAAGTACACGTGGAAGCATTCGATATCCGCACAGGTATTGGCCCTGATCTGTCTATTGATATTGAGTTGCTTGTAAATCAGGTGCGCCAATGGGTGTCCGTTCGCCGAGCATACGAAACAACAAATGATTGAAATTCAAGGACGGTATCCATGATTGATCAAAAGCTAAAACGTGCTCTCGGACAGTCAGCCAAAGCAGTAGAAGTAGTTGCGGCTACACATAACTCGGTTATGCGTGCGTACACATCACACTGGGTGACACAAGTATCTTTTGAAGAACCCATCGTGATGGCGAGCGTTTCACCAAAGCACGACACATACCCGTTGATGATTGCCAGTGGAGCATTCACTGTTTCATTTCTTGCCGGCGACCAAGTTCATATCGGTCAGTATTTCTCTTATCCGGGTCGTCGCTTCCATTACATCGCGCCTGAATACCTCACCGAAGTTGATGGCCACCCAATAGTTCCAGATTGCCTCTCTTGGGTGCATGCTGAGATTTTCCAGACTATGACGATGGAAGATCATGAATTGCTCTTTGCCCGGGTCACGGACTTTGGATACGGACGCCTTCGTAACGACCCGCTCGTGTATTCATCTAGACATGGTTGGAGAGTTGCATCAGAAAAAGCGCGCGCGCCCGGTGAGAGCCCACGTGATGCTCTACTCCAACGCCTAACTGCTGCTGGGTACAGTGCGGTGATTGAGGACGAATCCGAAGACTGAAAACTAATCAAGTCCCAGAGGCATTGAATTTGGCTCAGAGATTTAGATGAAGACGCAGCGCCACATCCAATTGTTGTTGGAGATCTGAATTCAGTACACCAATGCGTCTGCCGATTCGGCTAATTGAAACTGCACGAATCTGTTCAGCTTGCGCTTTCGACCGGATGCTTAGCCCGGTTGAGTCTTTGTCTAGTTCAACCTGAAATGGATAGACCTTCTTGGTATTTGATGTGATTGGCACCACTGTGACTACGCCACGACTCAATGACATTGCAACTGCATTCAGGGCATCGTTACTAACGATTACAGCCGGGCGGGTTTTAGCCGCCTCACCAGCAACTGTGGGGTCAAGATTGACGAGTCGGATCTCACCGCGCAACATCAATTACCAGCAGTTGACGCATCAATTGAGTCCCAATCAGACCCATCGCTACTTTGTTCCCATTCGGCAATCGCTTCGCCGTACATGGCGCCAAGGTCCGCACTCCTGAGCAAACGAAGTGCCCGCAGCAGCACTGCGGAGCGCGAAGGATAGAGACCATCCTCGACACACTGATCTAGATATTCACATTCGCTTTCGGGCAGGCTGACACTCAACTTCACACCATGATGCTACTGCATTACTACCAAGGTAGCAACGCAGTAGCGACTAAGCATGGAGCCGCCTCGTGTTGATCCAGTGAAAGAAAGTTTGCGGACTGTGTCACTTTTGAGCATTGCCACCGACGCCCCCGGCTGGGTTAGTTGCATGAAGACTTGCAAACCGTCTTGGCCTTTCAGGCAAAGAGCAGGTTTGTGCTTAGTTCAAGATCTTCATCATCCATCGCAACTGCTGCCACGTAAAGGTCGGGTCGCACTAGGACCGCGTGAGCGCCGTTGCACGCATTGGGAGCAACTACGAGTTGGGTGCCGATTTGTCTCAGCATCAACGGAAGCTCGATTCCCGACTGCGCAACCACCACAAAAGATCCACCTCCCACAAGTGATGCCGCAGCAACTTCGCTTTGGTGCCAAAACTGATGACCTACGCGTGGGTCGCTGCCTGTAACCAGACCTGTTTCCAGATAAGGCGCCGGTCGCGATCCTCCATATCCGCTGTCCAAACCAACGCCATGGCTCACTCGGCCGGCCAGTTGGTCTATGAGGCGACCCAAATCGACCGCGGCTGCAACCGAACTCCTCACGTGCGGCACCCGCTCACGGGTGTAGGTGTCAAGCACTTCAGTGTTCAAACGACCGTGCTTCACGAAGCTCATCTTCCATGCAAGATTGATCGCGTCGCGCATTCCCGAGTTCAGCCCCTGACCCGCAAAAGGTGGGGTCTGGTGCGCCGAGTCACCAGCAAGAAAAACATTGCCCCGTTGCATTTCGGGCGCCACAACTGCATGAAACCGATAAACGGCCGAACGCACAATCGCGGCATCACGCTCAGAGATCCATGGATTCAGCAGTCCCCAAAGGCCGGTGTGTGTGTTGAGTGCACTTGCATCCTCGTCTTGCTGAACCTGAAACTCCCAGCGGCGATATCGACGTGCACCTTTTACATATGTACAGGGGCGATCAGGCAAGCAGTATTGCCGTACCCCAAGAGGTAGATCAACAGAAGAGTTTTCGTGTAGCTCTGCATCAACTACCAACCACTGCTGATCAAACTTAAGGTCCTCCAGGGCAAACCCAACACGCTTACGTGTCCAGCTTGATGCTCCATCACAACCGACGAACCACCTTGAAAGGATGCTGCTGCCGTCATCGAGGGTTGCTGCAACATGATCGCCGTGATCAATCATGTCTGAAATTGTGTGACCAAATCTTGCATCGCCACCGCGCGCGACAAACTCTCGGCGCAACATTGTGTCGAGTTCGGGTTGATAGTGAACAACAACCGGAGGCACCCCGAGTAAACCAGTTGGGGGGATGTCTGCGCCGAGGATCACTGATCCATCTGCACCCACAAAATCTCCGCGCTCTAAAGGTGTCGTATTTGCAGCTAACCAATCTCCGAGGCCCTGCAAACTCAGCATGCGATAGATCTCGTCGTCCATAACTATCGCCCGCGGCAATTGGTACGGCTCACGGTCGCGTTCAATTAAAACAACGCTTACGCCCATGTTTTGCAACAAGATGCCCAACACACAGCCAACGGGGCCACCACCAAGAATGGTTACATCCGCTTGCGTCATTTCAGCAAAGACTCCAGCATCTCAGCACGCATCTGACGCACATGTTCAAGAAGTCTCTCCTGCTCGGTGGAGTCAATCTCGGTAGCAGCAAACAAGAACGGCTCAAGAACTGCCCACCCCATCTCCATTGACATCGCAAGCATCACAAGGGCTTTGATCTCAAGGGTGGACTTCGCACCATCTTTTAGATTGAGAAGATGTTTCATCGCTGAATTAGGAACTGAAACCCCAAGCCTCAATTCAATTGTTGCGAGTTCCATCTCACCATCGAGTACGGCTCGGACTACTGCCCTAAGGTACCGCGGATCTTGTTTCAGGATGAAGAGTGGCGGAACCGGCTCACCGTTTGAAATCTCTTTGGCGAATAACGCGTGTTCTTCGACAAGTCGTGTCATAGCAGCCTCAAGCAGGCCTCGCTTACCACCGAAATAATGGTGTACCAAACCGTGGTTAACCCCGGCATTCTCTGCCACTGCACGCACACTCAGACTTAGTGGACCAACTTCAACTAACTGGTCAGCTGCAGCAACAATCAATCGCTCTTCTGCATCAGCACGATTGCGAACGGGCCGCTCAGGCAATGCTCGACCCATTAGCGAGCAGTCAAGTAGTCGGTCATCGAATCCAGCGATTCACCAGACTTCATGCGATCAACCAGCGTGTCAAAATTCATCAGGCGCCCAATCGGATTTTCGGCAAACAACGGACCATGCATGAATGCATCGGCCTCGTCCATTCCCATCACATCCACTTGAGTTTCAACCTGGTTGCCATCGGGATCGGCGTAATAGGCAGAGATGGTCATGCCGTGGTGAATCGTTAGATATGGCGTGATCCCACGGGACTTCATGCGTTCGTATTGTTCAAGTAACGACTCAAGCGAGTCATACGTGAAGGCAAAATGCTCTAGGCCCCATGATTTCTTGTCCGGTTCTTGGAGGTGCGGTAATCCGGCAATTGCGATTCGGTGATGCTCATCGTCGTAACTGATAAAGGAAAGAAAGTCGTTACCGAATCTCACTTTTCCTTCAAGGAATTCCGCCCACCAATCAACCATGACGCGATATTGCGCGGTCTTTAAGACAATGTGCGCGAATTTAATTGGTGAAGCCATCACACTCTCCCGTTTGTTAGTCACTTGACTAATACTCACTATACTCAGATCCATGACCTTGAAATTTGCCTGCAGAGACGGTCGCGCCCAATTGGTCGTCGGCCCTAACAATCAGCTTGTAGACCTGGAAATCGCAAGCAATGGAAAGTTTGATTCAAATCCAAACAATGCGTTTTCTCGTTGGGCTGAACTACGCGAATTCGCCGCATCTGTGAGTCCCTCTGGTGATGCAGCCGACCCAAACACCCTTGATGCTCCCTCTCCTAGTCCGCGTCAAGTTTTCGGAATCGGCTTGAACTATCGCTCACACGCTGAAGAAGGTGGCATGCCAATTCCCACTTCTCCGCTTACATTCACAAAGTTCCCAACATCTGTAGCTGGGCCAAACGCAGACATTCCGATCGTTGGCAACGCAATCGACTGGGAAGTCGAACTCGTTGTGGTCATTTCAACTGGTGGTCGAGATATTCATAAGGAGTCTGCTTGGAGCCATGTTGCCGGCCTATGCGTTGGTCAAGACATATCTGATCGCGCGCTCCAATTCGCCACCCAACCTCCACAGTTCAATCTCGGAAAGAGTCGCAAAAACTATTCACCGTTCGGGCCGTGGCTGGTTGATGCTGCTGATGTTCCCAATCGTGATGCACTGCCAATGCATATGACACTTAACGGTCAAGAGATGCAACGCGCGGTCACTGATGACCTCATCTTCAGTGTCAGCGACATCGTTTCTTATCTCTCTAACATCGTCGAACTTTTACCCGGCGATGTGATCTTTACCGGCACGCCTGCCGGAGTTGGCGGTTCGCGTCAGCCGCAAGTGTTCTTGAAGCCAGGTGATGTCATTGTTTCCACAATTGAAGGAATTGGCACAACCACAAATAAGTGTGTTTGATTCTTTCCGTTCAATTCAGATTGTTACACCCGATTGATCCGACGACGGGAAGCGAGCACGAGCCCCACTCCCATCGCAAGCAACATAAGTACGGTGGCAAGATCATTTGAGTCGTTACCAGTCGGTGGTAGCGACTCAGCTGGCGCTGCAATCTGCAAACCAAGTGAAGCCATCAACGACGGTGTCGCAAGGACCAACGTATGGTCACCTACACCAATTGAGCTTGGAATATCGGCCTGGAAATTGATTGAGCCATCGGCTCCGACTTCAAGTCTTTCCAAAAGAGTTGGCGTCGACATTAAAACGAATTCAATGATCTCTCCGGGCTCAAGATTGACCGCCGTGACGCCAACACGGCCATTGCCGCTTAGTCGGATTACAGCGCCTTCAGAGACCTTTGTTGTGGAGCCATCTGCATTCACGGCTGCAAATAGGGCGGACTTCCCTCGAGCCTTGACTCGAACTGTGTGTTCAACAGGTACTGGCACATCCAATAGACCTTTGATTACCGCACCGGTCGGTGTATTTTCAACGGAAAGACCAGAGTCACCGCCAGACAACGAATTCAATTCGTTGACCAGCGCACTCGCAGCATTTTGAAGTTCTAATACTTCTTCAGGGCTGCGGTCTTCGGGGTCTTTTTGTCCCGCACTTGAAGTCGCAGGTGTAATTACTCGTGCAGCTACTTCTTGACCATTAATCAACACAGTTGCACCACCCGGCGCCACAGTCAGATCTTCCTGATTGTCGTCCGTTACCAGGCTTGGCTCATCATCCGGGAGCGTGGTCGTCGTGCCAGGCGTTGACGTGGTTGTAGACGCGGGCACCGTTGTAGTTGTAGTAGTAGTAGTCGTCGTTGTCGTTGTAGTAGTCGTCGACGGAGGTGCCGGTGAAGTACTTAAAAAGCGGAAATCGCCCCAAGTAAACCATGGGAATGCAGTTGCCAGGCCCCTCGTTGATTGATTGAAAGAACTCGGATTTTGAGTTGGATAAGGGTAGGCAGTTGTGTTTGCCGGATCGTAGAAGAGGTACGTCAAGTATCCCCAGTCATTCGCAGGTGCTGCCTCAGTAAATGTGATTTCCAGATATGAGCCACTTGGCAGGTCGTAATACTCCAAGTTTTCCCAGTTGGTGCCAGCGGTGCCCGCCGTCCACGATGCATTGGAGCCATCGACTTTCAATGCATTATCACCAAACATGTTGTTGACACGCAACGTCTGTCCCGCTGGGCACGCGTTCACCATTTTGAAAGTGTCACCGGCTGGGAATGTCACATCGGCAACATTGTTTGTGTCGGCGTTGTTGAGGTCAATATTCGTTGTGATTGACCACCCCATTGGCGGGTAGTTTCCTGGATACACAGATCCGTCAACGCCATCTGGTGGCACTACTCGCACGTAACTCGCGGGGTTGCCAGTACAACTTACGCCGTTGGTATCCACCTTTATTTCCCAGGTGGACGCAGCTGCTGTAGCAACCGATGGGATCGAAACAACCGCAAGGACTCCCGCAAACAAAGCAGTTGCCACCACAGCTCCAGTGAGACGATTCAAAACGTTTAAACGCACCGAATTTCCTTCCGAAAAATGATCGGACGCAGATTAGCACCGCTTTTTAACCCTGAAAAAGAGTATGCAATTTTCCGTATTGGCACCCTAGGCTCGGTTGCTCGGCAATTGAGCCTGCCGCAAGCGGACTCAGTGCCGCCTACTCAATACGCAGGCCGGAGATTGCGCGGGCGATCACCAGCTGCTGAATCTCTGAGGTGCCCTCGAAGATGGTGTGAATCTTTGCGTCATAGTCATTGACCATTTCGCCTAGTTCAACGCGGTTTCTTCTTCCCTACGGCGCAGCACCATGAAGATAAAGAATCCGCCGATAGCAAAGAGAGATCCGGCGAGAAGAGATGATGTGAAACCGATTGATTTAGCCATCGCAGCAACCACAAGAGATGTTTTCGGCCCATTAGTTCGGCCGTTCATCTGCATCTTGCAATAGATGTAATCCGCAGCAGCTCCGGCGCTGTACACCAGAACCGAATAAGTGCCTTCACCTTTCGGAGCGCTGAGCTCTTGGGTCCATGTCGCTGTGTAGTTGTTGTCCGATAAAACCTGTTTACCTTTCCAGACTTCGCCGCCACCAACCGAGGTTCCTGAAGAGTTCTCTATGTCAAATTTGAAAAGCGGTGTTCCAGTGGGCGTTCCATACATAAAACCGTTACTCATTTTGTTTGGACATGTCACCGACACTTCCAAAGAGAATTTGGCAGCTGGTGTTAC
>JAFMEI010000051.1 GCA_017856815.1 Ilumatobacteraceae bacterium
AATCCTGAGGATGCACCGATCGTCACTCAATTTGAAATGCACGGTGTCGAAAGCCTCGGTCTGTTGAAGATGGACTTTCTCGGTCTTCGTAACCTCGACGTGATCACAGATGCAGTCGAACTCATCCGTGCCGAGAGGGATCCGAATTTCGATATCGACACAGTGCCCCTGGATGATCAACGGACCTTTGACTTGCTCTCGCGAGGCGACACAATCGGAGTTTTCCAGTTGGAATCCCCACCGATGCGTGCGTTGTTGCGGTCGCTCGAGCCGAACTCGTTTGAAGATGTCTCGGCTGTAATTGCGCTGTATCGCCCAGGCCCGATGAGCGAAAACATGCACTACGGCTATGCGAACCGCAAGAACAACCGTGCGCCCGTTGAGTTCTTCCATCCTGACGCTGCCGAGCTGCTTGGTGATACTTACGGGCTCATGATCTACCAAGAGTCAATGATGCGCGTAGCACAGAAATTCGCCGGTTATTCACTCGCCGAAGCAGACAACCTCCGCAAGGCGTGCGGCAAGAAAGATCGCGCTGCAATGAAGAAAGAGCGTGCCGCATTTGAATCTGGATGTGAGCGCGTTGGATACGGCGGCAAGTTGGGTAAAGAATTGTTCGACACCATTGAAAAATTCGCCGATTACGCCTTCAACAAGTCACACAGTTTTGGCTACGGGCTCATCACCTATCAGACCGCTTACCTAAAAGCCAACTACCCGGTGGAGTATCTCGCGTGTCTCCTAACTTCAGTTAAGAGTTCACTCGACAAAGCGGGTCTATATCTTGCTGATTGTCGCGCTAACGGCGTAAAGGTTCTGACTCCGGATGTGAATAAGTCGCAGCTGAACTTCGCCACCACAGCAGGAGATGATGGTTCGCGCCAGATCACATTTGGGCTCAGTGCGATCCGCAATGTGGGCGAGGCTCTGGTCAAGCAACTCATCGAAGAACGCAACGCGAATGGGCCCTTTGCCTCATTTTATGATTTTGCTTTCCGCGTACCAGAACAGGTTTTGAATCGTCGTGCACTTGAATCACTTATCAAGGCTGGAGCATTTGATTCGCTCGGTCACCCACGGCGTGGGTTGTTGATGGTGTTTGAGTCAATCGTTGATGCTGCGATAACCAAACGCCGCGAGCGCGACCAAGGGATCATGAGCCTGTTCGATGCAGTTGATTCCGACGCGCCAGGACCCGATGTGGAGATTTCGATTCCCGATATGGAATTCGACAAGACAGAACGCCTGCGGGTGGAAAAAGAGATGCTGGGTCTTTACATCTCGGATCATCCATTGAGTGGCATTGAATCCGCGTTGCGTCGGCGCGTAGAGATGTCGATCGCAGATGCCGTCGAGCGCAACGATGGTGACATCATTACGGTGGGCGGAATTGTCACCGGCTTTGCCCGCAAGTTCACAAAGCGTGGAGATCAGATGGGTGTGTTCGTGCTCGAAGATCTGCAGTCCGCCGCAGAGGTCACTTTGTTTCCGCGAACACTCGCCGAACACGGTCACAAACTCGCAGATGATGCAATCGTTCTCGTCAGAGCGCGTCTAGATAAACGAGATGAAGGTCGTGTTGGTTTGCTGGCCCAAGACATCACCGTTCTGAGCAATCTCACCGCCGGAGCTCCAACACTGAATCTCACACTTCCTGCAATGTCAGTGGACCCTTCACTTGCGGGTCGCCTGCGGGCCATCCTTGGCGAGCACCCAGGTGATTCTCAGGTGGTCGTTGATATCGGCAATGGCAATGTCTTTCGACTCCCAGACCAGTACTGCGTCAATGTGGAAACCGTGGTTGGGGCTTTACGCGTGGCTTTCGGGCACGAAATCATTACTCCAAACGCCGAATAATCAAGCCTTTCCCATTTAGGGGATTGAGGGCAAAAGTGGCAAAATAGATAGTCCATGGCTCTTGACGTTGTCACCAATGACTGCTCGGCACTGACCGACAGTGACCTGGACGAAATGGCGTCCATGGGTGGCGCATTTGATATCGGTCTGCTCTCCAAAGCCAAAGAGGATTGGGTGCTAAGCACCACGGCGCGTGACAACGGCAAGTTGCACGGTTACACGTTCTCGACTTTGGAGCGACTCGGCGGCACTCCATGTGTCTTAATCGGGATGATGAGCATCAAGCGCACTTCGAAACGCGACTCCGTTCTCAAAGGGTTGATGAGCGAGGCCTATCACCGCGCATTGATGGCATTCCCGGATGAAGATGTTGTAGTTGCAACGCGAATGATCCGTGCAGATGCAATGGAAGCATTCACAAAGCTCACTTCAATCATTCCCCGCAACGGGCACAAGGCTGTCGGCGAAGAGCGCGCCTGGGGGCGTCGACTCGCAAAGAAGTTTGGTGTTGAATCGAATTATGACCAGGACTCTTTTGTAGTCAAGACCAATGGTCAGAGTGGCTTTCTTGATTTTGAAACCCTCAAGCCTGAAAAGATCAAACCTGAAGTTGCCTCACAGTTCACCGGTGTGAACGCGAGCAAAGGTGGCGCGCTCATCGTCCATGGCTGGACGATGGCCGAGAGTCTGATCAAGCTCGGCCGCCCTTCCTGATCCGGCAAAGCTGATGGACTTCGTAGAAGTCGTGCGTGCGAGGCGAATGACTCGCAGCTTTTCCTCCGAGCCAGTTCATTCAGAGACAATCGATCACGCCGTTGATCTCGCAACACGTGCTCCGAGTGCAGGTAAGACTCAGGGTTGGCATGTAATTGCACTTGAAGGTGAATCACTATTTCGTTTCTGGTCAGTTGTCTTTCCCAAAGAGCAGCGTGCAACTTTTAAGTGGCCCGGACTGTTTGATGCACCATTGGTAACACTTTGGTTTGCGGATCCGCAGGCATACGTAGAGCGCTACTCGGAGCCAGACAAGTCGCATACTGGACTCGGCGCTGGGGTTGAGGCGTGGCCAACCCCTTATTGGACCATCGATGCATCAATGGCTCTCGGAACATTTCTGCTCGCAATTGAGAACGCGGGTTTGGGCGCACTTTTGTTTGCTGTTTTCAACAACCGCGATGTGCTTATGACCGAACTCGGTATCCCGTCACATCTCGAATTGTTGGGCGCTGTTGCTGTTGGATATTCGGCACAGGGCACCAAGCAACCTGGAGTGAGTGCGAGTCGTAAGCGCCGTTCTCCAGCGCAGATTATTCATCGCAATCGTTGGTAGGGAATTACTGATCAGGCGCCGACGGCGTGGAATCCACCGTCAACATGGATGATCTCACCGGTTGTCGCGGGAAATAGATCTGACATCAGGGCCACACATGCCTTGGCAACTGGCTCAGAGTTTTTGACATCCCAACCAAGTGGCGCGCGCTCATCCCAGATGTCTTCAAACTTGGAAAACCCGGGAATTGATTTTGCGGCCATGGTTTTAATGGGTCCGGCCGCTACGAGGTTGCAACGGATTCCGCGTGGGCCGAGTTCCTTGGCGAGGTATCGGTTCGCGCCTTCAAGAGCTGCTTTGGCAACTCCCATCCAGTTGTAAGCAGGCCAAGCAACGGTGTTGTCAAAATCAAGACCAACGATGCTGCCCCCTTGGGTCATGAGTGGCAGGAAAGCATCCGCCATGGTCTTTAAGGAGTACGCCGAGATTTCCATCGCAACGGCGACGTCTTTCCATGTGGCCGCCATGAAGTCATCACCGAGACATACCTCAGGGGCAAAGCCAATTGCATGCAACACGCCATCAACGCGACCCAATGCTGATTGCACATCATTGCGTACCGACTCAACGTGCTCGGGAACAGTGACATCAAATTCAAATACGGGCACTGGGGTATCAAGGCGCTTAGTGGTGCGATCCGTAAGTGCCTTGGCTCGGCCAGCACCCGTCAAAACAATGTTGGCTCCTTCGCGTTGAGCCAGCTGCGCAAAGCCGAAGGCCAAAGAAGCATCGGTAAGCACGCCGGTTACGACAATGTTTTTGCCAGACAACAATCCCATGCCTACGAAGGTAGTTGGAGTGGGGGCGGTACGCGGGGCTCTCTTGTGTAAGGCTTGGACGAATGCAAGTTGGAATCTTTGGAGGTACGGGCCCTGCTGGAAGCGCACTTGGTGCTCGTTTGGCCTCGGTTGGATATTCGGTCGTGCTCGGCTCACGTTCCACAGAACGCGCTGATGAAGTCGTCCGTGGTCTCGTTGCCGAGTATCCAGAGATAGCCGATCACCTTGCAGGTGGGGACAACCTCGCTGCGGCTAAGTGCGAAATCGTTGTGATTGCAACCCCATGGGATGGTGCGGCAACTACCGCTCAGGAATTCGCCAAAGAACTTGACGGCAAGGTCGTGATTTCGATGGCCAATGCGCTCGTACGTGTTGGCAAAGAATTCCAGCCACTGGTTCCGCCGCGTGGCAGTGTCGCCGCTCACGTTCAGGCAGCAGTGCCAAATTGCCGCTTGGTGGCTGCTTTCCATCACTTGCCTGCGAAAGAACTGGGGCACCTTGGGGAACCAATTGACAGCGATGTGCTGATCTGTAGTGACTTTCCATCCGCAACAGAAGTTGTGATTGAAATGGTCAACAAAATTCCTGGCTGTCGCCCACTTGATTCGGGCGAACTCTCAAATGCAACGGCAATCGAAGCTTTCACCGCGGTGCTTTTGCAGTTGAATGTTCGCTATAAGACCCGAGTTGCACCCAAATTGAATGGCATCAAGGGTGATCCCCGCGAGCGCAAGTAGCGTTTCACAACGATGGTGATGCGTCTTTACGACACTGCGAAGTCTGCGGTGGTGTCATTTGAACCGAATCCAACTGTGTTGATGTACACATGTGGAATCACGCCATACGATGCCACGCATCTGGGACATGCTGCGACTTTTGTCGCTTATGACGTTCTGCAACGACGCTTGATCGACATGGGTCATGAAGTCAAGTGCGTTCGAAACGTCACCGATGTCGATGATCCACTGTTTGCTAAGGCGCGCGAACTTGGAGTTCATTATCTTGACCTCGCAGCTGGTGAAGAGGCGCGCTTCGAGGCCGATATGAAAGCACTCAACGTGCTGCCCGTGTTTAGTGCGCCACGTGCTTCATCTGCCATTTCGGATATTCGTGGATTCATTGGAATGGTTCTTGATCGCGGTTACGCCTACGAAGCGGGCGGCTCGGTTTACTTTGATGTGTCTAAATCGCCATCGTTTGGTTCCGTGTCTCATTATTCGCGTGAGGAGATGATCGCGTTTGCAAAAGAGCGGGGCGGAAACGTGGATGACCCGTACAAGCGGAATCCACTTGATTTCGTGCTTTGGCATCCGTCTGCCGCTGATGAGCCGAGCTGGGATTCATTGTGGGGCTCGGGTCGACCGGGCTGGCACATTGAATGCTCGGCGCTGGCGTTGCGTGAGCTTGGCACGACCATCGACCTGCACGGCGGCGGGACCGACTTGATTTTTCCACATCATGAATGTGAGCGAGCACAATCAGAGGCTGCAACGGGTGAGCCATTTGTACGTCATTGGATGCACGTTGCGATGGTCTTCATGAATGGTCACAAGATGTCAAAGAGTCTCGGCAATCTTGTATTTATCGATCGCCTTAGGCGCGAGCATGATCCACGAGCAATTCGTCTCATGATCAGTGCGAATCACTACCGCCACGAGTGGGAGTGGAATGACACGCTGATGCCTGCCGCCACTGCGCGCTTGGCGGCGTGGACCGCATCTGCAGACTCGCGAGATTCCGAGTCAGTTCTGCAGGATGTGCGCAACGCCTTGGATGAAGATCTGGATACACCCGCTGTTGTGAGCATCATCGACAAAGCCGCAGCCGCAGGGTTCGCGACGCGTCGCGCAGCTGCCCTTTTGGGCGTGAACCTGTAGTCGCAGACTGAATTGGGGGCTCATCTTCGGGTCCGCTGCGTAGAATTGGATTCGCTATGTCGCAGATATCGGTTTCGCTTCCAGACGGTTCCAAGAGGGATCTTGAATCGGGAGCCACCGCAATTGATCTGGCCAAATCAATTGGCTCGGGGCTGGCAAAGGCCGCCGTTGGTGCTGTTGTCAATGGGGCAGAGTCAGACCTAACCGCTCCACTGCCAGATGGCGCACAAGTGGCAATCATTACTGCAGCCACGGATGAAGGACGCCATTTGTTGCGGCACTCAACCGCTCATGTGCTGGCACAGGCAGTGGTTCAACTCTTTCCGGGTTCTAAATTCACAATTGGTCCAGCTATTGAAGATGGCTTCTATTACGACTTTGATCTTCCCGGTGGCAAGACTTTCTCCGAAGAAGACCTTGATCTAATCAGCAACAAGATGCGCGAGATCATCAAAGCCGACCAGCCGTTTGTTCGTTCTGAAGTGTCCGTGAGCGATGCGTTGCAACTATTCGCCGATCAGCCTTACAAGTGCGAGATCATCGAACGTGTAACCAGCGGGGGAGCCGACGGGGCAGATGCTGATGAAGTAGGTAGCGGCGAGTCGATCAGTGTGTATCGAAACACCGACACATTTGTTGATCTGTGCCGCGGACCTCATGTTCCATCAACTGGCCGACTCGGCCATTTTGCACTGCAAAAAGTTGCCGGAGCGTACTGGCGGGGAAGTGAAAAGGGCCCGATGCTGCAGCGCATCTATGGCACAGCATGGGAATCGAAGGCTGCTCTCGAAGAGCACCTAACGCGTCTCGCTGAAGCGGAAAAACGCGACCACCGCAGACTCGCAACCGAACTCGATCTGCTCTCGTTTCCGAGCGAACTCGGTGGTGGGCTCGCTGTGTGGCATCCAAAGGGCGCAATTGTTCGCAAGTTGATGGAGGACTATTCGCGTGCGCGCCACGAACGCGAATATCAGTTTGTCTACACGCCGCATTTAGCGAACGCCAATCTGTTTGCCACTTCGGGCCATCTTGACTTTTACAAAGACGGTATGTATCCGCCGATGGAAATGGACAACGGTGTCTATTACCCGAAGCCGATGAATTGCCCAATGCATTGTCTGATCTTTCGTAGCAGGCAGCGCAGTTATCGCGAACTCCCGTTACGCCTTTTTGAACTCGGAACCGTTTACCGCTACGAGCGAGCCGGCACACTTCATGGCTTGATGCGAATTCGTGGTTTCACACAAGATGACAGCCACATCTATTGCACTGAAGACCAATTGCAAGCTGAAATCATCTCGTTATTGGACTTCATTATGAGTGTTCTACGCGCATTTGGCTTTAACGAGTTCACTGCGAACTTGAGCACCAAGGACCCCAACAAATATGTGGGTTCGGACTCAATTTGGGAAAAAGCTACCGAAGCGTTGCGTGGCGCCTTGGACACCTATGGCCTTGAATACAAGATCAAGGAAGGCGACGCTGCGTTTTATGGTCCCAAAATTGACATTGACGTTCGTGATGCGATCGGTCGTAAATGGCAATTGAGCACCATCCAGTGCGACTTCAACCTTCCTGACCGCTTCGAGCTCGAATACGTCGGCTCAGACAACGCGCGCCATCGACCAATCATGGTGCACCGTGCTTTGTTTGGCTCAGTGGAAAGGTTTTTTGGAGTGCTCGTTGAGCACTTTGCAGGCGCCTTTCCAGCGTGGCTTGCCCCCGTACAGGTAAAGGTGCTCGCAGTTGCTCAAGCACATGAGGAATACGCAGCGTCGATAGTTCAACACTTAAGTGCTCTTGGATTCAGGGCAGAAGCAGTGATTGCTGATGACCAACTCGGCAAACGTATCCGTAATGCAAAGGTGGAGAAAGTTCCGTATGTGTTGGTGGTCGGCGATGATGACCTCGCAAACGGCACAGTAGGTGTTAACCCGCGCGGTGGTGATGTTCAACGTGATGTGGCTTTGAATGATTTTGTGAACACCTTGCGTGCCGACGTGGCGGAAGCGGCAATACCCGGACTCTCTCAATGAGCGACAAACTTGATCGCCTGTGGAACGGATGGCGATCCACCTACGTGGTGAGTAGTGGCCGCGAAGGTTCGCACGACCCAAACGATTCGCGCTCAGTGTTCACGCAAATTCGCGAGAGTGGACTATCGGATTCCGAGACAAACATCGTGTTTCAAGGCGATCATGTCTTTGCGATTATGAATGCTTTTCCATATTCTCCCGGCCACGTACTCGTGTTGCCCAAGCGAGAGATCCCTGATCTGGAGAACCTGAATCCAGAAGAGCAAACTGAGCTCTGGAGCGTTGTCCGCGATGCCGTTACTGCGGTGCGCACGGCATTTCGGCCCGAAGGAATCAATGTTGGCGTGAACCTTGGCAAGGCGGCAGGAGGGAGCATCCCCCAACACCTGCATGTGCATATCGTTCCGCGCTGGTTGGGTGATTCCAACTTCATGACCAGTGTGGCGAATACCAGGACCCTGCCTCTTGCGCTTTCGGATACGGCAGATCGCATTCGCAGCAGTTGGCCTGTAGACAAGTAGTGAAGATTGTTGGGTGAACCATGAACGAAAATGATGAGACCACTAACGCGAATGAAATTCGTGACACGCTTCCAGCGGACCTTGATGCATCAGCATTTGTAGGGCCCTATAAATTCCCCGATAACAGTCGGCGACGAATTCCTGGATACATGTACTCGGCAATTGGATTGGCGATGATTGCGATTTGGATCGCCAAACGAGACTCTGATGCCGTACTGGTCAATCGTGGCCTCTTGGTTGGGGGAATCATGGTGGCAGCCTTTGGACTGTTCAGCATTAGTTCGGGCTGGCGCATGAAGGTGGATGAAAAGATCGCACTTCGTAATGCCACGAAAGAAGTTGGATTTGCCGTTGGGCACGCGTCGGCACAGCAGGTTTGGCGTGGTTTACGCAGCCGACCCACTTGGCGAGTTCTTTGCTACTCAAGTGAACAGCCACCGTTGCAACGCGCACTCGTGTTGGTTGATGCCGTCGATGGCAGCATTGTTGAACGCCTTGTGGAGTCAAACCCAGACAAAGATGCACCCGAATGGGCAGAGGTAGCGGACTAGCCTTTAGACAATGTTTGATGGCCGATTTCGTACGCCAGTAGAAAAAGCAGTTAAGCCACTGGGCGTTGCTCTACGGCGAACTGGTCTCTCGCCTGATCACCTCACCGTCATTGGTCTACTCGTTGCCGTAGGAGCAGCGTTCGCAATTGGTGCTGGCAAACTCCAGTTGGGTCTGTTGTTGGTGGTGCTTGCAGCGTTGCCCGACCTACTCGACGGTGCGCTTGCTAAGGCATCAGGCGTGGCGAGCCAGCGCGGAGCGTTTTTCGACTCGGTGATGGATCGAGTCACTGATGCTGTTCTCTTTGGTGGTGTGGCTTGGTATTTCGCATCTACCGAAACAGAGCACATGGCGCTACTGCCTTTTGCTGTCATGGCTGTGTCTTCTTTGATCTCGTACGAACGCGCCAAAGCGGAATCACTTGGTCTGTCAGCAAAGGGCGGATTGATGGAGAGAGCTGAGCGCATCATTCTTTTGTGTATCGGATTGCTTTTCGATGGAATCCTCGTGCCCGTGATGTGGATCATGCTTGTGTTGACAGTGCTGACTGCGGTGCAACGCTTCATAAAAGTTTGGGCACAGGCAGCCCTCGCGCCGGCAATGGAAGTAAAGCGTGATGCGCGTCGCTCACGTCGGGCATCGCGTCGGGCAGCATTCTCTGCTCGTGCCGCGCGAAGCCGCCCGCGGCAGTGACAAAACGCGATTCCAAACCCCGTGTTAGGGATCGCGGCGTGGTGTTTGCCTATCGACTGGGCTACGCACTTGTAAGCCGGCTGCCCGCAAAAGTTGCCTTTCTAATTGGTGGAGCCGTTGGCTTCATCGCAGCGAACTTGATGCCAAAGAAACGACGGATGCTTGAGCGCCATCTTCGGCGAGTTAATCCCGAGGTGGGTAGTAAGGCGTTGCGCGCAACTTCGCGTAAAGCCATCGTGTCTTACGTGCGTTACTACATCGAGAGCTTTCGCTTGCCAAGGCTAAGTGCAGCAACTGTCGCTGCTGGTTTCGACAAAGAAGGATTTGACCACATCCAATTGGCTTTGAAAAAAGGCAAGGGAGTAATCCTGGCGTTGCCGCATCTGGGCGGTTGGGAATGGGCCGGTCGTTGGTTGACCGACCAAGGGCACAAGATGACCGTGGTTGTCGAGCCGTTGAACCCACCAGAATTATTCGAATGGTTTGCTGGTCTTCGTTCCAATCTGGGAATGAAAGTTGTACCACTCGGCCCCACTGTGGCGGCTGAGATCAGTGCGGCACTGAAGCGCAATGAGGTGGTCTGTTTGCTTTGCGATCGCGACATTCAGCGCACCGGAGTAGCGGTGACGATGTTTGGCGAAGAGACAACTTTGCCTGGTGGGCCCGCACTCCTGTCGATTCGCTCAGGCGCGGCTTTGATTCCCGCAGCTGTTTACTTCGATGGCAAAACGGACGGTCATTGGGCGATCGTGCGTCCGCCTCTTGAGATCGAGCGCGGTGGAAGTCTGCGCGATGACACCATGCGCCTTACCCAGTTACTTGCGGGAGAGCTGGAATTTCTGATCAGACGGGCGCCAGAACAGTGGCATTTGTTGCAGCCAAACTGGCCGAGCGATCCCGGCTACCAAGTACCGTCTACGAGATGAATTCCGACACCAAGGAGAACTCCGTGTCGCGGAAACTCCGTGTTGGAATGGTGTGCCCGTACAGTGTGTCTATTCCTGGTGGTGTACAGGCCCAAGTTCTTGGCTTGGCTCGCCAACTCCGAGCAATGGGCCATGAAGTGCGCGTGCTGGCACCTTGTGATGGGCCGCCACCGGCTCCGTTCGTGACCCCGCTTGGGAATAGTCTGCCTACCGCCGCAAATGGATCTGTTGCGCCTTTAGCACCGGATGCATCGGCAGCGTTGCGAACAATTCGTGCTTTACGTGATGAAGATTTTGATGTCTTGCACATTCATGAGCCATTTGCACCGGGCCCAACTGTCACTGCTGCGCTAATTCAATCGGCGCCAATTGTCGCCACTTTTCATGCTGCTGGTGAGTCGGCTTCATACCGATTCCTACGGCGGCAACTCAAATGGCTGGGGGAGAGAATCAGTAAGCGTGTTGCTGTCTCAAACGATGCACGCGCTCTCGTCAGTCGTTATCTAGGTGGCGAGTACGAGGTGCTTTACAACGGAGTCGAGATCACTCGATATGCGAATTCTGGTGTCCAGCGTTCAACGTTGCCGACCGTGTTTTTCTGTGGTCGCCACGAACCACGAAAGGGCCTCGACGTTCTATTAGAGGCACTCAAATTGATGCCCGACAATGTGCGTCTTTGGGTTGCGTCAGATGGTCCCGACACCGCAAGGTTGCGTGATTCGTATTCAAACGACCATCGCATTGAATGGCTGGGCCGCATTACTGACGACGAGAAACTACGTCGTATGCAGGCCGCTCATGTTTATTGCGCGCCTTCGTTGCGTGGGGAGTCGTTTGGTGTTGTTTTGTTGGAGGCAATGGCCGCTGGAGTGCCCATTGTGGCGAGTGATATCGATGGCTATCGCAATGTGGCAACAAACCAAGTCGATGCAATCTTGGTTGAGCCAGGAAATCCGCATGCGCTGGCACAGGCCTTAACGAGTCTGATTAGTGATGATCAGTTAGCAGAAAAGCTAACGATCGCTGGTTCGCAGCGCGCACAGCAATTCTCGATGGAAGCATTAGCGCATAGATATGTGGAACTTTATAGAGAAGCCATTGCAGGAGCTTCCGTCGGGCAGTCGCGATCCAGCCGTATGATTGGCATGTTGACCGGTAACGGGAGGAAACGATGACAATCGCATTGATAGTGGTGGCGGTGCTGGTGGTGGTAGTCGCTCTCATGTACAACGCGCTCGTGCGCGCTCGGGTGAGAGTGGAGAACGCATGGGCTCAGATCGATGTGCAGTTGAAGCGTCGAATTGATCTGATTCCGAATCTGGTCGAAACCGTCAAGGGTTACGCATCGCACGAGCAAAAGACTCTTGATGCTGTTATTCAAGCCCGGAATGCTGCCTCGAGCGCAGCGGCGAGCCCAGCAGCTCAGGCGCAGGCTTCTGACGCATTGTCTGGAGCCCTGCGACAGCTGTTCGCGCTATCCGAGGCCTATCCCGATCTCAAGGCAAATCAGAACTTTCTCGCACTTCAAGAAGAGCTAGCGGCAACGGAAGGCCGTGTCGCCTATGCGCGCCAGTTTTACAACGATTCAGTGATGGCCTTTAACACTTCAATTCAAAAGTTTCCAACTCTCTTTCTTGCCCGTATCGGTGGGTTCACG
>JAFMEI010000157.1 GCA_017856815.1 Ilumatobacteraceae bacterium
TGTCATTGAGGACCGATTCAACGCGGCGCTTAACATCGCCTGCACCAGCTCCGGCGGGCATGATATGCACGCGTCCAGCCTCAATTGCCTCAATCGTGGCCACTGCGACGTCGCGGGGATTTAGCACCAGACCAAATTCAGCAGCTGCATCATCCATCGATCTGGCGCCAGCGATCACTTCAGTCACTTCCGCTCCAGCGGGCTTCAGGATGGCTGAAGTTTCGCCCAACGCCGTGCGTACCAAACCTGGGCACAAAACACTCGCCCCAATCTCGGGATTAATTCCACGCAATTCCACGTTCAGTGATTCAGTCATGCCGACCACAGCATGTTTGACCGCGTTGTAAGGGGTGAGATAGGGGAGCACGGTGAGGCCACCAACGGAAGCTGTGTTGACAAAATGACCCGCACCGCGTTGGAGAAAGTGTGGAGCAAATGCCCGCACACCGCTCACAATTCCCAATAGCCCAACATCAGTCAACCACTGCCATGTCTGGTGGGTCTGCTCCCACATCGGCGCCATCTTGCACACAACGCCGGCATTGTTGCAGACGATGTCCACGTGCCCGAAGCGAGCGATCGCGGCTTCAGCCAAACGGTCCACCTGCAGTGGGTCGGCAACATCGGTGACGACGCCCATACACTCAACGCCATTTTTTTGGAGGTCTTCAATTGCGGCATCAATGGCATCAGAGCGAATATCGGACACGACCACCTTTAGCCCGCGTGATCCAAACTCTTCTGCGAGCCCTAAGCCAATGCCACTAGCGCCACCGGTGATTACCGCTACTTGCCCCGCACTTACCTTCATTGCAACCCCCAATTTCTTTCACAGCAAAAGTAACCGAGAGAAGCAGTGAATTGGGAACCCCTAGTGCGTATCGGTCAGGAGGGTAAGAAGATCCGTAATCCTCGCTGTGGCGAATCCGATTGAGTTGTCCGCAATGCCAAATGGGATCATCAGCACATCGCGGTGTTTCAGGCTGCCGCATGAGTAGACCACATTGGGAACGTATCCCTCGCGCTCAGCAGGTATCGGTGCAAGTAGGGGTTGATTCAATGTGCCAACGACACGCATTGGGTCATTCAGATCGAGCAACATTGCACTCAAGTAATAGGTACGAAATGGGCCAACGGCATGTGTGACCACAAGCCACCCCGCCTCGGTTTCGATGGGGGAGCCACAATTTCCGAGTTGGATAAGTTCCCACGGGCGCGATGGAACTTGGACAGCGGTTGCGTCGTCCCAGTGCTCTACTTGATCGGAAGTGCTGATGAAGTTCGATTCGTGGTCCATTCGGGTTAGCGCCATATAGGCTCCACCGACTTTGCGTGGAAAGACCGCGAGACCTTTTCCACGTGCCGCACGACCCGAAACAGGAAACATCTCAAATCGACTGAAGTCGGATGTGCGAAACATTTGTTGCGTGATTGAAGAGCCATCAAACGCTGTATATGTAGCTAAGTAACTGGTATTGCCATCGTCTTCGGCGAATCGCACTAATCGCGCATCCTCCATGCCGCGCCACTCACTTGATGCGTGTGGCCATAAAACGCGTTCGGAATAGCTGCTGTCCTTGGGAAAATCAACTATGTAGGAGCGCTCTGCAATGGTACGAAAATTCAAGACCGTTTCTGCTGCGTTACGGTGCGTGTCGTGGCTGTGTAGAAGAACAATTAGGCGTTCTTCCAGCTGTTCCAAGGTGAACTCATCGGGCAGTTTGCTGAGAACGGTTTGAGCATTCTCGCCAAAGTCGGAAAGGGACTCTAATGGCCCGATGAAATTTTGCCTTGTAAACAGTGGGTCACTGTATGTACCTGGGTGCAACCTTGGCTGGGGTGCGTCAACTGAAATGCCACCCCATTGATCGATTACGCCGGTTCTAAATCCGATCGAAGATCGGTGTCCTTCACCAATTGCTCGGACAGTCATGATGAAGCGCGCCATCCCAGCACCAAGACCGGACTGATCGGGGTGCAGTACGGCCGAAGGATTGCACAGCGCGGCACCTTCAACTGAAAACTCGTGGGTGAAGCAAGCCCCAAGGAGCTTCCAACGATCGTTGGATAACTCATGATCGGACACTATGCACTCGCACGCCCTTTGTGCATGGGCATGCAGAAGGGCATCAAAGTCATCGTGTCGATGGCTGAAATCCTTGGCAACGATCGCTAGTGCCGTACCAACCTCGTCATCAGATAGTGCGAGAACTCGTTGCACCACAACGTTGATTCTGCTTTCGGTACTCCCAAAGTCTTCCTGTCCAGCAACAAATATTTTGATGAGTACACGAGTTGGGTCAGGCAGCAGGCGATGACTGGTGCGGATTGCAATTGATGAACTGTTTGGCTCGCTAATTCTTTGCACCAGTTCTCCGCTCTGCAAGATGCTGCAATGTGGCGATCATCGCAAGTGTGGATTCAGCACCTTGATTGCGGTTGACACCCGTTCTTGTTAAACCGTCAAAGCCACCGCCGGAGATGGGGTCAATCATGATTTGATTCCCATCGTTGTGACCAAGAAACCAGAGAATCGAATGCTTTAGCCCGCGACCCCAAACTGGATCATGGGTGATTCGGTAGGCACGAGCACAAGCTTCAGCAATTGCGGCTGCTTCGATGGGTTGCTGGTCAAAACCCGGTTTGCACTCGCCCACGCCGCTGCCATTGGTGGGCGTAAGCGAGAGGCGGTCCCCAGTTGTCTCGTGAGCTATCAACCAATCCAGCAATGTAAGCCCGGTATCAAGAGCCAAATGGTTGGCGGTTGCATAACCCGAAGCGATGAAGGCTTCAGGGATGACTGCATTCGCATAAGTAAGCCGTTGTTCAGGCCAAATCCAGTCTGATTCGGTAGAGATGGCTGGAACTTGGCTT
>JAFMEI010000158.1 GCA_017856815.1 Ilumatobacteraceae bacterium
TGGAAGGGACAGACGCCGGAACTCCTTATTGAGAGTGTCCATGCCGCGTTCGAGCATTTCGTCTCGGCGTTCCCGAGAGAACCACTGCTTGATTTTGTTCTTGGCGCGCGGTGACTTTACAAATCTAAGCCAATCCTCAGACGGCCCGATTGAGTCATCTTTTGCAGTGACGATCTCGCAGGTGTCTCCAGACTGCAAGACCGTGTCAAGAGCCACCAATCGACCGTTTACTTTTGCTCCCGTGCACTTATGACCGACCTCGGTGTGAACGGCATATGCGAAGTCCACTGGGGTGCCACCTATTGGCAGTGAAATGACCCGGCCTTTCGGAGTGAAAACAAACAATTCGTCCTGGTCGAGGTCTGTCCGAAGGTCTTCCAGGAATTGGTTTGGATCATCAAGATCGCTCTGCCAATCGACAATTCGATCCAACCAATCGATTTCACCGCCTGATCCTTCCTTGTACGACCAATGTGCGGCAACACCCCACTCGGCGCGATTGTGCATATCCCGAGTGCGAATTTGAACTTCCAATGGCTTGCCCTGTGGACCAATCACCGTGGTGTGGAGTGACTGATAGAGATTGAACTTAGGCATCGCGATGTAGTCCTTGAATCGACCCACCACCGGCTTCCACTGACCGTGGATACAACCCAGTACCCCATAACAATCCTTCACCGAATCCACGATGATGCGCACCGCTACGAGGTCAAAGATCTCGTCAAATTCCTTACCTCGTTGAACCATCTTCTCGTAGATGCTCCACATGTGCTTTCCGCGACCAGTGACCTCACAGGTGATTCGCAATGAGTTAAGGCGCGATTGGATTTCTGCAATCATGCTCGCCAGATACACGTCGCGCTCAGGAGTTCGGGTGAACACAAGATTGTCAAGCTCTGAGTAGCGCTTTGGGAATAGCGCCGCAAAAGAGAGGTCCTCTAGTTGTTGTTTCAGCTCCTGCATCCCTAACCGATGAGCCAACGGCGCGTAGATATCCATCGTTTCCTGGGCGATGCGACGTTGCTTTTCTGCGGGCATAGCTGCGATGGTTCGCATGTTGTGCAGACGATCAGCGAGTTTGATTATCAACACTCGAAGGTCACGGGCCATTGCAACGAGCATCTTGCGCATCGTTGCTGCTTGCTGTGCCTCACGTGAGTCAAATTGCAATCGATCAAGTTTGGTAACACCATCAACGATTGACCCAACTTCGGCACCAAACTCCTGCTGGACCTGTTCAATTGTGAGTTCGGTGTCTTCAACCGCATCATGCAAAAGCGCAGCAGCAATAGTGGTTTCATCCAATCCGAGTTCAGCAACAATGCGAGCAACAGCTAGCGGGTGGTTGATGTAAGACTCACCGCTCGATCGAGTTTGGTCACGGTGGGCTGTTCGAGCGCTCTCGTAGGCCCGCGTTATCAATTGAACATTCGCCTTTGGATGGCGGCGGCGATAACTAGCAATAAGGGGTGCGAGGTCCTCTTGGGGCGCTGCGTTGACTCGCCTCCATGGGAGTACGCGGTCCGCTGTGGCCATGACACGAGCCTAGCGGCGCTTCTTCTTTCGTGGCCGTGGGGGGTGTGTCAGTGCGGTTTCAACCAGCGTGGCGCTACCCGAAGACTGATTCTCCCGAGGGCTGCGCTCAACAACCTTTGGCTCACTGCGATGACGCGAAGCTGTGCCAACAACTGCGAGTCGAGTCATGTCTTCGCCCAATGAGCGTTCGCCGCGGAGACTGGCGTACTTTCCGGAGCGTTCCTTCAAGATGCAGACCATTGGGGTAGCGATATAGATCGATGAGTAAGCACCAGTGGCCATGCCAACAAGCAGAGCCAGAGCGAACTCGCGTAGCGCCACTGCACCCATAACTCCTGCACCCAAGATCAACAACGAAAGTACGGGCAACACAGCCGCCAATGAAGTGTTAAGCGAACGCATCAAAACTTGATTCATTGACAAGTTTGTGATGTCCGCATAGGACACTTTGGCCCCCGAGAATCGCTTTGCATTCTCATGCACTTTGTCAAACACCACGATGGTGTCGTAGAGCGAAAATCCAAGGATCGTCAGGAACGCAACCACGGTTGCGGGGGTGACTTCAAAGCCGAGCAGCGAATACACGCCAACGGACACCAAAACGTCATGAGCCATTGCCACAATCGCCGAGATAGCCATTCGCCATTCAAAACGCCATGCGATGTACAACGACACCAAGACAAAGAAAACAATTAGTGCCCTGATCGCCTTTTCGGTGATGCTTCTGCCCCACGATGAACTCACCGCAGCCTGGGAGACTTCAGAAACACTGACCTCGGTGCCGCCTTCGCTGGCAGCTTTCGCTAACCCTTCTTGAACCTTGGATGCGACATCTTCGGGCTGGTCCCCAACTTGAATTCGTAGGCGATCGCCATCTGATCCTGAAAGAGTTTGCACCTTCGCTTGGTCAGGATCGATTCCGTTTTCCTCAAGGACGGCTTTCGCATCATCAATAGTGAGGGTCTTTGCTGGCACTTCCCATGAAACTCCACCCTCAAAGTCGATACCGAGGTTCAAACCTTTCGTGAACAGTGAAACAAGCGTCAACACAATCACGATTAATGACAAACCAAATCCATACCAACGCTTGCCAACAAAATCGAACGTTGTCTCGCCGTGATAAAGCCGAGACCAAATTGAGCGGCGTGCCGAGCCCGATCCTTCGTTCATTACTTCAGTCATGATGTTGCCGCCTCAATACCGAATTGCTTGCCACGGTTCATAAATCCAGCTTTTGATATGAGTACTACCGCAGGGCGAGTGAAGTAATACGCCACAATCATGTCGCACAAGGTGGAGAGACCAAGGAAG
>JAFMEI010000159.1 GCA_017856815.1 Ilumatobacteraceae bacterium
CGGCGAAGTTGAACGGCTTCGTTAAACCATGCTTGTTTTTCGAATTCCGCACACTCCTGCGCAGTCATTGACCCACCTTGGAAGTGCAAGCTTTGCTTTGATGCTTCACTCAATGTGGCGAAATATTCAGCATCGTTCGCGCATAGCCAGCGCTTCGCTGCCACGTGCAGCCTGATCGGTTCGGTCACCGCTGCCGAGAGGCAATCAGTAAGCGCGTCCGCGCCAACAAGTTCGTGGCGCAGATCTTGTGTGAAATGCGAGTCACTCGCGCCAATCGCATCAAGGTGCATGAGGTGTCCAACATCATGCAGGAGTGCAGCAAGGATCAATTCGTTTGATGCGCCTGCGTCTGCGGCAAGAAGCGCAGACTGCACTGCATGATCAACCTGCGAGATGTCTTCTGAATAAAAGTCCGAGCCGTAACGCTCATAGAGCTGTACAACCTGTTCGACAGTGGTCATACAGGGCGGCCCTCGAAGTCACCAATTAGTGACACGCGCGCGCGATCACCCGAGTGTGTGGACTCCTGAAACAGCCGCAACTTTTCGGCGTAATACGCATCGCGCAAATCGCCTTGGCTGCGTGAGTTATACGTGGGGTAAATCGCTCGGCGCGGATTGGGCGAATTGTTCGCCCCACTACGGTGCGGTGCCAGCGAGTGGAACCACAGCACTTCACCAGCACGTACTTCGACTGGTTGCCAATCAAAGGTCTCAACAACTTCGGCCCGAATGCAACCTCGCTCATCCATCGGCAGCAACTCTTGGTGACGCGCGCTAACAACTTCAAGACAACCGTTATCAAGCAGTGAATCATCCACAGCGATCATGCACGAAATGTGTTTGTCTACGAATGGGTATGCGGGTGCGTCTTGATGCGGTGAATAGCCGGCGCCGCCTGGGAGTTTGTAGTTGATCTTTTCCTTGTAAAGCACACACGGCTCACCCAGCAATAAATCAGCGATCGCAGTAAGTGACGACGCGGTGAGCAACTCGCGCAATTCAGCGTGATAAGGCACGAAATTCTCCGAGCGACAAATCTTTGGGCCGTCATCGGTGAGTTCATAGTGCTGTAGCCAGGTTGTGTTGCTCGAGTCTTCCTTCCAGCCCTGCACCTCGCTAACCCACTTCACAATCTGTGCGGTTTGCTCACGCGTGAACGGGCGCGTCAACAACCACCCATTGGCATTGAAGAATTCAATGTCGGCAGTGGTGATCGGTGCGGTTGCCATCTGATTTCAGCCTATGACTTCACTACTTCTTGGCGCGCCAGGGCACGCCAGTTGGCCATCTCCCCTTACCGCCGTTGGCAACGAGAAACCCCGTGAATTCGTGGCGGTTGTTCTGCATGCGCCAGGCGTTCATTTGCCGAGAAAGTTCAAACACCTTGCTGAGATCTGTTTCGGGTGTGCGCCACGTGGGATCGGTCTGGAGGTCAAAGCAGAGATATTCGCCGTCGGCAAACTGCACATAGCCGTGAGTATCAGTGCGAATCACTGCCAACGCGCAGCGCGTGAGGCCACTGCTCCACTGCCACTGCGGATTATCGCTATCTATAAATACGTGTGACCAATCGAATTCCCATGCGGCGTGCGTGCGCCAATCAACGGTCTGGTCTCCACTTAGTAGCGGATACAGCGAACGACCATTGCACTGTGTAGGGATCTCGGCGCCGATGTAGTCACAGATGGTCGGGAGAATGTCCACGTTCTCAGTGAACTGCTCCACCACTTTGCCGTGTGATGCGGTGACCACCGGGTCGCGCACGATGCCAACAATGTGGTGCGACTCTTCCCAATAGCCAACCTTCTCGCGCAAACCATGATCGCCGAGCATCTCGCCGTGGTCTGATGCGACCACGATCAACGTGTTCTCCCACTCACCCGATTTTTTGAGCGCATCCCAAATGCGACCGAGTTGTGAATCAACTTCGCTGATCATGCCGTAGTACTGGCTACGCATGCGGCGCAGCTTGGCTTCGTCGCTCGGAGCTGCGTTAGTTGCCGATGTGAGCAGATACTCATGCAATGGGTGGCGGGTCTCTGCTGGTGCGATCGGTCGGTCAACATCGGCCGGGTCGTACATAGTTGAGAATTCACCCGCAGCTGAATATGGCGGATGTGGCCGAAAGTAACTGAGATGCGCGAACCAAGGTTCGGCACGTGATTCACGCCATTGCAGAAACTCATTCGTTAGAAACGTTGAGATACTCAATTCAGCAGGGCGCTCATTCTCAGTTGCGAGGAGCTTCATGAACCCAACTGATGTGTCCACATTGTGTGCGGCCAACATCGCCACCCAAGGATCAAACTCTTGGGTGAGATCCAGCACGAGCTCAAAGCCCGGAAGCACTCCTTCGTAAGACATGAGTCGAGGATCGTCTGGTGAAAGCGTCACGCGTGGGTCAACAGATTGATCGGTGTAACCAAAGAGTGCCGGCGCATAGCCATTGCGAGCAGCCATGCGTGCGACGTTGTCGAACGAGTCATCCAGTGGTGTGCCGTTGGCGAGCACACGATGGTTCATTTGGTACATGCCGGTGTACAGCGATGCGCGACCCGGCGCGCAAGGTGATGACTGGCTGTAGTGGCGTTTGAGAAGTGTGCCGTTGGTGGCGAGGTGATCAAGTGCTGGGGTTTTCACCAGCGGGTGGCCGACACAACCGAGAGTGTCACCGCGAAATTGGTCGAGCGTGATGAGGAGGATGTTCTTGCCCATGGTGCACCAATTTTTGTGAGTGCGCCCTCTGGGGCTCGAACCCAGGACCTGCGGATTAAAAGTCCGTTGCTCTACCGACTGAGCTAAAGGCGCGGAGGCGGAGCAGAACCCGGAGCGAAACT
>JAFMEI010000052.1 GCA_017856815.1 Ilumatobacteraceae bacterium
GCTCAAGTGCGTAAATCTCTCCGGAACAGAAATCTGCGAACAAGTACCACTCAGCAATTGGTTGAAGTGCTTGGCCTGCTACGGCGCCACCACTGATTGAACACCGGTTGTTGTCATGTGGGTATGAGAACACGGGTGCGGTGTGGTTCGGCGCCGACTGATCTTTGTTGAACACTTGATTGGCCTCAAAAGCGCTCCAACCAAAGTTCGCTCCTCGGCCCGCGAGTTCACCACCGTTTGGCGCAACGAGATTGACTTCTTCCCAATCGCGTTGTCCCACGTCGGCGATCCAAAGGTTGCCGTTATCGATTGTGAATCTCCATGGATTCCTGAGGCCGTATGCCCAGATCTCTGGCAGTGCCTCCGCTGTATCAATGAATGGATTGTCTGCTGGTATGGCGTATTCAGCGTTGCCGGTTGGCCACGGTGTTATGCGCAGAAGCTTGCCAAGTGGGCTCGCAAGGTTGAGTGCAACTCGATCTGGATCATTGGCTGCACCACCGTCGCCGGTGGCGATGAGGAGCGAGCCGTCTTCGGCACCGAACATTCCACCGCCATTGTGGTTTGGGTATGGCTGCTCGATCGTCATCAGAACGCGTTTTTTGCTGGTGTCGAACACTCCGTCTGCATCGCTTGGATATCCAGCGATCACGGTGTCACCCTCGAGATTTGTGTAATTCACAAACCCCCACCACGATTCATCTGAGTGACGCACAAAAGCGAGGCCAAGTAATCCCTGTTCGCCAGATGCCTTGGTGTCTGTGGTCATGTCGAGGGCGATAGCTACTTTCTCGCCCGCCCGCGTGACCATCTGTACCTGGCCGATTCGATCCACGATGAACAAAAAGTCATCTTGTCGGTCACGCTCCACCACAGCCACGGGCTGCTCAACTGTGGCAAATTCGATTGCGGACAGCGCTACAGGCTTGGCGGTTTCGGGCCCCGTAGAGGAGACACTTGTTGGTACCGACGAATCTTCACCATCGCCTCCGCAGGCAGCCACCCCTGCCAACAAAGTGGCTACGAGGACGGCGTGTGAATACTTGAGCCTGCGTGGTGCCATGCCCAAACGCTACGGGGTCGGCCACGCGTTTTCTGGGCGCTTTGCCGAGCGGTGCTCATCGGGGTACGGTAAATCGTTAGCGCGGTTGCAACCCGCTCGAACATGGGGGATACATGGCAGGAAACATTGGCGAACGCCGCATGCTGATCGACGGAAAACTGGTCGATTCTTCGAATGGAAAAACATTCGACAACATCAACCCGGCAACGGAGGATGTACTTGGCCCGGTGGCTGACGGCACCAAAGAAGATATGAATCGCGCCATTGATGCAGCGCGCAGGGCGTTCGATGAGACCGATTGGTCGACCAACAAAGAGTTGCGCAAGCGTGTACTACGCCAGATGCATGACGCCCTAGTCGAGGAGAGAGAAGAACTCCGCGAAGAACTGATCAACGAGGTCGGCTGCCCGCGAACCGTCACCTACATGGCCCAGCTTGACTGGCCCCTCGAGGACGGAATTCTCTATCCAATCCGCATGATTGATCAGTTCGAATGGGATCGTGACATGGGTGTGCACGAAAGTGCAATGGGTAAGAGCCAGCGTTTTATCTGGAAAGAGCCAATGGGGGTTGTCGGCTCGATCGTGCCGTGGAACTACCCATTTGAAGTGACCATCAACAAGGTTGCGCAGGTTCTAGCCACTGGCAATACAACGATCTTGAAGCCAGCGCCAGACACCCCGTGGAACGCAACTCGCCTCGGTCGTATCGTTGCAGAAAAAACTGACATGCCAGCGGGTGTATTCAACGTCGTTACCTCTGCAGATCACATGGTCGGCGAGGAGCTCACTCTTTCCCCAAAGGTTGACCAGATTTCATTCACTGGCTCCACACGAGTTGGTAAGCGAATCATGGAGCTTGGTGCTCCAACGTTGAAGCGTGTCTTCCTTGAACTCGGTGGCAAGTCTGCTGCGATGGTGATGGACGACGTGGATATCGAAGCATTGATTCCGATGCTGGCATTCGGTGCATGTGTTCACGGTGGTCAGGGCTGCGCAATGCAGACCCGCGCACTTATTCCTCGCCAGTTCTACAAGCGGTCGCTTGAAATCCTTGAGGCTGCATTCCAAAACTTCCCATACGGTGACCCTCAGGAAATGGGCGTCATGATGGGACCACAGGTGAGCAAGCTGCAGCGCGAGCGGATCCTTGGCTACATCGAAAAGGGCAAGGCCGAAGGCGCTCGACTTATCGTCGGTGGCGGCCGCCCGGAAAAGCATCCAAAGGGCTGGTTCGTTGAGCCAACACTGTTTGCCGATGTAGACAACTCAATGACGATCGCACGCGAAGAGATCTTTGGTCCAGTACTGGCTGTGATTCCTTACGACAATGAGGAACACGCGATTCAGATCGCCAACGACTCAATCTACGGACTCTCTGGCGGTGTTTACACCACCGATCACGAGCGCGGCGTACGTATTGCGCGCCGTATTCGTACCGGTTCGTTCTCGGTCAACGGTGGCGGCTGGTACGGCGCCGATATGCCATACGGCGGTTACAAGGACAGCGGAGTTGGTCGCCAGAACGGCATCGAGGGCTTCAACCAATACCTCGAGACCAAGATCGTCGCCTGGCCAGCTCCTTGATATTTGCCCTAGGCAATGGCTGACGGGACATGACTACCAAAGAGGTTCTCGTTGTCACCGGATGTGGTGGCATGGGCATTGCAGTAGCACGTCGTCTTGGCGCGGGTCGCAGTGTTGTTCTGGCTGACTACAACTCAAAGATGTTGTCCCAAGTTGGCGAAATGTTGCACAACGAAGGCCACGACATCACCACCGTTGAATCTGACGTCTCGAGCCAAGAGTCAGTTCGTAATCTGGTCTCGATTGCGGCATCCAAAGGCGAGATCAAGGTCATCGTGCACACAGCTGGTGTTTCGCCAGTGCAGGCCACCCCTAAACAAATTGTCGATGTAGACGTGATGGGCACGGCGTATGTAATTGACGAATTTGTGGAAGTGGTCGGCCCTGGTGCGGTGCTTATTTGCATTGCGTCAATGGCCGGCACTTTGATGCCCATGGCCACAGACATCGAACATCTGCTGGCAACCACGCCAACAGCAGAGTTGGCAAATTTGGAGATCCTCAATCCAGCGACGATGGATTCCGGATCGGCTTACAGCATTGCCAAGCGCGCAAACCAAGTGCGTGTGCAAGTTTCGGCAATGCAGTGGGGCGCAAAAGGCGCACGCATCGCTTCGATCAGTCCTGGAATCATCTCAACTCCAATGGGGCAGCAGGAGTTGGAGGGCGCTTCGGGCGATGCAATGCGTCAAATGATTGAAGCTTCAGCAACGAAGCGGATAGGCACTCCCGATGACATCGCTAACGCGGTTGCTTGGCTTGCCGACCCTGCTACATCTTTTGTTACGGGCATCGATCTCCTGGTTGATGGCGGTGTGGTGGCAGCGCTTCGCTCAATGGGAGTGCGCTGAGTTATCGCCAGTACATAGGGGGAACATGAATTACTCGGGTAACACGGTGTTGATTACTGGTGGTAACGCGGGTATCGGTCTTGAGATGACCCGCGCGTTCCATGCAAAAGGCTGGACAACGATTATCTGTGGCCGCAATCAGGTGACCCTTGATTCCGCGAGTCAGGAGATGCCGGGGTTAACCACGATTCAATGCGATGTTTCAGTGGAAGCAGATCGTGATCATCTCTTCGAAGAAGTAGCCGCAAAGTTTGGCTCAGTTGATGTATTCATCAACAATGCTGCGATCAATAAGGCGCATGACTACGCGGATCCCTTCACTCTGAGTAGTGATCATGCTCGTGATGAAATTGATATCAACTACATCGCGCCAATAGAGCTCACACGTAAGTGGCTTAAGTTGCGTGCTGATTCGGGTCACGCAAAAGACTCAAGCGGTCTAGTAATGATCAACACCCCCGGCTCTCTAATCCCGCTTGAGGCCAACATCATGTACTGCTCGACAAAGGCTGGGCTGCACATGTTCACCCTCATTCTTCGACGTCAACTGCGGGAATCAGGAGTGCGGGTGATGGAAGTTTTCCCACCAGGTCTGGAGACTGGCTTGGCGAGGGATCTTGCGGTTCCAAGCCAAGGGCAAAAACCCGAATCGGCACTACGTGACACAAGTGTGGCAATTGTTGATTCAATCTTGAACGGTGAAGAAGTGATTCTTCCGCATCGTGAGTCTGAGTTCTTGTACAACAACTTTGCGCCAAAACTTGATCCTGATTTGATCGACAAGATGAATCTCGGTGTTCAGCGACGTCCAGGTTGGAACGCATAATTTAACGACGATCCGTCAAGAATTGAACAGATAGGAACAGATAATGGCAGCAGTTGAACTAACTACCGTCGGTGAGGGGATCGCTCTCATCACAATGAATCGTCCGGACCGGCTGAATGCCATCGATGGCGAGCTGATGGACGGCATGTATGCCGCAATCGATGAAGTAAGCAACATCAATAAGTGGCGAGTGGCAATCCTCACTGGTCAAGGGCGCGGGTTTTGCGCGGGGGCTGATCTCAGTGGCACAGGAAAAGCTTGGGTGCCTCAAGCACGAACCCGACTCAAGACGAACTTCGACATGCAAGAGCGTTGCACGAACATGTTTACAGAGATCTATGAGAGCCCCACACCTTTTATCGCAGCAGTCAATGGTGCCGCGGTAGGCGGTGGGCTCGCGTTTGCTCTTCACTGCGATGTTCGGATTGCGAGCACCGAGGCGCGGTTTGGATCGGCTTTCATCAAAGCTGGATTTTCTTCAATGGACATGGGTACCAGTTACCTACTGCCACGGATCGTTGGCGCGGGCGCGGCGCGCGAAATGATGTTGACGGGTCGCGTGGTCGAGTCAGACGAAGCTTTCCGAATCGGTTTGGTTCATGAGGTCACAGCACCAGGCTCACTCATCGACGATGCGGTTGTAATGGCTAATCGCATCGCAGCGAACAATCATCTCGGTGTTTGGCAAACCAAGATCGGACTCAACGCCGCGTTGGATGCTCCTGGCTTGCGTCACGCAAAAATGATTGAGGACCGAATTCAAATGTTGACCGCTTTCACCGGCAACCCGGCTGAAGCCGCGAAAGCCTTGATGGAAAAACGCACAGCTACGTGGGAGGAACTCTGATGTCTGGTCGTCTTAAAGGCCGAGTTGCGATAGTTACTGGAGCAAGCCGAGGACTTGGGCGGGCGATTGCGGTTGCGCTTGGTGCAGAAGGTGCACATGTTGCAGTTGTCGCTCGAACTGAACAAGTGTGGAACGACAAGTTGCCAGGAACGATTGGCGAGACCGTGGCGGCGATTGAAGCAGTTGGCGGAACTGCAATAGCCATTCGCGGAGACCTTTTGGAGCCAGGTGATGTGCAACGCATTCACGCTGAGGCCAAAGCCGCACTCGGACCCGCATCAATCCTCGTTAACAATGCCGCTTTTACAGCTCCTGGCAGACCACCAAAACCAGGAGAAGAGGCAAAACCCAAAAAGTCCGAAGCCAAAACTGCATCAGCCGTAAAGCAAGCCGATTGGCCGGCATTTCTCGGAACACCGCTTGGCGCATTTCGGCGCCACTTTGAGATCGCGGTATTCGCTGCATACGAACTCACGCAACTTGTCGCAGCCGACATGATCAGTAATGGTGGCGGGGCGATAGTGAACATCAGCTCTGGCGCATCGAGGATGCCTGGTAATGGGCCGTACGTTGACCGGGCCGCAGGAATTCTTCCCGGCTATGGGGGATCCAAAGCTGCACTTGAGCACCTGACACAATCGGCAGCCTTCGAGTTGCAGCCACACAACATTTCAGTGAACGCACTTTCGCCCTCAATGGCGATTCGTACGCCGGGAGTTGACTACTACTCGCAGACATTCGACAACTATGGATCGGCAGAAGATTTTGCCGAAGCTGTCGTACGCCTTGCGGTTATTGATCCCTCACAAGTCACGGGACGCACGATGGGACACTTTGAAGTGCTCGATGGCACCTACTCACCGTTTACGAACCAAATTTGAATAAGACGAAATCTGAGGAGGCGGCCAAAATGTCGGCACAGGAGCACAAAGGGAGAGTTGCGATTATCACGGGGGGTGGCCGCGGTTTTGGCAAGGCATTCGGGCATGCTCTGGCCGCACGGGGCGCTCACGTAGTCCAGGTGGACATTGATGCCGAGGCCGGAGAACAAGCCGCAGTTGAAATTCGCAATGCAGGCGGCTCTGCAAGCGCCTTTGCTGCTGACGTCAATGACGAGGAACAAATTGCTCGACTCATGACCGAGACCGTCGACAATCACGGCGGCGTTGACATCCTTATCAACAACGCTGGTCTTCACTCTGCTGAGTTTGCAGTGCCGATGGCCACTACCGGCGTTCCACGGCTACGGCGATTGTTTGACACCAATGTGATGGGCACGATTATCTGCACGCTGGCTGCACAAGAGATCATGAAGGGTCGGCCCAATGCAAGCATTATCAATATCTCATCTGCTGCCGGCTACGGCGCGGGCACTGCTTATGGGGTCACAAAACTTGCAGTACGTGGGCTCACAATGGCCTCTGCGCGCGAGCTCGGACCATTCGGCATCCGTGTCAACGCGATTGCGCCAGGCCTGATTTTCACTGAAACAATTCGTGAAGAATTACCACCTGAGATGGTTAAAGGTGTGATGGCACAACAAATACTTCCGATCGAAGGCGAAGAGCGAGACATTGTGGAAGCAATGCTGTATTTGGTTTCAGAACAAGCTCGTTTCGTATCAGGAGAAACGTTGCGGGTGTCTGCCGGACTTTCTATGTCGATTGGCTGAATAGAACGTTCAGCGTCGGTCTTGGATAAACGGAAACTTGGCGCGTGTGTCTGCAACGACACCAGGATCAATCTCGCCATAGATGATGCATTCGTCGTTTGCAGCCACTGCAAGATCGGCACCCCAGGGATCAAGAATCATGCTTTCTCCGCCGTATGCAACTGCACGACCTTCACCAACACGGTTGCAGCCAACCACATAAGCCTGATTCTCAATTGCTCGCGCTCGCAACAACGCTGACCAATGGCTTTGGCGTTTAATCGGCCAGTTCGCAGGAACCAGATAGAGGTCGGTCTCTGGTGCGAGCTTCCAGAATTCGTCTGCGAAGCGCAGGTCATAACAAACGAATAGAGATGTTCTGACGCCTTCAATGTCGAGTGTGAGAAAATTTTGGCCAGCTCTCACATGTGTTGCTTCGCTACCGAATGTGAAGGGATGAATCTTGTGGTATCGGTATTGAAGTCCCTGAGGGTTTGCCACAACAAGAGAGTTCACCATTGGGGCACCGTCACCGCCATCTGCAGATTCAAGACACGAGCCAGCAACCCAAACGTTATGGGTCTGTGCCATAGACGCGAGAAACGACGAAGATGGCCCACCGACTTCCTCGGCAATAGATGCATCTTCGACCGCGAATCCAGTGGCAAAGGTCTCCGTTAGTACAACCAAACGGGCGCCTGCGGATGCAGCATCGCCAATCATTGGCGCTAGGCGAGCGAAGTTCGTCTCGCGGTCACACCATGTGATGTTGTGCTGGACAACGGCAACTTTCATGGGAGAAGGCTAATCAACACCAACTTTCAAGTCTCAATACGAGGATTAACATAAAGACAGTTGCAACTTAAAGGATGGGGGTCCGATGTATGCAGGGGGAGATAAGAGTGCACTGGCTTATGAACGGTCGGCGTGCCCAATGGACTACTTCGCCAAATTGCGGGCGGCTAATACGACTAAGACCGAAGAGTTTCCTGGTCTCGTTGTGCTCTCAAACCGGTCAGATGTTGAGGGCGCCCTTCGTGATTGGGAGACCTTCACATCAGCCTTTGGTGGGATCAATGGACAAGATGAGCCCCTGATCCCACTGAACGTTGATCCACCAGAACACGTCAAGTACCGGCGTCTGCTTGATCCGTACTTTGCACCCAAGAAGATGGCAAGTCTCCAGCCGGCTGTCGATAAGCACACAAATGATCTGATTGATCAGTTTATTGACAAAGGTGCGTGTGATTTTTCCGAGGATGTTGCGGTGCCATTGCCGTGTTCCACATTTCTTAGCCTCTTTGGACTTCCGTTGTCGGAGTTTGATCAGTTCATTAAGTGGAAGGACTATTTGCTTCGGGCGGAAGCTTTCACATCGAGTTCTGAAGAAGCTGATGTGCTTCGCCGCCAGACCGCGGTAGAGGTCTGTACTCTCATGGCCACCGAGGCATATGCAAGGCGTGCAGCACCAAAAGATGACCTGATCACTTACTTAGTTGAGAGTGAGATTGATGGACGCAAGTTGACCGATAGCGAAATCGTTCGTACTTGCTTGCTCTTTTTCACCGCTGGCCTGGACACAGTAACGGTGTCACTTGAGTGCATTTTTGCCTACCTGATTGCGCATCCCGAAGCACGCAAGATGTTGGCAGAAGAGCCTGGCTCAGAAATAAACCTTGTAGAAGAACTGCTGCGAAGCGAAACACCTGTGCAGATGGTTTCGCGAGAAGCCACACATGATCTGGTTTTGCCCAACGGTGAAAGTGTGAAAGCAGGAGACAAAGTGATGATCGCTATAGCGTCGGCAAACTTGGATCCAAATGGTCTGGAAGGCGCCGACACCATTGATGTCCGGAGGGGAGACATGCGTAACTTTGCCTTCGGTGGGGGTCCGCATCGTTGCCTTGGTTCAAATCTTGCGAGAATGGAGCTGCGCACAGTTGTGCGCCGCTGGCATGACAGAATCCCTGAGTACTCCCTTGCACCAGGTGAAAAGGTCATTTGGAACAGCTCGGTTCTGCGAGGTGTAGACCACCTGCCACTCGTGTGGGCTTAATGAAACTGAGAATTGATGCAGAACTTTGTGAAGGGCATGGACGTTGCTGGGACCTGCTGCCAGAACTCGTAGATGCCGATGATCATGGACATGGTTTTTTGATTGACATCCATGCGTCAGTGCCGCCTGAGTTGGAACAAAAGGCACGGGAGGCTGTCCGAGCCTGCCCAGAACGAGCCGTCACCATAGAGTGAAAGAGCAAGGATCGAGGTAAAAGTAAATGGATCTTGAGTTCACGCTTGAGGAGCGCTCATTTCGGGAACAAGTACGCACATGGCTTGAAGAGAACAAGCCAAGCGAACCCCGCCCGAAGTCTGATGATCTCGAACAACGCAACTACGACCTCGCGTGGCAACGCACGCTTTATGACAACGGCTGGGCTGGCATCGCCTGGCCCAAGGCTTATGGGGGTCGTGAACTCGGCACTATCGCTCAGTTGATCTGGTTTGAGGAATACGCCAAGGCCAAGGCGCCTTATCTTGGGGCCAATTTTGTGGGCATTAATCATGGTGGGCCAACGCTTATTGCTCGCGCGACTGAGGAGCAAAAAACGTTTCACCTTCCCAAGATCTTGAAAGGTGAGGTGGTGTGGTGTCAGGGTTTTTCAGAGCCCGGCTCGGGTTCTGACCTTGCTTCGTTGTCTACAAAAGCCGTGGTCGATGGCGATCAACTCGTAATCACTGGTCAAAAGATTTGGACGAGTTTTGCGCACATTGCCGACTATCAGGAGTTGCTTGTTCGTACAGATCCAGATGCGCCAAAGCACAAGGGCATTAGCTGGGTCATCTGTGACATGCATGCGCCTGGAATTACGATACGGCAGATTCCCACCATTATTCGCGGCGCTGAATTTTGTGAAGTTTTCTACGACGAAGTGAGATTGCCGCTAAGCAGTGTCGTTGGAAATTTGAATGATGGATGGAGTGTGGCAATGTCCACGCTGTCCTTTGAGCGGGGCACTGGTTTCATGGCCGCGATCATTGAACTGACAACGACAATCGAAGAACTCATTGACATTGCGCGACACAAGAAGAGTCCGGATGGGAAGCGCACTTACTTCCAAGACGATGAATATCGGCGCAAGCTGCTTTCATTGAAAGCCGAGATTATGGCTCTTCGTTCGGCGACCTATAGGGCGATTTCGCGCAATATGCGTCAAGATGCGCCAGGCCCAGAGGGCTCGATCCTGAAATTGGTCATGTCTGATCTCAACCAAAAACTTGCAAGGCTCGGTGTGGATATTTTGGGTATTGAAGCCCTGGCCTTTGGAGGTAGCCATCGTGACGGTGGAGTCTCAACTGCCGCTTGGCTCGGCTCGTTCTCTGGGTCCATCGCCGGTGGTACTTCAGAGATTCAACGCAATATCGTGAGTGAGCGCGTGCTCGGAATGCCTCGGGGATAGGAAACAACTATGGACATGATGCAGTCACCAGAGCAGGATGAGATCGAACGCACGGTCGCGGCATTTCTGACCGAGAAGTTCCCAGTTCGGGGCCATGGTCACTCTTTCAAGCGAACAGAGCCAGAGATTGCAGACGAACTATGGCAAGAGTGTTGCAACCTTGGTTGGTTGTCACTCGGACTTTCCGAAGAAGCAGGTGGAGTTGGTTACGGCCTGGCCGAAGAAGCGATCTTGTTTCGTGAACTCGGGCGCGGACTCGCCCCAGGCCCTTTCTTGTCTGGTGTTTTGGCTGCCCACGTTGCGGCCACAGCGGGTGACCATGAATTAGTTGCAAAGATCATCTCTGGCGAGGTGCGAGTTGCCTTGGCCACGCCATTGAACACAGACGAAGCCTCCGCGAGTTTTTCTGGCGACATTTCATTGGTTCATACCGAACGTGCTGACTATGCAGTGATGATTACGCCGAATAAGTCAGCGATTTACGCGATGGAAAATGTGGCCGTTGAGCCAGTTGATTCAGTTGACATCTCTCTGGCAGTCGGGCGGGCCAAGTTCGACAATGTTCATGCTCTGCATCTTGTCGACTCAGGCGCATCTTCGCTATACGAGAGGGCGCTGATACTTGCCGCTGCAATTTCCGTTGGCATGGCGATTGAGGTAATGCGAATATCCGTTGAATACTCAAAAACACGGGAACAGTTCGGTAAGCCCATTGGCTCGTTCCAGGCCCTCAAGACCTATGCCGCATACATGGCTTCGCGCTGCGAGCTGGCCGAGTCACAGTTGTTTTTCGCCGCACTTGCGGTGGAAGCGCGATTCGAAAGCGCCCGAAGTGAAGCCTTAGCCGCGCGATTTAACGCCAACGAGGCTGCACGAATAAACGGTGAGCACGCGATCCAGATACACGGTGGATACGGGTACACAACTGAGTACACGCCTTATCGGTTTGTCACGCGCAACCATGTGATCGAACGGATTATCACCCTTCGATCAGCCGTCATTGATGCAATCTAGGCTTGTCTAAAACCTTGTCGTCGCAGATGACGAACTCAACTACTAATTGACTCCAGAAGAATCACAGGAATTTCCCGTGAAGTCTTTTCCTGGTAGCCACCGTAGTTGCGAAATTTCGTGGTTATCTTTGGCCACATCTCTGCACGCTCTTGCTCAGACGCTATTCGAGCGCGCTTCTTTTCGGGTTGTCCGCCACGAATAGAGACGGTGACTTCTGGATTTGATTGCAGATTCAAAAACCATGCGGGATGGTGATCATCACCACCACGAGAAGCCACGATCACATAAACATCACCAACTTGCAGTGGGGAAGTAAGCATGCAGGAGCGTGGCTCACCGCTTTTTCGACCGATCGTTGTTAATTCCAACACGGGCATGCCCGCTGCTTGCCAGCCGTACTTGCCAAAACTCACTTTCAAGATGGCTCGATGGATGGCATTCATTGACTTGAGGGTGAAATCACTAGGCATGGCAAAACACTAGACCTGCGGATCCTCTAAGGCATCCATGCCGTCACAGTCCTGATCAACACCGTCTCCAGGAGTGTCGTACGCGTATGGATTAATGCTGGGGTCCGTGTCATCGCAGTCGGGTGATCCACCCACTGCGCTATCGGCGGATGAGCCGTCGAGGTCAGAGTCCAAGTAATTCGTCTCGTAGTTGCACTGGCTGCCATCAAAAGAGTCCGAGGTGTATGGATTAGCGTCATCGCAATCTAT